>NZ_KK211107.1:14840-71120 GCF_000620305.1 Desulfitibacter alkalitolerans DSM 16504 | reverse complement strand
ATTAACGACTGAATAATGGGAGCCGGATGAGCTGAGAGGTTCACGTCCGGTTCTGGGAGAGCCTGTGGGTGAGACTCCCATGGGCTACTCACCCTTCTGGCTAATTTTAATTAAAAATATAATATCAAGGAGGGAAAATCATGAATATAGAAGTCATAAAAAAGGTTGATCCCCAGGCTGCAGAAGCAATACTTTTAGAGCTTGGAAGACAAAACAGTCACCTGGAGCTAATAGCCTCAGAAAACTTTACAAGTGAAGCAGTAATGGCTGCCCAGGGAACAGTATTAACCAACAAGTATGCTGAAGGGTATCCTGGCAAGAGGTACTATGGTGGTTGTCAGTATGTGGATATTGTAGAGGATTTGGCGAGGGACAGGCTTAAGGAAATATTTGGAGCGGAACATGCCAATGTCCAGCCTCATTCGGGAGCCCAAGCCAATATGGCTGTTTACTTTTCCGTTCTGGACCCAGGCGACAAAGTCTTGGGAATGGATCTGGCCCACGGAGGACACTTAACCCATGGCAGTAAAGTCAACATGTCTGGTAAATATTATCAATTCCATGCTTACGGTGTGCATCCAGAAACAGAGCAAATAGATTATGAAAATCTTGCCCAACTGGCAAAGCAGGTAAGACCCAAACTAATAGTGGCAGGGGCTAGTGCATACCCAAGAACTATTCACTTTGACAAGTTAAAAGAGATAGCCGATGAAGTAGGAGCAATGTTTATGGTGGATATGGCACATATTGCCGGCTTAGTGGCAGCTGGCCTGCATCCCAACCCAGTACCCTATGCTGATTTTGTGACAAGCACCACCCATAAAACCTTGAGGGGGCCAAGGGGAGGGCTAATTCTCTGCAAAGAGCAATATGCCAAGGCTATTGACAAGGCCGTTTTTCCTGGAATCCAAGGTGGACCATTGATGCATGTAATAGCTGCTAAAGCAGTTGCCTTCCTTGAAGCCCTCAAGCCTGAATTTAAGGAATATCAGAAGCAGGTTCTCAAGAATGCAGCAGCCCTTGCAGGTGCTTTAACTAATGAAGGCTTTAGAATTGTATCAGGTGGAACGGATACCCACTTGATGCTGGTAGACTTAAGACCCAAGAACCTTACAGGTAAGGCTGCAGAAGAAACCCTTGATGAGTACAAGATAACGGTGAATAAGAATGCAATACCTAATGACCCCCAGCCACCTACAGTTACTAGCGGGATAAGAATAGGTGCCCCAGCTGTTACAACCAGGGGATTACAGGAAGAGGATATGAAAATTGTAGCATGGTGCATAAACAAAGCCCTTACGGGAGATGAAAGGGAAAAAGCAGAGGTTGAAAAGAAGGTAGCAGAATTGACTGCCAAATACCCTCTATACCCAAATATGCAAATAAAATAACATTAACTAGGAATTTTTACTAATAAAACCCCATGTCACATTTTTGTGTTGGGGTTTTATTGTATAGTTCTATTGTTCAGATAGAATTAAATTATCTAGCAGCTTTTAATTAGCAGCTTTTATCTAGCAGCTTTTATTAGAACTCTCTTAATTGTGTTCTTCTCAACATCCTTTACAGTAAAGGTCACATCTGAAAACTCAATTGTTTCATTTTTAACAGGAACATACCCAAACAAATGAAAAACCAGACCTCCAATAGTATCGTGATCTTCCTGGGGAAGATCAATATGCAATAGCTGATTGATATCATCTAATGCTACTCTAGAGCTTACCAATAATTCGCTTTCACTGATTTCCTCAATCAATGGATGCAGCTCATCATATTCATCACCTATGGGACCGGTAATAGTTTCAATGAGGTCTTCCAGGAATACCAACCCTGCCGTTCCGCCATATTCATCTAATACTACAGATATATGGACTCTTTCCCGTTTAAGATCTTTCAGCAATTCACTAACATTTTTTGTTGCAGGCACAAAATAAGGCTCACGCATAATATCCCTAACAGTTTTCTTTTCAAGAAAATCAACATGCCTTATTAAATCTTTTGCATACAAAATACCTATTATATTATCCAGGCCGGTGCCATAAACCGGCAGCCTTGAATGATTTGTATCCACAATTATTTTCCAGGCTTTTCGCAGGTTAACTTCTGCAGGCACCCCTACTATATCAACGCGAGGTATCATTACCTCCCGAACAAGGGTGTCGTTTAAATCAAAAACACTTGTAATCATTTCTTCTTCATTAGGCTCTATTGAACCCTGGTTTTTGCCTAACCCTATAAGGGTAATGATTTCTTCCTCAGTAACTGTGATTTTCCCATTCTCAGACTTATCACCTAGAATTTTTAGCAGTTTAGCAGTAATTATTCCTAACAGCTTAACTACAGGACTGAAAAGAATTTCCGACCACTTAATTAAACGAACAATTCTTAATGCAAATTTCTCATTATTGCTGGCTGCATAAGCCTTGGGAGTTATTTCGCCAAAAATTAATATAATAATAGTTAAAAAAGCTACAGCTACACCAACTCCCGCCTGACCAAATAGACGCAGAGCTATAGAAGTTACCAGTGCAGATGCACTGATATTAACAATATTATTGCCAACCAATATGGTAGATAAAAGCTTGTTGGGATTAGAAACTAGTTTTTCCAGTAAAGAGGCATTTGGAACACCTTTTTCAACCATTTGATGTATTTTAAGCCGATTTAGTGATATAAGGGCTGTTTCGGAACCAGAAAAAAGTCCAGACATTATTAGCAGAACTAAAAGTAGTATCCATTCCCATAACGCAATCACTTTTCAGTTACCTCCTGTCCATTAGCTGCTCTTTCCTTTGGAACAACAACTCCGCCTGAAATAAGCAGCTTTAAACCATCTTCCACACTCATCTCAAGTGGAATGACATCCCTTTTAGGAAGTAGGAGTAACATTCCAGAAGTAGGATTAGGAGTAGTAGGCACAAAGACATTTATTACTTCTTCGGCAGTCTTTTCTTGTACTTCTCCAGAACACTCTCCTGTAATAAAACCAATAGCATATATTCCTCTGCGGGGATATTCAACTAAAGCAACACGTTGAAAAGCATTGTTTTTTTGGAGTGAGAATGCGTCAATTATTTGTTTAACAGCTCCATATATAGTTTTTACTAAGGGAATTTTATTTAAGCAGGCTTCAAAAAATTCTATAAACTTTTTTCCTATAATATTTGTTGCTATTAATCCTACAATAAGAACCAATAGAATAGTTAAGACTACACCTAATCCAGGTAAAGGATAGCCTACAATCATTCTAATAAAACCTGCCAGCAAATTATCCACCAGGCTAAATATGAAAAATATAATGTAAATGGTAATGACTAGCGGCAGCAAAATTAACAATCCTGTTAGAAAAAACCTACGAATATGCCTCATTTGTTTTACTCCTTTCAGAAATGGCAATAACAAACAATCAGATTCTTTGTATCAAAACACCTTTAGGCACCAGAAAATTTTTCTGGTGCCTAAACAATTAATCCAAATAATGGTTCCATAAATAGTATCACCCTGTTTCATATTGTTAATGCAAATATATCATAAAATAATTGCCCTAGCAATATATGGTTGTTATGTGTATAATTTATTATCACGCTGCTGTTTTTCCATTCAGTATATATTGGTGGAATGCTATCCATGTTGATATAATAGGAAAAAGGATTGCAGTAGGGGAGGAAATACTATGACAACAATTAAAAGACCCACATGGGACGAATATTTTATAGAAATAGCACAGGTGGTTGCTAAAAGATCTACCTGTCTTAGGCGCTTTTACGGTTCTGTTATAGTTAAGGATAGGATTTTAATAAGCACAGGCTTTAATGGTTCTGCTAGGGGAGAAGCTAATTGTGTAGATGTTGGGCAGTGTGTTAGAGAGAAGCTTAAAGTTCCAAAGGGTGAGCGTTATGAGCTGTGTGTTGCTGTTCACGCTGAGCAAAATGCCATAATTAACGGCGACCCGGTAAAGATGAAAAATTCCACAATATATATAGCAGGCTTTAACTACGATGGTACAGCAGCATCTGGCGAGCCATGCCTGATGTGCAGAAGGATGATAAAAAATGCCATGATTGAAAGGGTTGTATATCTTGATATAAATGGCCAAATAATGGAATATAACCCAAAGCAGTCCTAATTAAAATTTATAGCTTGGACCAGGGTTTGATAATCCTTTCATGACTAACATTTCATATTATAAAGAAAGCTTATATATATATAAGCTGCATATATATCAGTATTTCTGCATTCAATGGTAATATAATATATTGAAAAGAAAAATCCTATATGCTAAAATTAACCCTGAATGAATTACAATGGGAATAGATTCAGCTTTTTTTATCCCGTATCAGGGTAATTTTTTTGCATCAGGACAAGCCTTTTCTTTATATATAGTTAATATTTATGCACGGTTAATATTTTTTTGTCTGGCGATTTTCTGCCAGTTTAGCATAGAGAGAGGTCAAATGTAAAAAGAACGGAGAAGGAGGAGGTAGGCCAACTTGAGCTTTTTAGCCGTAGTATTGTCGCCATTTATTCTAGCTATGCTAGTACCTCTGCTGCGAAAAGCAGCGGGTAACAAGATTGGCTGGGTAGTATCTTTGCTGCCACTAACCTTGTTTATTTGGTTAGTAAAACAGCTGCCAACAGTGATGAGCGGCGAACCAGTTACAGTATTCTACAACTGGGTACCATCCATAGGCGTAAACTTTTCTCTTTATCTTGATGGGTTAAGTTTACTCTTTGGTTTTCTGATTACAGGTATAGGTTTTGCTGTAATAGTTTACTCCATCTATTACCTATCAACAAAAGAAAACCTCACTAATTTTTATGTATTTATTCTGCTTTTCATGGGAGCAATGCTAGGGGTTGTTATGTCAAACAACCTGATCCTCATGTATATCTTTTGGGAGCTAACTAGTTTTTCTTCCTTCTTACTAATTGGTTTCTGGTATCATAAGGAACGTTCCCGCTATGGAGCACAAAAGTCAATGCTGATAACAGTAATAGGTGGCTTTTCCATGCTGGCAGGTATTGTTATGTTATGGGTCCTCACAGGAACCTTTGAGGTAAGAGAAATAATAGCCCAGGCAGCTTTAATAAAAGAAAGTGGCTTTTATATCCCTATTACAATCCTGGTTCTTTTAGGAGCATTCTCTAAATCAGCCCAGATTCCCTTCCATATTTGGCTGCCGGACGCAATGGAAGCACCTACTCCAATTAGCTGCTACCTGCACTCTGCAACAATGGTAAAAGCAGGTATTTACCTTATTGCCCGTATGACCGGGGCTTTAGGCGGCACAGAATTCTGGTTTTTAACAGTATCCTCTATTGGTTTAGGTTCACTAATGCTGGGCTCCTATCTAGCCTTAAAACAAAAAGACTTAAAGGCTATTCTGGCCTTTTCTACAATAAGCCAGCTGGGACTTATTATAACCCTGATAGGCTATGGAACCCCAGGAGCAATAATGGGTGGTATTTTCCACCTGTTCAATCATTCAGCCTTTAAAGGCAGCCTGTTTTTAATGGTTGGTATTGTGGACCATGAAACAGGCACCAGGGACATTAGCAAATTACGAGGATTAGCAAAGGTCATGCCGTATACTGCCGCCATTGCAGTTATAGGCTCCCTGGCCATGGCAGGGGTGCCCCCCTTTAACGGGTTCCTAAGCAAGGAGTTGTTCTTTACTGCCTCTGTTGAAGCAGTAACAGCCAACCTGGCATTCATCCATCCCTATGCATGGCTGTTTCCGCTAATAGCCTTGTGTGCCAGTATATTTACCTTTGTGTATTCAGTGAGTATTTTCCACAAGGTATTTTTCAGTGGTGAAGTAACAAAGGAAACTCCCAAGCATCCCCATGAAGCTCCAGTTGGATTGCTGCTTCCAGGACTGCTTTTAGTAAGTATTAACGTGATTATAGGGCTTTTCCCAGGTCTAGTTGCTAAAAGTATTATTGAGCCTGCAGTTGTTGCCATTACAGGTGCTCCCTTCTACGTGAAAATTTACCACTGGCATGGATTAAACCTGCCCCTGGCAATGAGTTTAGTAGTAATTATTGTGGGTCTGGTGCTGTATTATAGACTTGACCAGCTCAAGGCTGCTCTTGCCAGAGTACCTGGAACGCCAAGCTCTAACCGCTTTTATGATTGGGCAGTTCCAGCAGTGCTTAATGGAGCATTGAGGATAACTAATATTCAGATGACAGGCTTCCTGCGAGATTACAACCTGTTTATCATACTCTATACTTTGCTTGTTGTAGGTGGAACCATATTTATGAAGGATGCTTTAATAATCAGCACCGCGGATTTAGCAGAGGTAGCCTTCTTCGAGGTTGTAATGGCACTAATATTAGTGGCAGGTGCTCTAGGGGTTGTTTTCTTAAAGAGCAGGCTTGCTGCAATAGTATCATTAGGTGTTGTAGGTTATACAGTTGCCCTCCTGTTTGTAATATTTAGGGCTCCTGACCTGGCTTTAACCCAGCTGCTGGTAGAAACTGTAACCCTGGCCCTGTTCCTATTAGCCTTTAGCAGATTGCCAAAATTTCTGTCAGAGCATGACACACCCGCAAGGGTCAAGGGAATCAATGTTGTTGCCGCATTGCTTACAGGTGCATTAGCTACAACATTAACCCTAATAGGACACAGCAATAAGTACTTTGAGCCTATTTCCCATTACTTTATAGAAAATACTAAAAAGCTTGGTGGAGGTACAAATGCTGTAAACGTTATCCTGGTGGATTTCAGGGGGCTTGATACATTAGGTGAAATTGCTGTTTTGGGTATTGCGGGGTTAGGTGTATATGCAATGATCAAGCTGGCAATTAGGAAGGGAGGAAAAGCCCATGAAAATGAGTAAAATGATTAACAACGTTATTTTGCAGACTATTGCTCAAAGGGCATTATATTTAATCCTTGCCTTTTCCATCTTCCTATTTTTTGCAGGGCACAATATGCCTGGTGGAGGATTTATTGCAGGTCTAATGAGTGCTGCAGCCATAGTTCTCATGTATGTAGCCTTTGGTTCTAAATTTATAACCCAAAACATGAACTATGATTTCAAAATAATGATTGCAGTTGGGCTTTTAATTGCAGTACTTTCAGGGATGGGCGGCATGGTATTTGGATATCCCTTTTTAACCCAATTTTTTGAGTACTATACATTTCCTGTCTTCGGCAAGGTAGAGCTTGCGTCAGCTGTAATATTTGACCTGGGTGTCTATCTAACTGTAGTCGGCAGTGCCATGACAGTAATCATGACAATAGGAGAGAATAAATAATGGAACTTATGATGTCTCTGGTAATAGGTGTTCTCTTTGCCGCAGGAACCTACCTATTGTTATCAAGAAGTATGCTGAGGGTTATTCTGGGAACAGCACTATTGTCCCATGGAGTTCTGTTGATGATTTTGACAATGGGCAAATTAAAAAGGGGGGCTCCCCCAATTATTATAGGGGCGGGACCTTTCACTGACCCATTGCCTCAAGCCCTGATCTTGACAGCCATTGTTATTGGCTTTGGTGTAACATCCTTTGTGCTTGTTCTAGCATACAGGGCTTACCAGACATTGAAAACTGATGACTTGGACAAGTTAAGGGGGGTAGACGATGAGTAACAACCTGGTAATTTATCCCGTACTGTTACCCCTGTTAGCTGCTATAATAATGCTTTTGTTCCAGAAAAATATAAGGGCTCAAAAGACTATTAGTACCGGAGTAACTATCCTGGGAATAATTGTTGCCTTTTACCTTGCATCAGTTGTTACAACTGAGGGTATTCAGGTTTTCCATGCAGGAAACTGGCTGCCGCCCTTTGGTATTGTATTAGTAGCTGATGTGTTTGCGGTAATAATGGTTATCTTAAGTAATATTGTTGCTGCTGCCTGTCTGTTCTTTTCATATAAAACCATAGACCCGGGCAGGGAAAAGCATTTCTATTATCCCTTTTACCAGCTGTTAATGGTTGGTATCAATGGTTCCTTCTTGACAGGTGACCTGTTTAACTTATTTGTATTCTTTGAGATAATGCTGATAGCATCATATATTCTCATTGTTTTAGGTGGGGAGCCTGGGCAGCTAAGAGAATCGTTTAAATATGTTGTTATGAATATGGTTTCATCAGTCTTGTTTCTAATGGGACTGGCCATGCTTTACGGTGTAGTGGGTACACTAAACATGGCTGATGCAGCAGCAAAAATTGCCCAGGTAGAGGATCAGGGTGTACTGCTTGTCATATCCATGATCTTTCTAGTTGTTTTTGGAATGAAGGGGTCCCTATTCCCACTATACTTCTGGCTGCCCCAGTCCTACTATGAGCCTCCTACAGCCATCAGCGCCTTATTCGGTGGCCTGTTAACCAAAGTAGGTGTTTATGCTTTAATTCGTGTATTTACACTAATATTCGTTCATGACCCAGTATATACACACAACATTATCCTTGCCATGGGTGCAGGCACAATGTTCTTTGGGGTATTAGGAGCCATTGGCCAGATGGATTTCAAGAGAATCCTGTCTTACCATATTATAAGTCAGGTAGGTTATATGATCATGGGCTTGGGGCTTTACACACCTCTAGCCATTGCGGGAGCAATATTCTATATTGTTCACCACATTATAGTGAAGTCTTGTCTATTCTTGTTAAGTGGTGTTACTGAAAGGATTACAGGAACAACAAAACTAGCGAAAATGGGCGGAATGTTAGGAGCATATCCTGTGCTTGGTTGGACCTTCTTCCTGGCAGGATTGTCACTAGCTGGGGTACCACCTTTAAGTGGTTTTTTCAGCAAGTTTGTTTTAATTCAAGGTGGTTTGTTAATCCACAGCTATCCAATAGTATTTGTTGCCATTTTAGTCAGCGTCTTAACCCTTCTTTCAATGATGAAAATATTTATCTACGTTTTCTGGGGTGTGGAGAAGGAGATTCCAGCTGAGAATAAGGGCTATAATTATCTCCAGATCATGCCACCGGCCCTGGCGTTGGTGGGAATGTCAATATTCCTAGGGCTGTACGCTGAGTGGATTATGGGATATGCAATTATGGCAGCGGAGCAGTTAATGAACCCTGAAATCTACATTAATTCAGTATTGATAAAGGAGTAGATTGCCATGGTAACTCAATTAATATTAAACCTGGGGATAGCCTTTGTTTGGACTCTGCTGCAGGCCGAATATACACCTTTAAATTTTTTAGTTGGTTATGTCTTGGGACTTGTGGTTTTGTTTATCTTTAGGGGTCAGCTGAAAGAAAAGCTTTATATCTATAAATGGTGGGCGGTTCTGGTTCTTTTAGTTATATTCATTAAAGAGCTGATTATTGCAAACTTTATAGTAATTGCCCAGGTACTAAGGCCAAGATTAAATATCAAGCCTGGCATTATCGCCTATCCAACAGAACTGGAAACGGGAGCACAGGTAACCATTCTTGCCAACATGATAAGCTTGACACCTGGTACACTTAGTATGGAGGTTTCTCCTGACAACAAGATTATCTACATTCATGTGTTTCACATTGACGATGAAGAATCTATAGTTAAAGGGATTAAAGAAAACTTTGAGTACAGGATTAAGGAGGTGGCAGGCTAATGGATTTAATGTTAGTAGTAGATATAGCGTTAGCTGTAATAGCCATCTCTATCGTGCTTTGTTTCTATCGAGTCATGGTAGGACCTACTGTTCCTGATAGAGTAGTAGCACTTGATACAATTGGAGTAAACATTGTAGCCATTATTTCGCTTTACTCTATAAAATTAGGAACAAAGCTTTTCCTTGACGTGGTTCTAGTTGTAGCAATCCTTGGTTTTGTTGGTGTGGTAGCGGTGGCCAAATTCTTGCAAAGAGGTGATATCATTGATAGAGATAGTGACTAGTTTATTAATTCTTCTTGGAGCATTTTTTATCTTTGCTGGTTCTATTGGAGTAATTCGTTTGCCCGATGTCTACTGCAGAATGCATGCTGCAACAAAAAGCGTTACCATAGGAGTTGCCGGTGTAATGATTGCATCCCTGTTCTTTTTTGCAGCTCATGGTCAAGGATTTAGCGGCAAAAGCCTGCTGGCTATAATATTTATTTTGCTTACTGCGCCTGTAGGTGCCCATATGATCTCACGAGCAGCATATCATTTTGGCATCCCTATCTGGGAGGGTTCTGTGAAGGATGAGCTAAAGTCAGAATGTGAATATATTAAAGCCACCTCTGCTGAAGAATAAGACAAGCAGGTTCAAGCTGACGTTTCCTCAACCAAGAGAGATACCTTACTGTACCATCTAATGAGCTTTTTTGTGATATATAGTTAGCCAGGTGCAGCAGCTGCCTTGGAAAACCGGGTGCAATGTTAATTATTGATTAGCAGCAAAATAAAGGCCAGATTTAGGGTTGATTTGTTTAATCCTAGATCTGGCTTTTTAAATACATGGTTAGAGAATTGCCAAATAGTAGATACGAAGCAGCTTCTTAATTGCTTTTATTTTTTGATGAGTTCTTTTCTTCGGCAGCCTTCAAAGTTGGAGGCAAAGTTTTATTTGCAGGGTTTGTACTAAAAATGGATTTGTGGCCTAAAATAGATGCTGTATAGGCTGCAATAAGGCCGTAGACAGCATGACTTAACATATACGACAGATTACTCGCTGCATCCTTAGGTTTTATTTTGTTAGCTGGAAGCGTATTTAAAACAAAAGTAATAAACGAGCCTATTGAAATTCCGGATATGATGCCCTTTGTTGCTAAATGATCCCTGCCGCGTTTAGAGAGGAGCTCAACTATAAGTATTCCTCCTATAGCACCTATTCCATAATCAAACAAGCTTCCCAGTAATTGGCCTTTCATATTCTGAGCTTCATTTTTACTGGAAACAAAAACACCGGCGGCAGTGGACCTAAAAGCCCTTTGGGAAACCTTTTTCTTAACAGATATTTCATCAAGTATGGTCTTTGCAGTATTTCCAACAAAACCCGATAATATTCCAAGTACAATTCTGTCTCTTATCATTAAACACACCCTTAATGATTAATAATTAATAGTAGTTTGTAACAAAAAAGTGATTATTATAGAGGAAATGTATGGATTTTGCTGCTGCAACATGAGGAATTCTAACGCATATTTGCTTTTAGCAAATAAGTTCTAAACAGTAAACCTAGTGTAACCCCAAACACAACGGCCCCTGCCATTTCAGAAAAATAATCATTGATAGGTCTTGGAGGAATAAGACCGCGGCCTTCAATGAGCCACATAAAAAGAACCTCCAAAACTAACCAGCTTAACAAGCTGACTGAGATACTTTTAATGATTAAATAATCCCAACCCAAAAACTTAAGTGAATAATAAAAAACCAGTGCTATGCCTGCACTTAATAGCATAGCTGCTATTGCTCCTAGAATTACATTGGGTCTATTAACTGTAATCATCAAACTATTTAGCTCATATACTGTATACTTTGCGATTCCTAAGACCACCAGCAGTCTAGTAATTAGCTCAAAGGGAATTGTTGATAGTGCACCTATAAGTGCAGCGACACTAGGCTTATTATAATCCACGGGCTTCACTCCATTACAAAAACTTCTTATACTATTTTTAGTCTTTCTTATTATTACCACTATTTCAGTTTTTATTAGGATTATTATTTTGTTCATTAGTACTAATTGTCATGTTAAAGAAAACCATTTTTATATTAAGGGATTAACTGGATTATAATTTGCTAAAATGATTAACCAATAATGACTAATCAATATTGCTGAAATGGTATTATAGCAAGGAGGTAATTGCCTTATGGGGGAGAGATTTCTTGCCTGGGGTTTGTTAAATAGTGTATACTTAATAAAAAAACCTGATGCCAAATAGCAGATTAATTTATTAGCTTGCCGTATAATAGTTAATTAAATATTATCTGCCAGTCAGATATGAATGGGGGGAATACCTTTGCAAGGTCATACTGCTGCAAAACAAAAGGATTATATCCGGCTGTCCCATGAAAGATGTGAAAAATACAAGGTAGAAAAGGATAGAGTATACAGCACAAAAATAATTACTGAGGATCAGTTATTTGAAAAACTGCAGGATAAAAGTGAGCTTATTATCACAGCTGAACCATTTCTAAATCAATTATACAATTTTGTTAAAGGCTCCAATTTCTTTGCTATCTTAACAGACGAAGAGGGTTGTATCCTCAGCATGATTGGGGATGAAGCAATCCTCACTGAAGCCTTTTCAGTAAAAATGGTACCAGGAGCCTATATGGCAGAGGAAAATATTGGAACAAATGCCATGGGTACTGCCCTGGCAGAAGGAAAACCGGTACAGGTCTCAGGTAAGGAGCACTATATTGAAGCCTATCATCGCTGGACCTGCTCAGGAGCGCCAATCAGGCATGCAAATGGGAAAATAATTGGAGCCCTGGATTTAACCGGATATTCTGAAATGGTCCATTCCCATACCCTAGGCATGGTAGTGGCTGCAGTTGAAGCCATTGAAAAAATGCTGCAGATAAAAAAATACAATGAGGATTTAAACATAGCAAAAAAATACACGGAAACCATCATAGACTCTATTACCTCAGGCATCCTGACCTCTGACCTGAGTGGCAATATCAAGACGGTAAACAAGCATAGCCTTGATATGTTTGGTTATAGTGAAGAAGAAATAAAGAAAATGAAAATTTGGGAACTCTTTGATGGCTGGGAAAGGGTAAAAGAAATTAGTGTAAAGTCCAAAACTAGTATTTTAGATGAGGATGTATTTGTTAATTCTAGAATAAACAAGCTGCAGTTTAACCTGAGTACTTATCCAATCCTGGATGATAAACAAAACCTGAGGGATGTAATCCTGGTATTTAAAGAAGTGAAAAAGGTAAGGAAGCTTGCCAATAAAATAATGGGACGCCAGGCTATTTACACCTTCGATAAAATTATTGGCAGCAACCAAAACTTTCAAAGGGTACTAGACTTTGCAAAAAAAATTGCAGACAGCAGGTCAAACATTCTGATTATGGGGGAAAGTGGAACCGGCAAGGAGCTATTTGCCCAGGCAATCCACAATTACAGTGACCGTCGGGACGAAAACTTTGTGCCTATAAACTGTGGAGCCATACCAAAAAGCTTGATAGAATCAGAATTGTTTGGTTATGAAGAAGGGGCCTTTACCGGTGCTAAAAGAAGCGGTAATCCCGGGAAATTTGAAATAGCTGACGGAGGAACCATATTTCTAGATGAAATTGGCGAAATGCCCCTGGACATGCAAACCAGGCTTTTGCGGGTTATTGAGGAAGGTACTGTTTCAAGAATTGGCAGTACCAAAGAAATAGTTGTGGATGTAAGGATTATAGCAGCTACCAACAAGGATCTTAATGAAGAAGTCAAGAGGGGCAACTTTAGAAAGGACTTATTTTACAGACTTAATGTTCTGCCCTTGAGGCTTCCTCCCTTAAGGGAACGTAAGGATGACATACCAATTCTAGTTGAATATTTTATGAATAGAATTTCCAAGAGATTGAACAAAAAAATAATTCAAATTCCTGAAAAATACATGGAGACTCTGCTTGCCCATGAATGGCCAGGGAATATTAGGGAATTAGAGAACCTTATGGAGCTTATAATAAATACTGAGTCAATATCTTTAAGCATGGAAAAAAGACAGATTGTAATTGATCTTAAATCCAGGGATGATTCTGTGCCTAATAGCTATAATCAAATGGAAAATAATTATAATGAACCAGCCCTAACCCTTGAAGAAGTGGAAAAGCAGCACATAATTAATGTTCTAGGCAGGTGTAACGGCAATATTACCTCCACTGCCAAGGCTTTAGGAATAGGAAGAAATACCCTTTATAGAAAAATAGATTACTACAAAATTGACTGTTCTGAAATGGGTCAACGCTCCATAATGTAACACCTTTAAGGCTGGATGGTGTTCCATAACGAGACAAATGTATGCTCTTTTAGATAAACCCTGCTATGGTAATATATGGCAATAGGGTTTATTTTTATTACCACATATCCCAATTCCTGATAGCATGGCTTTTAAGCCTTAGTCTGATGACCTCCATGTCTGGCTGCAAAGACAGATTTTTGTCATGGCATGATATTTGCAAGTAAATATTAACCAGTAATCAATATTATAAAATTTAAGGGAGGTATTTGAATTGGCTGGCTATGCAGGAAAAATCTTAAGAGTTAATTTGACCACAGGTGAAATTACAAAAGAAGAACTTGATTTGGCTAAAGCTAAAAAGTTTTTAGGTGGACGTGGTTTAGGTGCAATGATGCTATCAGAAGAGGTAGCACCAGATGCAGATGCCTTGGGTCCCGACAATAAGATTTACTTTGTAACAGGTCCACTTACAGGTGCGCCGGTGCCTACAAGCGGCAGGTACATGGTAGTGACCAAGTCACCACTAAACAACACCATTGCTTCCTCAAACTCAGGCGGCTACTGGGGAGCGGAGCTGAAGTTTGCCGGATACGATATGCTTGTTGTTGAAGGCAAAGCTGACAAGCCAACTAATATCTTCATAAATGATGACAAGGTAGAGCTTCGTTCTGCAGACAATGTCTGGGGTAAGATTGTAAGCGAAACAACCGATATTTTAGTAGAAGAGTTTGGAGATCCAAAGGCCAAGGTTATGTGCATAGGGCCTGCCGGCGAAAAGCTCTCATTGATTTCTGCTGTCATGAATGATCGCTTTAGAGCAGCCGGCAGGAGTGGCGTGGGTGCTGTAATGGGCTCTAAGAATTTAAAGGCTGTAGTTGTTAAGGGCAGCAGCAAGGTTGAGGCTGCAGATTCTGACAGGCTAAAAGAAGTGCTTAAAGATGTAACCAAAAAGATCAGGGAACATGGTGTTACAGGCCAGGGACTGCCAACGTACGGTACAGCTGTTCTAGTAAATGTTATTAATGAAAGTGGCGTTTATCCAACTAATAACTTCCAGGAAGCATATTTTCCCACTGCTGAGCTTACTAGTGGAGAAACCCTTGCAGAAAAATATTTAAAGAAGAAAGACCCATGTTATCGCTGCCCAATTGCTTGTGGAAGATACTGTGAGGTTGATGGAGAAGAGGGCGGTGGCCCAGAATATGAAACTATTTGGGCTTATGGTGCTGACTGTGGTGTAGATGATCTTAAAGCAGTAATCAAGGCAAACAATGTTTGTAATGAGCTGGGGTTAGATACAATCTCTGCAGGCTGTACAATTGCAGCTGCCATGGAGCTATACCAGAAGGGATATATTAAGGATGAAGATTTAGCTGGCGGACCAGCGTTAAAGTTTGGCAGCGGAGAAGCTATTATTCACTATACCAAGGCCATGGGTTGGGGAGAAGGAATTGGTGCCAAGTTAGCACTAGGTAGCTACAGGCTGGCTGAATCCTACGGAGTTCCTGAGCTTTCCATGTCAGTTAAGAAATTGGAGCTTCCTGCATACGATCCAAGGGGGATTCAGGGCCATGGTCTTCAATATGCCACTGCTAACAGGGGCGGATGTCACGTCAGGGGATATCTGGTTTCTCCAGAGATCCTGGGGGTACCCGAAAAGCTGGACAGATTTGCCCTAGAAGGAAAGGCCACCTGGGCCAAGATATTCCAGGATCTAACTGCGTCAATTGATGCTTCCGGCCTGTGCTTATTTACTTCCTTTGCAATGGGTGCAGATGACTATGCTAACGTATTAAATGCAGTAACAGGGACAGAATTTACTGGAGCTGATGTTCTTGCTGCTGGCGATAGAATTTGGAATGTGGAAAGAATTTACAACCTCGCAAGTGGATATACAAAGGCTGATGATACACTGCCATCACGGCTATTAAAGGATCCAATTCCAGATGGGCCCTCAAAGGGTCATGTTCACCGCTTATCAGAGCTGCTGCCAGAGTACTATCAGGTAAGAGGCTGGGATGAGGATGGACTGCCAACAGAGGAGAAGCTTGCTGAGCTTGGCTTAGTGGGTGAGAAGCTTCCTGCATTTAAGGTGAGCTAGGTCTAAATAAACAAATGTATTATTTCAAGAGAGAACTTCCCTTGTTCAGGGAAGTTCTCTTAATAACCAAACAACCAGGGGGACGGTTCTGCTGGCTAGTCATTAAAAATTTTGCTTGTTAAAAATTAGATGGGCAGGTGCTAAAGGTTGATACATAGTTTTGTTCAAGGTGAGGAATTTGAGGTTTTATTAAAACCTCAAAATAATATTAGAAAACTATATTTGGAAATAACTAATCATTGTAATTTGCAGTGCAAAATGTGTTACAGACAGGTGTGGAGCCATGAACTGGGATACATGCCCATGGAGCAGATAGAAAAAATAATTGAGCAGCTAACGGCTTTTCCAAAGCTTGAGAGGGTTGTGCTTGGTGGGATAGGTGAGCCTACATACCACCCCCAATTCATTGAAATTGTAAAGCTGTTCAGCAGCAAGTATCCCCTTACCATAACAACAAATGGGACCCTCCTGGAAAAAGAGATTGCAGAACTGCTGGTAAAAGAAAAGGCTTTAGAAATAATAGTTTCAGTTGACAGCAGCCTGGACCAGGGCTTTAAAGACATAAGGCACATAGAACTTACTCCTATTCTAGAAAAGCAAAAATATCTCACCAACCTTAAAAAGCAAAAAAACACCATTTACCCAAGATTATCATGGGAATTTGTTGCCATGAAGTCAAACATAGCAACTCTACCACAGGTGGTAAAAATTGCTGCAGAGGTTGGGGTCTCCACAATATATGTAACTCACATGATGCCAGTTGAAATGGAAAATGCTGCCGAGATACTCTATGAAAATGGCCTTACAAGAGATACAGAAACAATTTTTCGTAGATCTGCAAATATTGGGCTGGCAAGTGGAATAAATGTTGTGCTTCCAAATACTAACTTAAAGACAGATAGAGCCTGCAGATTTACAAACAACTACACAACAGTTATTACATGGGATGGTGAGGTGTGTCCATGTTACAGGCTGATGCATCCCTGCCAGGAAGTTGTATATAATAGAAAAAAGAAACTTTTTCAAAAATCCTATGGGAATATTAAAGAAAAGCCCCTGGAGGAAATCTGGAAATCCTCTGAATACATGAAATTTAGATATCAGGTCCAGTATAATCTCTATCCCTCCTGTACAGACTGTGATTTGGTGGATGGGTGCGACCTGGTTGTAGACAGTGAGCTTGATTGTATGGGCCATTCGCCAGCCTGCGGAGACTGCCTGTGGGCAAGAGGAATAGTCTACTGTCCATAGTAACCAGGAGGACAACCAGGGGGACGGTTCCTCTGGCTAATTATTTAATAATAGACTATGTTTGAAATACATGTATTGAAATCTCTTGCTTATACTGCCTTCTGTTATGGTATAATTTAGGAAAAAAATTAAAGGAGTTTCGTTATGCCAAGACGGGCCAGAAACAGGAGTTCCACAGGAGTTTATCACGTTATAGTAAGGGGAGTAAATCGGCAGGAAATATTTCGAGATAATGAGGATCGACGAAAGTACTTGTTTATTCTAACAGTAGTTATGCACTTCCAGGATAATAATCCCAGTTCCATAACCTTAGTGATAAAAATTTTGGCCAAAATTTATCAATAATCCTTGCAAAGCGCTCGGTTGCTATGTCAAAATAGACTTGGATCAGCTGATTGTGACAGTGGATCCGACAACCGGCGTTGAAAAAGTACCTTACCACTTCGCAGAGGGATGGGGCTTGTTCGACGCCTTCTTTATTGCATTCCCAAGTAGCAAAACAAAGAAGAGTTTGCGCCGTAAACAATAGTTCCACATGTGCGAAGTGAGCTGGTTCCGATTGAGCATAACATGCAGTTAATCCTAGGTTCTGCTTAGCTGTACGATAAAAAACTTCAATTTTCCATCGTTTAGTATAGGCCTTAGCTGCTTCTTCTGGTGCATCTGCTCGATTGCTTAGCAGGAGATACGTACCTTTAAAGGTTGCCACCTGGTATTCTTCTTCTGGAAGAACCACAGTTTTCTCATCCACCTGTTCCTCATAGGTGGCCCCAATTGCAGCAACGAGTAAAAATCGTTGTCTGGTAATAGGTTTTCCTTTGCGGGTCAGTGTCTCATAAGGCACTTTGATGTAAATGTCGGGAATACTAAGAACTGAGTTTTTGCCAATAACCCTAATTTTAGGATAAATCTCTTGCAGTAATTGTTTAGCATTAAGTTTGACAAAGCGCTCCTTACCTAGAACAGGGTCATAGATTTTCCTAAATAATACTGTGTTGCGTTTAGCCTTGGTAACCCAATCAAAATTGTTATCCATAAGCCAAGTTAAGAACTTCTTGCATAAAAACCAGCGGTCCATGGCAACCCATAGTCTAGCGTTGTTAAATTGGCGTAGCTCTTTTAACATCTCTATAGCAAGATTGAGTTTGGTTTGTTTTTCATTATCCTGGTCTTTTTTAACCCAGAAACGCCACAACATAGGATATTCAAGGCCGTTTTTTAAGACAGCTAGAGTCGATACAAGATTAATGCACCATACATGTCGCTTATCTGAACTATCAAAAAGCCAACAGAGAAAGGGGATTTTTTTACCATAAGGATGTTCAATTTTAGTATCGTCTAAGGCAATTATATCACCGTCGGTCAACCGGGTCTCTGTACGTTCCTGCAGTCTAGAAATTCTACCAATAGAGAACTGAAGCCACTGAAAAGGCTTAGACAGGAACCGGCTGAAGGCACTCTGCGAGATTAATTGCCCGGAAAGAAGCTGTTTTAAGAAAGGGGCATCCGCTGAAAACTTAGCATTTTGGTTTGCAGAGCTCGCATTACTTACCAGACCACAGATGTAGGCAAAAGCCAAAAGCCATGTTGGAACCCCGGAGTGCTTACGGATTCCTGTTTGAGAAAAGAGCAAAGAAAGATCAAACAAATCCCAGATGGTCTTAAGTACTGGAATCCCGGCACCTTGACCGTGATCCTTCTCTTTGAAAGTTGGTTTACACAATTTTTTCATTTGCATCACCCATATCGTTAGGGTATGGTAAATAATACCATCCATTTCGATTATGGGGACATTTTGCAATTGTCAAGTGTTTTTGGGATTATCTGGTTGCATTTTGAAAATATTTTTGGATTATGCTTTGGTGTTATTTTCCATCAACTGCATAAGTCCTGATTCTAAAAAATGTTAAGTTAATTGACCCATACAAACTACTTGGATACTGCTTGATGAGCAATCATGTACATTTGTTGATGCAGGAAGGGGAAAACAATATTGGGAGAGTCATGAAACGAATAGGTGTGGCCTATGTCCAGTGGTACAACCGAAAGCATGGTAGGGTCGGTCATCTTTTCCAGGATCGCTATAAAAGCGAAGAAGTCGAGGACGACACGTATCTTTTAACAGTACTCCGATACATTCATCAGAACCCGGTTAAAGCTAAAATAGTTAATAGTATCAATGATTATAAGTGGAGCAGTTTCAAAAACTATCTAGGTGAAAAATCCTATCCTCTGGATCTTGTGGATACAGAGCTTATCTTTGACTTGCTTGATATTAGGGACGAAGTCTCTATTGAACGCTTTAATGCATATATGAGCGAGCCTAATACAGACAAATGTTTAGATGATGAAGAGCAAAAAGACCTGCCGGATAAAGAAGTGGAAATGATAATTGAGGCCATGTTAAATATTGTACCAGCAACTTCTATTAAAAATATGGATCAAAAGAAACGTAATGAAGCACTAAGAAAAATCAAGTCTATGGATGGAATAACTATTAGGCAAATCTCCAGAATAACCGGAATTGGTAGATATATAATAAATAAAGCATAATAAGCTATACAATACAGTCTAGTTACAAAAAACATTTGAAACTAAGTCCGCAAAAAGGCTTTAGTGGACGTATGAAAACTGAAAACAAAAAACACAAAAAACCAACCAGAAGAACCGTCCCGCTGGTTGTTAAAAGGGGTGATGTTTGTGAAAATTAAGGTTAAGCTTTTTGCTACCTTTAGAGAAGGTCGCTTTGCAGTGGAAACAATGGAGTTTCCTGAGGGTTCCACGGTTTTAGATGTGGCAAACAAGCTCCAGATAAAACCGGATGATGTGTCTATTGCCATGATAAATGGCAGTTCTTCAGAACTACATGATGTTTTAAAGGAAGGAGACACTTTAGTTCTCTTCCCGCCTGTTGGCGGGGGCTAAAACAACTTGTTTATAAAAGCAGGTTTAGATAAAAAGGAAGTGGACAAAGCAATCCAGGTTTTAAAGAAAGAAGGAAAGATTGCGTCTCCTAAAAGATGTTTTTATTCTTTGCCGTAATTTAATTATGTTAGAAGAATCACATGCTTTAAAAAGGGCTCTGGATTTTAATAATCTAAGCCCTTTTTTAAAGTAAATCATTAAAGCGGTTCCACCGCCAAAGGTCCACTCTGATTCTGGGATGCCAGCTCTATTAAGTATATGGTAGGCTTCCGTAAGGAGTTTTTTTCATGAATCATTCTGCATAATAAACCAGCTCCTCCAGCTCGGAATTGGGATAGATGTGTTTTATATATGTCTCATAATAATCCTTTAGAACTCTATCTGATATTTTATACACAGTTATAAATAAATCTATATCTTGAGTAGGAACATCCGAGAAAAAATTATATATTTGTACCATGTATTTACTGCTAAAAACTTTGTTTGATATTAATTTGGCTAGTTCAGCCTCGGACAAAAAGGTCTTGGTCTGTGCGTTTATGGTTGTTTCTATCATTTATGCTTACCTAGATTATAATTATCTTAAATAGTATATTACATTAAATTTACAGAAATTACAACTTATTGCGTACTGGCGTTTGCTATCTGTCAATATCCTTTTAGGCAGGACTTTTAGAGTATGTGTGGAAAGTATCTAAGCTAAAGCACAAAAGAAGTAACCAGGGAGGCTTTTGATATTGTCAAATCAAGATGAAAAGGTTATTAAGTTACCCCGCTTGGGCCTGCTAACCCCCACCATGGATTCAACTTTGCTAAAGATTATGGAAGAATCCGGAGAACTTGCTCGGGCTGTTTTAACATTTCTAGATGGGTCTATTTCAGATAATATATCAAACGTATCAAATATATCAGCTGCATCAAATATATCAGATCATGCTGCGGCTTCGAGCAATAACGCTTCAAGCAATAATCATAATAAAACCAGACTGCTCATTCCTGTTGCAGAGGAATTATTAGATGTTGCCCAGACCTGTGTAACCATGATTTTCGTCCTGGAGGACACCTATGGCATTGACCCTGGAGAAATGATTGGTATCCATCTGGACAAGCTTAGAAAAAAAGGCTATCCTTACAACCCTAACATAAGATACTACGTCCAATCCAATGGCCAATACAAGTATCTTAATCTTCCAAGACTTGACATTCCCCAGGTAACCCTGTTGAAAACTGTATGTAAAATCCAGGAGGAAATAGGTGAACTTACCCAGGTCCTGGGAAAAAATTCCGGTAAAAGTGGTGAAAGGGACATGGAGGCAGATATAAGCAAGCTGCTCAAGGACAGCATCCTGGAGCTTTTAGATATAGCCCAATGCTGCTTTACCATGCTGTATATCCTAGAGGAAAAATATAATGTGGACATGGACGCTATCCTGATCAAGCACCTGGAAAAGCTTAAAGCAAAGGGTTATTGTTCATGAACAAGGATAAGAATTTGCTAGAGAGCACCATACCCTGTGGTATGAGGAGATAAGGCAAGAGGATTAACAAAACTGTCAAAGAGCTACCTTTGAAAGAATACCTTAGAGGAGCTCTTTTTTATTATAGTACTTTTGACCAAATATGGTAAAATAGATGTAATTGACCAGGCAGCAAATTAATGCCTGAAGAATATGCATTCAATAAGACAAGAATGCTCACCCTATAGAATATACAACTACCTCCATTACATATAGAAAAGGATGAAGATAATATATGCTTAAAGTCATAAGTATTTTTGGGACCAGGCCGGAGGCAATCAAAATGGCACCCCTGGTAAAAAAGCTCTCCAAGGAGTCTGATATCCTGAGCAAGGTAGTAGTTACTGCCCAGCACAGACAGATGCTGGACCAGGTTTTAGAGCTGTTTGACATAAGCCCTGACTATGATCTGGACATAATGCAGCAGGGACAAACCCTTACAGGGGTTACAGTAAGGGTACTGTCCGGCCTGGAGGAAATCATCCAGAAGGAAAAGCCCCATATGGTTCTTGTCCATGGCGACACCACAACTACATTTTCTTCAGCATTAGCAGCATTTTACCAGCAGGCAGCAGTAGGTCATGTTGAAGCAGGCCTGAGAACCTTTAACAAGTATTCTCCCTACCCGGAAGAAATGAACAGAAGACTTACAGGAGCAATAACTGATCTGCATTTTGCTCCAACCCAAACCTCAATGGATAATCTGTTGAAGGAAAATATTCCAAGAGAGAAAATTATTGTTACTGGAAATACTGTAATTGATGCCCTTTTGGAAACTGCTGCAAAGGACTATCCCCTGGAAACATTACTTCCCGGTGTTGATTGGAGTAAACGAATCCTCCTCCTTACTGCCCACAGAAGGGAAAACTGGGGAGAGCCCCTTGGAAACATTTTTTTGGCAGCAAGAGAGCTGGTTAGAGATTTTCCAGATACGGAGCTTATATTCCCGGTACATAAAAACCCCAGGGTATCCCAACTGGCAAATGAAGTATTAGCTAATACTGAGCGGATTCATCTTATTGAGCCCCTGGATTATTTGCCCTTTGTTACCCTTATGAATAGAAGCTATCTGGTGCTTACTGATTCAGGAGGCATGCAGGAGGAAGCTCCCTCCCTGGGTAAGCCTGTATTAGTGTTAAGAGAAACAACGGAAAGACCAGAAGCTGTAGAGGCAGGAACAGTAAAAATGGTTGGAACAGCCAGGGACAAGTTGTACCAGGTAGGGGCAGAGCTTTTAGAAAACCACCTGGCATATAGAGAAATGGCTCATGCTGTCAATCCCTATGGCGATGGTAAAGCCAGCGGCAGGATCATAGATGCAATCAAGAGGCATTTTGCCTGATAAATACACATAAATAACCATAAACTCATGAATACTCATGAATGTCATTAACATTCATTAATATGCATTAATATGCATTATTACTTAACGCATATGCTTCCTTAATACAGGAAATACTTCATTCACCATAGGAATTTACCAGAAAGAGAAAAATGTTATAAAAAAATCATGCAGGAATCATGTAGAATTAGCGCGAATATAACTGTGTGATAGTATTCACTTATTATTATCATAATTTTAAATTATGATAAGGTGAATAATTTCATGAAAAGAGAGTTTGATTAATTTAATGGTAAAAAAAACAGGCACTACCCTGAAAAATCTTCGTCTTGGCCAAATAGCCATATCTCTTGGCATAAACTTTGCGTTTTGGAGCTTTGTGGGATACTTCCTGGGCAGCAGATTAGATGCAAGGCTGGGAACGGACCCATGGCTTATGATTTTTGGCATACTAGTTGGTATAGGATTTAGTTTTTACGGCTTCATAAAAGAAATTTTAGTGTTGGGTGACATGGAAAGAAAGGGCCACTCAAAAGAAAATGGCAAAGATGATACAAAGGATGATAAATAGTGAATCAAAGCGCTGTAGCTTTTTACAAGGATAAGAAGCTGAGGCTTATTCTGATCCTGGCAGTAACCATTTCAACGCTAACATATATATTTGGGCAAATAGGGGTAGCTGCTGGGGTATTAGCTGCAACACCCCTGGGAGTTTTCAATTACTGGATGATGTGGGACGCAGTTCAAAGGGAACTAGCAAACAAGGAAGCAAACAAGATGTTGTTGGGACGATCACTAATACGCATGGTCATCTCAATCATAGCCTTGGTGGCTGCGGTACAGGTGGGAATTGGCTTTCTTTTTGGAGTTATGCTTGGTCTGTTTCTACATTTATTTACTTATACTTTTGATGTATTAAACATACTGACAGGTAAAAAATATCAGTGACAATTCCTTTGAAATTCTATCTATTATATGTAATAATAACTATAATTGTGTTTTAGTATGTATTAATTTGCATGCAGTTTTTATTGGTATGACCACTAGGCCTTTTGAATATAACTAGGTATAATAGTAATGATTGCAAATTTAAAGCAATATTGTACTATTTTATTGTTTTACAGCAGGAAAGTTTTTGCAAAATATTGAATTTAAATTGTTGGTTTGTTTTTTTAATTGAATCAGGGTTGTGCAAATCTTATTTGAAAGGGGTGAGGAGATTAATGGAACAAAAAGCAAAAGCCCTGTCAAAAATTATGGAAAAGATGACGCCAGAGCATGTTTTTAATATAGGACCTGTATCAGTTGATACCACAATCATCAACCAGTGGATAGCAATGCTGGTGCTTTTTGGCCTTATTTTTTGGATAACCAGAGGATTAAAATCCAAGCCGGAAGGCAAAAAGCAAGTCATTGCAGAGCTTATGGTAGAATTTTTCCAGAGTCTGCTGGAAACAAATCTGGGCAAAAAGGGTCGTAGATATACACCCCTTGTTGGAACACTATTTCTTTTCATATTAACAATGAACTTACTGTGGTTTATTCCAGGTCTTATGCCTCCAACCACTGATTTAAGTACTACCTTCGGACTGGCAATAACAACGATTATCACAGTTAACATTATCGGACTATTAAATAATGGGTTAAAGGGGTATTTACACCATTTTGCTGAACCATTTCCAGTAATGCTGCCCTTAAATGTTATTGAAGAGGCTGTAAAACCGGTATCATTATCTCTGCGTTTATTTGGCAACATGTTTGGTGAGAAGGTAGTTGTAACAATTTTGTTTTTACTGCTGCCTGTATTGATTCCAGTCCCTGTAATGCTGTTAGGTGTGCTCATGGGTGTGGTTCAAGCCTTTGTGTTTACCTTATTAACTGTAACCTATCTAACAACTTCTATTAAAGGGCACTAAAAAGCTTGGGGTTAAAACTATTTTTCTAATCACTTGAAAGGAGGGAAATATCAATGGAAGCTTTAGCATTTTTAGGTGTTGCAATTGCAATTGGTTTGGCTGCTCTAGGTTCAGCTCTTGGACAGGGTAAAGCTACTGCTGGTGCTATGGAGGGTATTGCTCGTCAGCCAGAAGCTGCAGGTGAGATTAGAACAACACTTTTGATTGCATTGGCATTTATGGAAGCTTTAACATTATTCGCTTTCGTTATCGCTATACTAATGTGGACTAAAATTTAAGTGTATTTCACCTCTAAGGATTAATAACAAATTTAGGGCGAATGGAGGTCAATCAAAAGTGATGGCAGCATTCGCCCACCTACTATTTAGGCAAGAGAGGGGGTAACCTCCAGTGCATTTTGATTTTTGGACAGTGGTGTTAACGGCTATTAACGTTGGTGTCGTCATATATGTATTAAAGCTTTTACTGTTTGGCCCTGTTGGCAAAATCCTGCAGGAAAGAGAAGAACGAATTGAATCGTCTCTTGCTCGAGCTGCTGCTGCCCAAAAGGATGCTCAGGAGCTGCTTGATAAGTACCAGCAGCAGATGAGTGAAGCCAAAAAAGAGGCACAGGCAATTATAGAAAGAGCCAACAAGGTTGGAGTGCAAACTAGAGAAGAAATCATCAAAGAGGCACAGGAAGAAGCTGCAAAAACCCTTGAAAAGGCTAAAAGAGAAATACAGGGGGAAAAAGCAAAGGCATTGGAACAAATCCGCAAGGAAGCAGCCGTCCTGGCAGTTATGGCTGCAGGTAAAGTTATCAACAAGCAGTTAGATCCAAAGCAGCACGAAGAGTTGGTTCAAGACTATATTAATGAGGTAGGCGAGGTTCAATGAGCAATTTAGCCGTAGCAAAAAGATATGGTCAGGCTCTCTTTGATTTGGCTTCGGAAAAAAACATGCTGGATCAGCTCGAAAGGGAACTAACTGATGTCATGCAGGTTATAGAAGAAAGCCATGAGCTTAAAAAGGTAGTAGAGCATCAGCTCATGAGTGCGGAAATAAAGCAGGAGATTTTTCGCAAGGTTTATTCAAACAGAATATCTCCAACAGCAATGAATTTTCTATTGTTAATAGTGCACAAAAGAAGAGAAGTGGCTTTAAAACAGATTGTCAGCCAATTCTTAAACCTGGCTAATGAAGCAAGGGGAATAGTAAAGGTCCAGGTGAAATCTGCCGTAGAGCTCTCATCTGATCAGCTTGAAAAGCTCCGGGAAAGCCTTGTAAAAACTACAGGCAGGAACATTTTACTAGAAGTGACAATTGATGAAAAACTTATTGGCGGATTAGTTGTAAGAATTGGGGATAGGATAATTGATGGTAGTATTTCCACAAAGTTAAATATGCTTGAAAAACATCTCAAGAACGCCAGTTTTGAACAGGAATAGGGGTGAGGAAATTGAGCATTAGACCCGATGAAATAAGTTCAATTTTAAAAAACCAGATTGAAAATTTCCAGGCCCAGGTTGATGTATCTGACGTAGGAACTGTTATTCAGGTTGGTGACGGTATTGCAAGGATATACGGCTTGGAAAAGGCTATGGCCGGTGAGCTTTTGGAGTTTCCCGGCGGGATAGCTGGAATGGTTCTTAACCTAGAAGAAGATAACATTGGTTGTGTTATTCTAGGACCATATACTGAAATTAAAGAGGGAGACCAGGTTAAAAGAACCGGTCGTATCATGGACGTTCCGGTAGGAGATGCCATGATAGGCAGAGTTGTTAATGCACTTGGTCAGCCCATTGACGGCAAGGGCCCAATTGAAACTGACAAGACCAGACCAATTGAGGTTGTAGCGCCTGGTGTTATTTATCGCCAGCCGGTTAACACGCCGTTACAGACAGGTTTAAAATCAATAGACTCCATGGTTCCCATTGGCAGGGGCCAGAGGGAGCTAATAATTGGAGACCGTCAGACCGGTAAAACAGCCGTTGCTGTTGATACAATAATTAACCAAAAGGGCCAGGGGGTTATTTGTATCTATGTAGCCATAGGCCAGAAGGCATCAACTGTGGCCGGTGTTGTTCAGAAGCTTGAAGAAACAGGAGCAATGGATTATACAATAGTTGTTTCTGCCGCAGCCAGTGAGCCTGCACCAATGCTGTATATTGCACCATATTCAGGCTGTGCAATGGGTGAGGAGTTCATGTGGCAGGGCAAGGATGTACTTGTTATATATGATGACCTTTCAAAGCAGGCTGCCGCATATAGAGAACTATCCCTGTTGCTGAGAAGACCTCCCGGCAGGGAAGCTTATCCGGGGGATGTTTTCTATCTGCATTCTCGTCTGTTAGAGAGGGCAGCAAGATTGAGTAAGGAGTATGGTGGTGGTTCTTTAACTGCACTGCCAATTATTGAAACCCAGGCTGGAGACGTGTCAGCATATATTCCAACAAACGTTATCTCAATTACAGATGGTCAGATATTCCTTGAGTCAGACCTTTTCTATGCAGGCTTCCGCCCGGCTATTAACGTGGGTATTTCAGTATCCAGGGTTGGTGGTGCGGCACAGATTAAAGCCATGAAGCAGGTAGCCGGCAGGCTGCGTCTTGACCTGGCCCAGTATAGAGAGCTTGCAGCCTTTGCCCAATTTGGATCTGATCTGGACAAAGCGACTCAAGCACGTCTTGCCAGGGGTGAAAGAATGATGGAACTCCTCAAGCAGGACCAGTATTCACCCATGGCTGTACAAGACCAGGTTGTTGCTGTATATGTAGCTGTTAATGGTCACCTGGACGATATAGCTGTAAGTGAAGTAAAAAAATTTGAGGCAGAATTCCTGTCCTATCTCAAAAACAGCCGACCTGAGATCCTCAAGAATATAATAGAAACAGGCAAGCTGGAGAAAGACAATGAAGAAGCATTAGTAGGTGTTATCAAGGAATTCAAAGAAATATTCAAACAGTAGTCAGAAATCAGAAATCAGAAGTCAGAAATCAGAAATCAGAAATCAGAAGTCAGAAGTCAGAAGTTAGAATTCAGAATTTGAAAGCAGGGGATTGCATATGATCTATTCTGGCTCCTGTTTCCTGTATTCTGTATTCTGTAAAAGGTGGTGAGTAACCCATGGCAGGGATGCGGGATATAAAGCGGCGCATTCGAAGTGTAAAAAGTACCCAGCAGATTACCAGGGCTATGAAAATGGTTGCTGCTGCTAAGCTTAGAAAGGCACAAGCATCTGTTATTGCAGCCAGGCCTTACAGCAACAAGCTTTCTGAGGTTATGGGGAGATTATCATCAGCCCAGAACTCCTTTTCCCACCCATTGTTGGAGGAAAGGACCGAAGGAAAGATAGGCTTTGTGGTAATTAGTGCTGATAGGGGATTGTGCGGCGGATACAACCAGAACATTCTTCGCTTTGCCAAGGATAAAATGGATGCAATTGGCGAGGATGTGTCAGTAATCTGTGTTGGCAGAAAGGCCAGGGATTTCTTTGCGCGCCGCAAGTACAATATCAGAGAATACTATGTAGATCTTGGTGACCTTCCTGACTATATTCAGGGTAGAGAACTGGCAAGAGAAATAATTAAAATGTTTAACACCAAGGAGTTTAAAAAGCTCTACTTGGTCTTTACAGAGTTTGGATCAGCCATTAGTTACAAGCCCAAAATGATTCCTCTGCTGCCTATCGGCTCAGAAGCAAACAAGGAGGAAAAGGAGCAGCAGATTGAGTACATCTATGAGCCAAATTCGGACGAAGTTTTAGGAACTCTTTTACCTCGTTCTGTAGAAATAAATGTCTTCAGGGCACTATTGGAGGCCAAGGCCAGTGAACATGGTGCAAGGATGACAGCAATGGGCAGTGCTACAGACAATGCGGGTGAATTGATAGATAAGCTGGTCTTGTCATATAACAGGGCAAGACAAGCAGCAATTACCAAGGAGATTTCAGAAATTGTTGGTGGTGCTGCTGCATTACAATAGTTGCGAAAGGAGGACCATACTATGAACCAGGGAAAAATTGTACAGGTAATTGGTCCTGTAGTTGACGTTCAGTTTTCTGAGGGAAACCTTCCTGAGATATACAACGCTGTAAAGATATTATCAAAGGACCAAACTGAAGATACAGGCTTGGATTTTGAAATTGATATTACAATGGAAGCCATGCAGCACCTTGGAAATAATAGTGTCCGCTGTGTTGCCCTTTCCTCCACAGACGGCCTGCAAAGAGGAATGGTAGCTGTAGATACCGGTGAGCCTATTAAGGTAGCTGTAGGTGATGAGGTTCTTGGAAGGATGTTCAACGTTCTAGGAAAGCCCATTGACGGCAAAGAAGAGGTAGTAGTGGACAACTACCTGCCAATTCACCGTCCTGCGCCGAACTTTGAGGATTTGGAGCCTTCAACAGAAATCCTGGAAACCGGTATAAAGGTTGTTGACCTGCTGGCACCTTACGCCAAGGGTGGTAAAATTGGTCTCTTTGGTGGTGCTGGTGTTGGCAAAACAGTTCTTATCATGGAGCTAATCCGTAACATTGCATACGAACATGGTGGATACTCAGTATTTGCCGGTGTTGGCGAAAGAACTAGAGAAGGTAACGACCTATACCTTGAAATGAAGGAATCAGGAGTTATTGACAAAACGGCCATGGTGTTTGGTCAGATGAATGAACCTCCTGGAGCCCGTCTCCGTGTTGGTCTAACCGGTTTGACCATGGCAGAGTATTTTCGTGATGCCCAGGGACAGGACGTATTATTATTTATAGACAATATATTCCGTTTCACCCAGGCAGGGTCCGAGGTGTCTGCACTTTTAGGCAGGATGCCCTCAGCTGTTGGTTACCAGCCAACCCTGGCAACTGAAATGGGACAGCTGCAGGAAAGAATCACTTCCACAAAGAAGGGCTCAATTACATCAGTACAGGCTATCTACGTACCTGCTGATGACTTGACTGACCCTGCTCCAGCCACAGCCTTTGCTCACCTGGATGCAACTACGGTTCTTTCACGTGCTATTTCAGAATTGGGTATCTACCCAGCTGTGGATCCACTGGATTCCACATCTAGAATCCTTGACCCAAGGATTATTGGTGATGAGCACTATGCAGTTGCAAGAAGTGTTCAGAAGGTGCTGCAGAAGTATAAGGAGCTTCAGGACATTATTGCCATCCTTGGTATGGACGAATTATCTGAAGAAGATAAACTTATTGTTGCCAGGGCGCGTAAAATTCAGAGATTCTTGTCACAGCCATTTTTCGTTGCAGAACAGTTCACCGGCATGTCAGGAAAATACGTTCCATTAAAGGAAAGCATCAAGGGCTTTAAAGAAATTGTTGAAGGAAAGCATGATAATCTGCCTGAGCAGGCCTTTTATATGGTGGGTACCATTGAGGAAGCCATTGAAAAGGCAAAAGAACTGGAATAGAAGGGCGTTGATATATCATGACAAAGAAATTTATCATGGAAGTTGTCACTCCGGCACGTAAGGTGCTCAGTGTTGAGGTGGATTCAGTAATTGTTCCGGCATCAACCGGATACCTGGGTATCCTGGTAAATCACGCTCCTCTGGTAACATCCCTGGGAGTGGGAGTTTTAAAATACAAGGGTGATGGAAAAGAGGAATATGCAGCAGTATGCGGCGGCTTCATGGAGGTCAGCAATAACAAGGTTTCCATAATGGCTGACGCTGCTGAATGTGCTTTTGAAATAGACATGGAGCGGGCAAAACGTGCCGAAGAAAGGGCCAGAGAAAGGCTCAAAAGAAAAGATGGCATAGACACACTGCGTGCCGAGCTGGCCTTGCGCAGGGCCATGGCCCGAATGCAGGCAGCTAGGTTACGGTAATTTTAACAAAATTTGTACTCACATTTAAGAAGGATTATATGACATTTTGACGAATATAATAAAAGATTGCTTTGAAAGAAGCAATTAACCTAAAGGGAAGCGAAGCCGCAGACTGCACGTCTGCGGCTTCGCATTAGCAACCAGGGGGACGGTTGTGTGCCACGAAAAACAGACTCATAGAAAGATAACTTAAGAGTTTAGGCTCTATGAAAGATGAAGGAAGGCCCTTCGGAGTCAACATTCAGGTGTGGGCTCCAAACCACCTTAAGCTGCTGTGGTCAAAAGCCATGGTGGTGAGCGTTAAGGAAAAGGCAAAGCTAAGACTTTGTCAGGTGAGAATCATGGAGATGAGTACAAGCGAATCACCGTTCAAGTGTCGAAACATGGAAAAGAAGTCATCAAAACTAGGATCTAACCGTCATTCTAGGATAAGTATAGAGGAGACCTGATTACCGACTATATGGTGACCGGCATAGAGGTGACATGAACATGATTTAGGCTTTTATAGGGAACGTGGGAACCTACGACTCTGATGCTAACGGAAAAACCACAAATGGGAAACCCCCATAAGGGTGAAATACGGATGCAGAGTATAGGGGCGGAATAGACCGTAGTAATGATGAAGCTTCTGTAATGGAAGTGGAGTGAAGGGTAGCGAAAGCGAACTATATTATTCAGTTTTGAGTATCAGTCAACCAGAAATGGGAGGAGCTAATGAACAAAACAAAGCCGTTTAGAATACCAAAACAAATAGTACAAGAAGCCTATGAGAAAGTGAAAGCGAATAAAGGCTCTGCAGGTATCGACGAAGTAAGTCTAAAAGAATTTGAAAAAGACCTTAAAAACAATCTGTACAAAATATGGAACAGGATGTCGTCTGGAACATACTTTCCCCCAGCAGTAAAAGCAGTTGATATACCAAAGAAAAATGGTGGGATAAGAGTACTAGGAATACCGACAGTAGCAGACAGAATAGCACAAATGGTAGTAAAAATCCATTTTGAACCAAAAGTAGAACCCTACTTTCTGGAAGACTCCTATGGGTACCGTCCGAATAAGTCAGCAATAGAAGCAGTAGGCATTACCAGACAGAGGTGCTGGGAATATGACTGGGTACTAGAGTTCGATATTAAAGGACTATTTGACAATATAGACCATGAACTCCTGATGAAGGCAGTACACAAACACACAAAGGAGAAATGGGAAATATTGTACATTGAGAGATGGTTAAAGGCACCTTTTCAAAAAGCAGATGGAACAGAGATAAAAAGAGACTCTGGAACACCGCAAGGTGGTGTCATTAGTCCGATACTTGCAAATCTATTCATGCACTATGCATTTGATAAATGGATGAAAATAAATTATCCCAATAACCCATGGGCAAGATATGCAGATGATGGAGTAGTACATTGCTCAACCTTAGAAGAAACAGAAAACATACTAGAAACGCTAACAGCAAGATTTAAGAACATAGGGCTAGAATTGCATCCAGACAAGACCCGAATAGTATATTGCAAAGATGACAATAGAAAAGGAAGTCACACTCAAGAGAAATTTGACTTTCTAGGATATACTTTTAGGTCAAGGCTTGCCAAGAACAGACGAGGAGAGTACTTCATAACATTCTCGCCAGCAATAAGTAACAAAGCAAGCAAGGCAATAAAACAAAATGTGAGAAATATGAACCTTCAATTTCGAACAAATCGAGAAATCAATGATTTGGCAGACCTTCTAAATCCCAAGATAAGGGGATGGATAAACTACTATGGTAGTTTTTGCAAATCGGAATTAACCCCTGTGCTTAAATATATCAACAAAACCTTGCAAAAATGGGTACGAAGAAAGTATAAGAATATCAATGGAAGCAAAGCTAGAGCTAGGAGATGGCTCATCAAAGTAGCAGAGGCAGTTCCTCAACTTTTTGTGCATTGGAAACTTGGTATAATTAACGACTGAATAATGGGAGCCGGATGAGCTGAGAGGTTCACGTCCGGTTCTGGGAGAGCCTGTGGGTGAGACTCCCATGGGCTACTCACCCCTCTGGCTAATTTTATTTGTAATAAATTGTAGTCCAAATAATCATAGAACAGAACATACCTTGGGCTGATATACACAGGAAGAAAAAGCAAGTGATGATGAACGTTAAAGTATATACAATATATACAACAGTAAAAAATAAAGGCTAAACCTTATATAGATTTACAAAAAATGAGGAAATTTAGAATATCTGCCCTGAAAATATTAATTTTCATTCATCAGTGGTGCCGTGAAACGGCAGGAGTGTCTGATAAGGTATTAATGAAATATTAGTGCAGCTATAAGAAAAATAAGACAAGGACTAACCAGGGGACTTCCTCCAACCAGGAGAACCGTCCCCCTGGTTGTTTTTGTATCCTGTGTTTTAAAAACAAAAATCCTGTCAACAATAATAAAAAGAGCTTAAGAACAGACAGGAGGAGACAGGAGAAAATGAAAAAGACCTTATTTATTTTTATTGGCATATTATGTATAATAGCAATCATAAAATATCCAGCACAATCAAACCACCAAATCCAGGCCATTGATCCCTTTGACACCCTTTACCAGATGGAAGAGACTAAGTTTAGCGAATTAAAAATAGCAGCCTGGGCGAAAATAAAAGATAAGAACATTTCACAGCAGCATATGGAAGATATCTTAGCCTTGTTACAAAAAGAATATAATCTTAAGTTTCAGATACAATGGGAAGGAGACAATAATCACCTTACTTTGAAGGCAGCCTCCAGATTAGATGTTAATTCCCAGGATGCAACAGATAAGCCAGGGCAGATTCATATCAATCTAATCTCAGCAAATGATGAAACCTATTTAGCAGTAAACTTGGAAGGGCTGATGCTGGAAAACAGCCTACCTCAAAGCAAAAAACTTGAAAGAATCTTTGACTATTTTGAGGCCAGGCCTATTATTAACCAAACTGCTATCTTTTTTATACCAGGATACCTATCAATAGATAACCAGGAAAAAAATGTATATTACCTTTTTAGTAGTATAAATGGTATAATAATTGAAGGGATTAAAGAAGAGGCCTTTGTCAGTTATAGTGGATACACGCCTCATTTCAAAGACGGTGTAGAATCAAAGGGAAAAATAATTAATGTAAACATTGCCTCGAGATACCATAATATAGATAATAAAACGTATCTATATATGGGTACACCCTTAATCCATTGTCAGTATTAGACTTGATTTCGCAGGCAGTGAATAAGTGAAAAAAGGAATCAATGAAAAGTTGTCGAATAGCAATTTAAACAAACTAAGACATCTATGCAAAATGCACTAGGGAGGAAAAATTGTTGGAGAAATTAATAGTCACCGGAGGTACAAAATTAGAAGGAAGAATCAAAGTAAGCGGAGCTAAAAACGCTGTACTGCCTATAATAGCTGCATCTCTCCTGGCAGAAGGAGAATGTCACCTACAGGATATACCTCAACTGGCTGATGTAGATACAATTACTCAGGTAATAAAAAGTATAGGTGTAAAGGTTTCCACCACAGGAAACAAGGATTTAGTTTTAAATGCAGGTGAGCTTACAAGCAGTGAGCCGCCTGAAGAGTGGGTAAGAAAAATGAGAGCTTCTTTCTTGGTCATGGGACCATTACTGGCCAGATTAGGCCACGCAAGAATTTCCATGCCTGGAGGCTGTAATATAGGCAGCAGACCCATTGATTTACACCTTAAAGGCTTAACAGCCCTAGGTGCAGATATCCAGATGAGCCACGGAATAATTGAATGCTCTGCGAAAAAGCTTGTTGGCAGCAGAGTGTATCTAGACTTTCCCAGTGTTGGAGCCACCGAAAATATTATGATGGCTGCCAGCAGGGCAGAAGGTACTACTGTAATTGAAAACGCAGCTGAGGAACCGGAAATAGTGGATCTTGCCAACTTTATTAATGGTATGGGTGGAAGGGTATATGGTGCCGGAACAAACATCATTAGAATCGAAGGTGTTCCCCGGCTAAAGGGAGCCAACCACACAGTAATCCCTGATAGGATTGAGGCAGGAACCTATATGATTATGGCTGCTGCCGCCGGAGGAGATGTGCTGGTGGAAAACGTCATCTCCGATCACCTAAAGCCGGCAATGGCCAAGCTTGCAGAAACTGGGGTAACAATAGATGAAGAGGATTCAGGAGTTAGGGTTCGTTCAAGGGGACGAGGCGATGCAATTGATGTAAAAACCCTGCCATATCCAGGCTTTCCAACTGATATGCAGGCCCAGATGATGGCCTATCTGACTACTGCTAGAGGTACAAGTGTAGTAACAGAAACTGTTTTTGAAAATAGGTTCATGCATGTAAATGAGCTAAGAAGAATGGGCTCTAATATAGTTATCGAAGGCCATAGTGCAGTAGTTAAAGGCGTATCAAGGCTGACAGGTGCACCTGTTAAGGCAAGTGATCTTAGGGCCGGTGCAGCACTTATCATTGCAGGACTAGTAGCAGAGGGCAAGACAGAAATCTGCTCCATCCACCATATTGATAGAGGCTATGAGGATCTAGTTGTGAAGCTTACTGGCATTGGGGTGGATATTAAACGTAAGGTCTATCCAGATGAAGTAGAGAAGTAGAGAAGTAGAAACTTATAGTTAAACCATATATACAGCTAGTCTGGTACTCATTCAGGCTAGCTGTTTAATTCTAACAAAATGCGATTTTGTAAGATAACTTTTAGCACGTTCTTTTATCATAAAAAATGATGTAGAAAAAATTCCTGTTATTTCACGTACCCGAGCAAATAAAATTATGCACTTTTTTGGGGACCTTGTAAATTCATTGAGAAAAAAATGTCGAAATTTCACGAGTGAACGATGAGATTTTAAAAACAAGTAGTTACACCCAAAGTAGCAGCTAGATGCAAAGAGATGTTTTAATTAGTTGTGGAGGGGTATATGAAAAAATACATAGTAGAAATTAAATTTAGAAGCTTTAAAGATTTCAAGAATACCAGGAGGTGTATCGAGGAGCATATAATCAAGCTTATGGGCAGAGATAAAAGTTTATTCATGAGAGTTGCATTTAATGAAGCTCTTAACAATGCTCTGTTTCATGGAAATGGGGGAGATCAGGAAAAATATATTACCGTAAAGCTTAGGACAATAGGGTCAAGACTGATTATGCGAATCAAGGATTCAGGTGAGGGCTTTAGATGGATACATAAAATATTTTAATCATGAGTTTGTAAAAAAATTAGGCTACCCGCCAAATGAAGTACTAAATGAGCATTTTAGCAGGTTTAGATATGTTGGTAAGACCAGGTCTAAATTTAGATCTCTGAATTTATTAAACAGGCTAAAAAGCGATGGCTTACTGGAACTGCTTTCAGAAGAAAGATATAGTGAATTGGTTTCTTTTGAAAATGTTCTAGTATATGTTCAGGAGGTTGTAAATAATGGCAACCATGATGATATTTCTGCAGTTTGTGTTACCATAAAGTAACTATAAAATAAAATTTTTGGATTAAGGAAGGTGTTTCTGTGAAAAGAATCAATTCTAAATTGCATATTAGCTCACTAAACAGGGTTCCCTTGGGAATAAAACTAAAAATAATAGCTTCCATAATAGTAGCCTTGCTGGTTAGTCCGACTATTGCAGTTTTTATAAACGACCTGGTTCAAAAAACGGGTCTTGTTTATGGAAACATAGCTGTTTATGTGGCCACGGCTATTAATCTGTTAGTTGTATCAACTATTATTCTTATCTGTCTTAACATTATCGTCTTAAATCCTATAAAGGTTTTAGCCGGTAAATTAGAGCTTGCCGGTGACGGTGACCTAACAGCCCAGGTAGACTTTAAAACCAGGGATGAAATAAAGGCCCTGGGCGATTTATTCAATATGATGCTGATAAACCAATCACAAATCATAGCCGATGTGAGACAAAAATCCAAGCATGTCGTGGAAGCGGCAACGGAGATGTCCATATCCATGGAGCAAATAAGCAAGGCAACAAATCAAATTACCACTTCAATTCAGGAGGTGGCCAGCAATTCTGAGGAGCAGAACTCTTCTGTTGTGGAAACCTCCAAGGCTCTGCTGCACCTGTCCAGCCTAGTTCAATTGGCCCAGACAAAAGCAAAGGAAGCCAATGAAATATCAGAGCACACCAGAAAAAAGGCTGTAGAGGGCAAGGATAAGGTGCAGGAAACTGTTCAGGCCATGGAAATGATCAGTGAAAAGACCAATGAGGCAGTTGCAATTATTGAGGAGCTTGACAAGGTTTCTAAAGCAATTGGAGAGATAAGTACAACAATTAATAACATTGCAGAACAGACAAACCTGCTGGCCTTAAATGCAGCTATAGAGGCTGCCAGGGCCGGGGAGCATGGAAGGGGCTTTGCCGTTGTAGCAGATGAGGTCCGACAATTGGCAGAGGAGTCAAACAAGGGTGCAGGTGAAATAGCCAAGCTCATAAATGAAATGTCAAATAAAACAACCACTGCAGTTGGTTCAATTAATCAGGGCAAGGCAGCTGTAGATAAGGGAGTCGCCATAGTAAGTGAAACAGAAGATGCCTTTGCGCAAATTATAGAGGCTGTTAATAAAACAGAAGAAATGATAGACACCATAGTGGATATTACCAGGGATGAGGTTGCAACCTCAGACGAGATACTTAGACTAATTGAGAGTGTAGGCAAAATATCTGAAAAAACAGCCTCCTACAGCCAGGATGTATCAGCCTCAGCCGAAGAACAAGCCGCCACTCTAGAATCCCTGTCTGAAATAGCCAGGCAGACCAGAAATGTTGCAACTGAAATGGAGGCAGCTGTGGAGAAATTCAAAGTATCGGCTTAAGATTTGTTCATATATCCCCATAACCATACATATATATCTAAAAAGATATTATCACCTTACACCTGAACTTAGGATGTAAGGTGAAATTATGTTGGGAGGGGACAAGGTGCGAAGGCTGGTAGCCCTAACATTTCTATTTGTTTTAATTGGAATAATCATAGTGCCTGTATTAATTGTAAGTAACTTTAAACAAGCAGAAAAGCCTCCTGCAATTGTGGAAACAAGTGAATACAACATTACAGTATATTTTCATGAAACAGGTGAAACCAGGGTAATGTCGTTAGACTCCTACCTTGTAGGGGTTCTGGCAGCAGAAATGCCTGCAGAGTTTGAGCTTGAGGCACTGAAGGCACAGGCTGTAGCTGCCAGGACCTATGCTTTAAGAAGACTTACACTGAACACCAACAATAGTGTTCACCCGGAAGCAGCAGTGTGTACCAATCCAAATCATTGTCAGGCTCATATGTCATCTGAGGACATGAAATCCAGATGGGGGATGGTAAACTACTTTAGATACAAGAGTAAGATGGAGGAGGCAGTCTATTCTACTAAGGATATGGTGCTCACATATGAAGGACGCCTTATAGAGCCTGTATACCACTCAACAAGTAATGGTAAAACAGAGAATTCAGAGGATGTGTGGTTAAACAAGATACCCTACCTCCGTAGTGTAGAAAGCCCGTGGGATAAGGATTCCCCCCGTTTTCAGGAGACAAAAACCCTGACAGTAAGTCAGGTGGATGCAGCACTTGGAACAAATCTGGAGGCTTTACCGGTGTCAGCCATGCAGGGTACAAACCAAAATGTAATCAGGGTATTGGAGACCACATCAACCAATAGGATCAAAAAGCTAAATATTGACGGCAGGACATTAATGGGGACTGACGTACGAGCAGCCCTTGGCCTAAATTCTACCCATTTTGGCTGGCAGCTGCAGGGAGACAGGATCACCTTTGTAACAAGGGGCTTTGGCCATGGTGTGGGCATGAGCCAGTATGGAGCTAATGGCATGGCAAAAGCAGGTGCCACCTATGAAGAGATTTTAAAGCACTATTATACCGGAGTTAAACTGGAAAAGCTTCAGTAACCAGGGGGACGGTTGTGTGCCACGAAAAACAGACTCATAGAAAGATAACTTAAGAGTTTAGGCTCTATGAAAGATGAAGGAAGGCCCTTCGGAGTCAACATTCAGGTGTGGGCTCCAAACCACCTTAAGCTGCTGTGGTCAAAAGCCATGGTGGTGAGCGTTAAGGAAAAGGCAAAGCTAAGACTTTGTCAGGTGAGAATCATGGAGATGAGTACAAGCGAATCACCGTTCAAGTGTCGAAACATGGAAAAGAAGTCATCAAAACTAGGATCTAACCGTCATTCTAGGATAAGTATAGAGGAGACCTGATTACCGACTATATGGTGACCGGCATAGAGGTGACATGAACATGATTTAGGCTTTTATAGGGAACGTGGGAACCTACGACTCTGATGCTAACGGAAAAACCACAAATGGGAAACCCCCATAAGGGTGAAATACGGATGCAGAGTATAGGGGCGGAATAGACCGTAGTAATGATGAAGCTTCTGTAATGGAAGTGGAGTGAAGGGTAGCGAAAGCGAACTATATTATTCAGTTTTGAGTATCAGTCAACCAGAAATGGGAGGAGCTAATGAACAAAACAAAGCCGTTTAGAATACCAAAACAAATAGTACAAGAAGCCTATGAGAAAGTGAAAGCGAATAAAGGCTCTGCAGGTATCGACGAAGTAAGTCTAAAAGAATTTGAAAAAGACCTTAAAAACAATCTGTACAAAATATGGAACAGGATGTCGTCTGGAACATACTTTCCCCCAGCAGTAAAAGCAGTTGATATACCAAAGAAAAATGGTGGGATAAGAGTACTAGGAATACCGACAGTAGCAGACAGAATAGCACAAATGGTAGTAAAAATCCATTTTGAACCAAAAGTAGAACCCTACTTTCTGGAAGACTCCTATGGGTACCGTCCGAATAAGTCAGCAATAGAAGCAGTAGGCATTACCAGACAGAGGTGCTGGGAATATGACTGGGTACTAGAGTTCGATATTAAAGGACTATTTGACAATATAGACCATGAACTCCTGATGAAGGCAGTACACAAACACACAAAGGAGAAATGGGAAATATTGTACATTGAGAGATGGTTAAAGGCACCTTTTCAAAAAGCAGATGGAACAGAGATAAAAAGAGACTCTGGAACACCGCAAGGTGGTGTCATTAGTCCGATACTTGCAAATCTATTCATGCACTATGCATTTGATAAATGGATGAAAATAAATTATCCCAATAACCCATGGGCAAGATATGCAGATGATGGAGTAGTACATTGCTCAACCTTAGAAGAAACAGAAAACATACTAGAAACGCTAACAGCAAGATTTAAGAACATAGGGCTAGAATTGCATCCAGACAAGACCCGAATAGTATATTGCAAAGATGACAATAGAAAAGGAAGTCACACTCAAGAGAAATTTGACTTTCTAGGATATACTTTTAGGTCAAGGCTTGCCAAGAACAGACGAGGAGAGTACTTCATAACATTCTCGCCAGCAATAAGTAACAAAGCAAGCAAGGCAATAAAACAAAATGTGAGAAATATGAACCTTCAATTTCGAACAAATCGAGAAATCAATGATTTGGCAGACCTTCTAAATCCCAAGATAAGGGGATGGATAAACTACTATGGTAGTTTTTGCAAATCGGAATTAACCCCTGTGCTTAAATATATCAACAAAACCTTGCAAAAATGGGTACGAAGAAAGTATAAGAATATCAATGGAAGCAAAGCTAGAGCTAGGAGATGGCTCATCAAAGTAGCAGAGGCAGTTCCTCAACTTTTTGTGCATTGGAAACTTGGTATAATTAACGACTGAATAATGGGAGCCGGATGAGCTGAGAGGTTCACGTCCGGTTCTGGGAGAGCCTGTGGGTGAGACTCCCATGGGCTACTCACCCTTCTGGCTAAAACTCCTCATCACCCAAGTTTAAAAAAAGCAATTTATGGAAACAATAAACTTGAGGTGATGTTTAGTGAAAAAAATCAAAATACCGGACTTTTTAAAAGCATATAAAAAATTAGATTTAAGCAGGGCAAAAAGTAAAGCAAGGCATTATTTTGGATCATTTAAAGAAAAGGCTGTGTCAACTACAAAGAGAATCACCAGGGCAGCAGGCAGCATGATTGGGCATTTGAAAGCCAGGGTGGTTAAAATGCCAAAGTCAGCCCTTTTGGCTGCTGTTATAATAGCTGCAGCAGCTATAGGTTCAGCTGCATATTATTCAGGAATTATAAATACTAATTTTAAAGAAGAGACTCCCTATGTAGAGGTAAACCTGGAACAGGAGCCTGAGGTAAAGACAGTGCCATCGGCAATACCGGAAGTTCCAGATGTTATTGGAACTCCCTCTTATCCTGAGAAAGAGCAGAAGGAAGCTAACCCCAGCACTAATCAAAGCCAGAGCCCAGGCCCCAGCCAGAGCCCAGGCCCCAACGCTAACAAAAACGCAAATACTCCTGAGACCAATATGGCAGCAGACAATAAAACCGACTTAAGCCTTATTGCTCCTGCTGAGGGAAGGGTAATTAGAGAATTTGGCTTTAACTACAGCAAAACCTATAAGGATTACAGGTTCCATGACGGAATAGACATTGAAGTTCCCCAAGGTGCCCCTGTCCTAGCTGCTGCGGCCGGCAAGGTGGCAAAGGTGGCCTTTACGGAAATTGAAGGCTATTCCATTACCATAGAACATGGATCTTACCTTCAGACCCACTACAAGCATCTTACAAAGGTTTCTGCTGCACGGGGGGATACTGTTACCCAGGGGCAGGAAATAGGCAGGATTACAGACGCCGACTCTTATCTGCATTTTGGAATTACCCATAAAGGCAATAAGGAAGATCCCCAAAAATATTTACAATAGCAGCAGGCATTGCAGCTGTCACTAAAGTAGTGTATACTATCATTGTATACACTATTATTGTGTGCACTATTATTGTGAAGGAGGCATGAAGGGTGAAGAATATAACTTTCAATATTGATGAGGATGTTATAGAAAAAGCCAGGGCTAAAGCCCAAATGAATAAGACCACTTTAAACAGCCTGGTTAAGGAATGGCTTAGTGATTATATAAAAAATACAAATATATCCAGGGAATTAGACAGCTTTATGTCAAAAACAAATTATGTGGAAGCAGGAAGGAGCTTTAGCAGGGATGAATATAACGAAAGATAGATACTTTATTGACACGAATATTATCATTTATCTGTTTTCAAAAAAAGAACCTGCTAAACAAAAAGCAGCCAAGGAAATTTTAAATAACGCACACATAACTGGCAAAGGAGTTATTAGCTATCAAGTTATTCAAGAGTTTTGCAATGCTGCTCTTAAAAAATTTGAAGTACCTTTAAGTTTGGAGGATTGTAAAACCTTTATAAATAATTTTATGTTTCCTATATGTGGCATTTATCCTGGGATTGACATTATTAATACCGGCATGGATATAAAATTTGAAACAGGATATGGTTTTTATGACAGCCTTATCTTGGCCGCAGCTTATAAGGATAATTGTAAAGTAATATACAGTGAAGATTTAACTTCAGGACAAAAAATAAGAGATATGGTTATTTATAATCCATTTCTTTAATGGCAATTACCCAAAACCTTAAAGCCACCTTGACTGCCTTTAATACCAGAGGCAGTTTTTTATGCTCACCATTTTAAATAAAAATGTGATAATAGAAACAAAATAACTAACAATTATGTGATTTATTGACTTACAGCCGGTAATGTGGCTCCGTGTCCGTTTTTCCATGAACAACCTGCGCCTGGACAATGACCTGCTGAATATTCCGCTGTTCATGGCTGATTATGCCCATAAAATCATTGGGATGGCATTAAAACAGATGGAGAGTTAGCCAAAACCTTAAAGCCGCCTTAAAAATATGCCAAAAACAGTTAATAACTTTAATGATAATGAATGTTCTTTTTGTGACCAAAGCCTCATATAGATTAAAAGAAAAATAACCAAAAGGGAGGCCCTTTGGATGCAAGATTACATTCGTCAGCGGGTTTTAGATATTTCCAGGTATATAATAAAGGAGGGCACAACAGTACGCTCTACTGCCAATATTTTTGGAGTAAGTAAAAGTACAGTACATAAGGATGTTACAGAGAGATTGCCCAAAATCAATGAAGAATTGTTTTTAGAGGTAAAGAAAATTTTAGAAAATAACAAGGCGGAAAGACACATTAGAGGCGGAGAAGCCACCAGGAAAAAATATAAGCAAAATAATGTATCTTGAACCAAATTTTTTAAAGGATTTTATTTTTTTTTGGAGAATTGTGGACGTATTACTGATTTAATTCATTATTTTGCAAGGGACAAGCATAAGCAGAAGGGAGATATATATGTTTGGCTGGGGTACTGATATTGGCGTAGATTTAGGAACAGCAACAGTTTTAGTTTTTGTTAAGGGAAAGGGAATTGTGTTGAATGAGCCATCAGTTGTGGCTATTGACAAAAAGACAGGCCAGATATTTGCAGTTGGAGAGGCTGCACGAAAGATGCTTGGTAGAACACCAGGCAATATTGTGGCTATTAGACCTTTAAGAGAAGGCGTTATAGCTGACTATGATTCAACAGAGAGAATGCTCAGGTACTTCATAGAAAAGGCCTGCGGCAGGAAATTCTTCTTCAAACCCCGGGTAATGGTCTGCATCCCCTCGGGAGTAACTGGTGTAGAGGAAAGGGCAGTTAGAGAGGCAGCCATGCAGGCTGGTGCAAGGCAGGCTTATTTAATCGAGGAACCCATGGCCGCTGCTTTAGGAGCAGGACTTGATATTTCTGATGCCAATGGAACCATGGTAGTTGACATTGGTGGAGGAACTACAGACGTTGCCGTATTATCCCTGGGTGGTATAGTTTGCTCCAAATCACTGCGTGTTGGCGGGGACAAATTTGATGAGGCAATAGTACGCTACATACGCAGAGAATTTAATCTGATGATAGGTGAAAGAAGTGCAGAGGAGCTTAAGATACATATTGGTACGGCCTATATTAAAAGCGCCAAGGCAGATGCTGTCATGGATGTGCGGGGAAGAGACCTGGTATCAGGCCTGCCTAAAACAGTTCCTATTTCAGGAAAGCAGATCCACCATGCAATCCTTGAACCAGTGGAAGCAATAGTTGCAGGTGTCAAGGAGGTACTTGAAAAAACTCCCCCAGAGCTTGCATCTGATATTATAAATAAGGGTGTAGTCATGACCGGAGGCGGTGCCATGCTGCACGGCCTAGATGAACTGCTTCAGGATGAAACAGGATTACCCATCCACCTGGCAGATGATCCCATCTCATGTGTAGCACTAGGCACAGGAAAAGCCCTGCAGATGCTTGATGTATTAAAGGACACAGGCATGGTTTCCAAAGGATTGGTTTAAAGTAAAAGCCAGTTGTCGCCAAACAGGCTGATGACTGGCTTTTTATTTTTCAAATTCAAACTATTGTTGCTAATAATTGTATATGATTTTGTTTTCTATGTTGTTAATGGCTATCCTGAATTTCAGGATAAAAAAATAATCACCCTGCACTGCCATGTAGGGTGATTAAAATAAATTAATCACTTATGTGGCAACCGCACCATGCGGTACCGATTACCTTATATATATAATATCATAAACAGGGCAAAAACAAACAGATTTTAATATTCTTTAAGATTTTTTTCACAGCTTGCTATGTTGCTAAAATCCTTGTCATCGTGCAGCAAATAAAGATCATTGTCTATTGCTGTTTGAGCTATTAATAAATCCACAGTGCTTCGTATAGTAAAGCCATTTTTTCTGCAGTTATAATAGATCAAAGCAGCTGCTTTGTATGAACTTATTTCGTCTTTTAAATTATAGAATGTTTGGGTAACTAGATAATCATCTAGAAGCTTAAACTCTTTATCAGTTTTGGCCCCCTGCAGCAGTTCCTGATAAATAAGATTATTTATCCCAAATGGTATGTCATGTTGAAGAATCGCCTCAAATTTTTTTACCTGTTCAGTAGTGTTGCCTTTAAAAAAACTAATCAAAATTGAAGTATCAACTAAGATCATTCAGATTTTCCTTCCCTCATTTTCTTGTGATTGTAATCCTCGGAAAAGGAAATTTTTCCTTTTAATTCTAGTAAACTCTTCCTTTTATGATTGGCAACATACTGCTTTAAAGCCATATGGATTAATTCCTTTTTTGTTTTTGCTTTGCTCAGTTTTAAGGCCTCTTTTAATAATTCTTCATCTAAAACAATATTTGTCCTCATGGATACACACTCCCTCATACACATATTAATACACACTAAAGCCACTTGTCAACATTTTGTATCATTTATCATGTAATTCCTCATACTAAAACTAATGATTTTAATTGTATAGGGGATTTAGAATTACATGAAAAAGTTTTTGTTTTTACTAGTCCTTCTGCTTACAGCACCCATGTATTTACCAGTATCATCCAGCCTGTCGCCTGATACATATAGCTTGCCCCAAAACTGGGAGGAAAGTTACATAGAAGAAAATAGGCTTGAGAATCATTTTAGTCTCATAGAGGATAGCCTGCCAGAGAGACATTACAATGATATACAAGAAAGCCATTACAACATACAAGATAGTAAACTAGAAGATCACGACACCGCCCTAGAAGACAGCAGGCTGCATGAACATAATATTGATATTAAAATACAAGATAGTAAACTAGAAGCACCAAAACCAATAAAAAGAGAGCAGCCCTTCGAACAAGCAAGGCCTAAGGAAACTGCTGAAGAGCATAAGCACCTTGCCCATCAACAAAGAAACAGCAAGACAGATAACCTAAACATATTATTTATTGGAGCAGATAGGGATGGGCTGCTGATGACTGCCATCTATAGTATTAACTACAAGGGCAAAAAAGAAAATTTTAAATCCGGAAGTGTTTTCTTCCCTGGTAACATGCAGATCATATATGACGGCAAAACTTATTTGCTTCAGGAATTATTTAAGGACCTGGGAAAAGATGATTATAGCCGCATCATGGTCAATATATTAGAACAGCTAATGGATATTCATATTGCCTATCATGTCATCATTGATAAGGCAGTTTTAACAGAGGCAGAAAAAATTCTTGATCCCATAATAGTAGATGGGACAAGGATTAACCTTGAGGACATATTTGAGATGCCGGCATCTGACAAGGATAAGACCGTTCTGGGTCAGCTTATGGAGCAGTTTACCAGGCCAACAGCCTTTTTCTATAAGCTCCCTGCCCTGGTTATTAAATCATCACGTCATATAAAAACAGACTTCCCCTTAACCCCGGAAAATCTCTGGCTCCACTTCCGCATAGCCAGGGATGTGAATAGGGAGGAAATAGATAAAGTTATCCTGGACAAAAACATCCCTGAGGATATACTCAAGGATATAATCTATAGAATCACAAACTAGAATAAAAAAGGAAACAAGTAATTTGGTCTCCTCAACTTATACTTTCTGATAAAAGAAGCCCCAGTTTTTATCAACTGGGGCTTTAATAGTTCCATTACCTTTAAAGAGCTATTCTTTTTGCTGTGCGGTTATTTGAGTATTTTAGCTCTTCTTCTAGATCCATGATCTCTACCAAGATTTTTACCTTGTCATTACTCTTGGCATTTCTGTAATCCCTCAGAAGAGTGTTTCTCTTATACTCGAGATAATTTGGCCTTTTTGTCATGTCCTCACTTCCTTTCACGAAATAATTACTAAAGATTGAATTTTTAAAATATATAAAAATCTAATGCTAAATCAAGTAAGATGGACTGCTGCCCCTATGTAATAACTTTACATTCTAGACAGTCTTTGTCGTTTTATCTGATATCATTATAGCATGCAACTTTGTGAAAATAAATACTTTAACAAAATAATACCTTTAGAATACAAGTTTGACAAGTATTTTACCACAAAAATTGAATTGTCTAATTCGTATATATAAGCAGGTAGTCAGTAGAAATGTGTCGAATAATTAAACAAAAAGAATTTAGAACCCAGAACCCAGAACCCAGAACCCAGAATTCAGAATTCAGAAGAAAGCCTGCTGGAGTAAATATCTTATTCTGGCTGCTGTAAAATTCGGGGACGTTCCTTTAGGTGGGTCCCCATACATTAGAGGTGACTAAAAATGCCCAAAAAGCCCCTGATTATAATTACTTTATCAGTTTACATGGCCATATTATTATTGGTCTCATCCCTGGGGAGTGCTGTAGGCTCATCTACCCCTCAACCAGGCAGTCAGGAAGATCCCCTGGTTACAAAATCCTATGTGGAAAGATATCTTAATGAAAGAATAACACCTCTGGAAAATGCCATAAAAAATCTTACTAATCAGGTTGCCCAGCTGGAAAAAAGGGTCAATGAGCTAAAGCAAAGCCTTAAACCACCTATCAGGCTGATACTTAATAATAAGACGGCCCATGTAGGTGAACAATCTCATGCCTTGGAAACAGCCCCCTTCACAGTGGATGGAAGAACAATGGTACCCTTCAGATTTATAGGGGAGGCCCTGGGCGCAAGGGTGGATTGGGAGCCTGCCACAAGGACAGTATCCTATGTGCTGGGTGATACAAGGATTGAGTTTCCCATAGGCTCAACAACAGTAATGATAAATGGAAGGGTCCAAAAGGTAGATGTGCCTGCCAGTCTTGTAAATGGCAGAACCTTTGTCCCTGTGAGAATGGTTAGTGAGCAGTTAGGTGCCAGGGTGGACTGGAACCCTAATGCCCGACAAGTTACCATTTTCCCCTAAAACTTGTTATATTAATTTGAAAAATATTTATGGTATAATATACCCTGAAACATTTTGCATGTCTTTAGCGTCTAATTTATTGGTTAGTTGTTTAGTTGGTTAGTTAGAAAACTGGTAAGTTGGAAAGGGTTTAGGTTTTATTCTGACTCCTGACTTCTGCCTTCTGCCTTCTGTATTCTGACTTCTGTATTCCGAGATAGGAGGTTAACCCAAAAATGCGTAAGAATATATTCGGGGACATTTCCCGAGGATATATCAGGGGTGTGTCCCCATTCCTTGTTGCATTTATTATTTTCATGATGCTGGGTCTCCTTTTCTTCTGGTATGACAGTACCCAACAACAAGCAGCCATTGAAAATGGTGAGGAGACTGAAGAAGAGGAAGAAATGATAGACCCAATGAATATACTTATCCTAGGTCTTGACGTGGCAAAGGGCAGCACGGGCAGAACAGACACCATCATGCTCTTAAGCTTCAGGCCAGACAGGGATGAGGTTTATCTCATGTCCATACCCAGGGATACAAGGGTAAAGATAAAGGGAAGCAATGACAAAATTAACGCTGCCTACGCATATGGCGGTGCAGAACTTGCAAGAAAGACAATAGAAGAATTTCTAGATATTGAAATTGATCATCATATTGTATTAAACTATGAAGCCTTTGTGACCCTCATTGATCTGTCAGGCGGTATTGAGGTAGATGTTCCTGTTCGCATGTATGTTCCTGATGAAAACATCAACCTGCAGCCAGGGCTTCAAAAACTAGACGGGGCGGGGGCCCTGGCATATGCCCGTTTCCGCGGGACAACCGAGGGAGATCTGGGCAGGGCCAAAAGGCAGCAGGAAATCATCAAACTTCTAGTTGATGAGCTTCTTAAGCCTAAAATGGTTATTAAGCTGCCTCAGATAATCCAGACCATGACAGACTATGTTGAGCATGATTTTTCTACTACTGAGCTTATGAAGTTTGCGGCAGCAGCTGCCAAGGCCAAAAACAAGCCAATTGAATCCCTGATACTTCCTGGAACCAACCAAAAGATTAGCGGCATCTGGTACTATATTGCCAATGAAAAAAAGCTGCCGGAGGTAGTTGAGAATTTTCAATAATTAGCGATTAGGTGGAAAGTTGGACAGCAGAAAGGAAAACAGGAAACAGAAAAGAAGAATAGGGCCTAGCTTTTTTCTAACTCTGACTTGACTAATAGGTTTTATGTTTTTGGGGTTCTATTCTTAATTCTGACTCCTGTATTTGACTTCTGGCTTCTAAGTTCGGGGACGTTCCTTTAGGTGGGTCCCCATACATAAACCGAAGAAAGGTGAGCTGCCATGAGAAGGAAAAGAAGCTTCTATAATAAAATTAAGAATTTCTTTTGGCAAGAGCTGGATGAAGACGGCAATCCAATTAAATATGAAGAAGAGTATGAGGAAGACATTAAAATATATGGTAATGAAAACAATGATGGAGGATCGTTCCAATCCACGAACGGGGACGTTCCTTCAGGTGGGTCCCCATACCATAAGTTCGGGGACGTTCCTTCAGGTGGGTCCCCATACCTTGCCGCAGCTGTTCTTGTTTTTGCTGCTTTTGTTTTTGCCTTTAGCGGCTATTTATTTGCTACCCATTGGTTTGCAGGGGGCATTGCCCATGGTGACGATGGCAAGCCCATAGATGTGGGTGGATTTTTTTCCAAGAAAAAGGAAGATAATATAGAAAAGATTTTAATTATTGGTGTGGATGAAAGACCTGGAGAAGGCGCCAGGGCTGACACAGTTGTCCTGGCAATTATAAATACTACAAATCCGGAGCTCAAGCTCCTGTCAATTCCCAGAGATACACGGGTAGTAATTCCCAGACGTGGAAATGATAAAATCAACCATGCCCAGGCCTATGGAGGAGCAAAGCTCCTTACAGAAACAGTAAGTGATTTCTTAGACATTAAGGTTGATAAATATGTCCAGCTAAACTTTAACAGCTTTAAAGAGGTTGTGGATATACTAGGTGGTATAGAATACACTGTTGAAAGCAGAATGTTTTATCCTGATGAAAACATAGACTTAAGAGCAGGCAAGCAGATGCTAAATGGTGACAAGGCCCTTCAGTATGTCCGTTACCGCAGTGACGGCAGGGGAGATGTGGGCCGGGTTGAACGGCAGCAGAAGTTCATGATGGAATTCATTGACCAGAAGCTTGAACTAAAGAATGTACTTAAGATTCCTGAGCTGGTAGGAGAAATAAACCGCAGTGTAAGAACCAACCTGAGTATTGCTGAAATGGTTTCTATTGGCATGGCTATGAAAGAGCTGGAATCTGAAAAAGTACACACAGAAATGCTCCCAGGTGAACCGAAATATATAGGTGGGGTCAGCTACTGGATACCCAGCACCCAGAACCTGGATGATATCTTTGTTATAGAGGTAGAAAAAGAGAACCCAGAAGACAGTTACCAGAATTCACAAGAATAAAGAATACAGAATTCAGAAGAATAAAGACTAGTCCTTTTTTAGGCCCTTATTCTGACTCCTGACTTCTGACTTCTGACATCTGACATCTGCTCTATAGAGGTGTGTCCCCATACCTTAATCCCATAAGTTCGGGGACATTCCTCGGCCATAAAGCTAGACCATAAATAGAGGTGTGTCCCCATACCTTAAGGAGTTTAAAAAATGAAAGTAGACATTCTAGGCTGCAATGTGGATAGAATCGGCATGAATGAAACCCTGCAAAAAATCGAAGAATTCATCCAATCGGGAAAGCCCCATCATATAATCACTTTAAACGCCGAAATCATCTACAAGGCACAAAGTGACTCCAGATTAAAGGAAATTATCAATGAGGCAGATCTAGTTACACCTGACGGTTCAGGGGTGGTCTGGGCTTCCAGGTACTTAAATGCCCCAGTACCAGAGAGGGTAACAGGCATAGACCTCACACTGAGGCTGGCAGAGCTGGCACCAAAGAAGGGCTGGACCTTCTATTTTTATGGAGGCGCCCCTGCAGTTGCGGAAGCTGCTGCAGAGAATCTCCAGAAAAAGCATAAGGGACTGCAGGTAGCAGGCACATGCCATGGTTACATATCTGAAACTGAAAAGCAAAACCTCCTTGCAAACATAAGGAAAAAGAAACCAGACATTCTTCTGGTAGCCCTGGGAGCACCTAGGCAGGAATTTTGGATAAGGGACCACCAAAAAAACCTGCAGGTCCCCGTATGTATAGGAGTAGGAGGCAGCCTTGATGTCATATCAGGCAGGGCCAAAAGAGCCCCAGTGTTCTTCCAAAAGGCAGGCCTGGAGTGGCTCTACCGCCTCATGAAGGAACCCCACAGGATAGGCCGCATGACAGCCCTGCCCAAGTTCTCCCTCCTGGTGAGATTAAAAGGCAGAAGACAGTAGACAGAAGCCAGTAGACAGAAGATAAAACAGCAGAGGCCTATCTTTTAAAGTCTTTAAGTTCGGGGACATTCCTCGGCCATAAAGATATACATTATTGTAACTGAGGTGTGTCCCCATTCCTTGAATAAATTTTTAAGGAAGCAGGAATTATTCCCATGTTTGTCTAATATATTAAGTTGGAAGATTTTTCTTAATAAATTCGGGGACATTCCTGCACTCCGGATAGCAGATAACCAGTTTGGGCAGGTGTGTCCCCATACATTAACCAAAAAAGTTAAAAAACTTTTAAACTTTTTGAAGGGATAATGAACCCAACTTGCGTATTAAATAGTGTAGGACAAATTAAGTTAGTTCCCAGAATAAGGTTTTAGAATTTCAGGTTTTAAGATTTTCTTCTGAATTCTGACTTCTGTATTCTGAATTCTAAGGAAATCTCCTGAATTCTGACTCCCGTATTCTGAAACTATACACCCTTTAGGTTAATATGCTGACGTAGAAATAACTAATATTGAAAGGAGTGATGTTTCACTTAGGGGAACATTAAAAATGTACTTATCTTTTCAATAACCGTCTTGCTGCACTAGTGGAAAAACCGGAAGAAACAAAAATCGATCTTTGAAAACACAAAAAGGGGGAAATAATAAGGTATGAAGAGATCATTAGTAGTAGTTTTAACCATCGCGATCCTTCTCTTCGCTTTCGCCGGCCTTGCAGTTGCTGAAAGTCGTTTTCCAGATGTATCAGGCAGTTTAGCGAATCCTGTAGAAAGATTAGCAAATCTAGAAATTTTGCAAGGTTATCCTGATGGAACTTTCAGACCCGATGGTTCAATCACTCGTGCTGAGTTTGCTGCAGTAGCAGTTCGTGCACTTGGATTGGATATAGCTGCAGAGGCATCAAAAGGGATGACTAAATTCTCAGATGTATCTGCTAGTCACTGGGCATCTGGTTTTATCAATGTTGCAACACAACAAGGTATCATTGTGGGATATCCCGATGGTACATTTAAGCCTGAAGCTAATGTAACTCACGCCGAAGCTTTAGCAATGATAGTTAGACTGTTAGGCTATGAAAACACTCTAGTTGGAGCATGGCCAACAAATTATCTTGTAAAAGCAGCCCAGTTAGGACTAACTAGAAATGTAAGTATTGTAGCTAATTCACCAGCTACTCGTGGTCAAGTTGCAATATTTACTAACAATGCATTAGATACTCCTATGTGGGAACTATCGGAAACTGATAGAGATGGAAGACAGGTATTTAGAGAGGGAGGTACTCTATTAGAGAGATCCCTAAGAGTTATTAAAGTTACAGAAGTTGAAGTTACAGGTGTTCCATACGCTGACGATAGCTTAAAAGCAAACGAAGCTAGATTTGCTGGTGATGGACTTGCTACTAGCAAATTTGTAGTAAGAGCAGCTGGAGTAAATGCTAATGACTTGGTAGTTGGCGCTAGTTATGACGTTTGGGTTCGTGATGACAATCGTGACGGTACTTTACAAGCATCAGAAAACACAATTCTTGCGATTGAATCAAGAAGTACCATAGTAACTGGTTTTGTTAAGGAAGTAAAGGATGGACGTATTGAGCTTAAAGATGGTACTAGACATTTATTAAAAACTAGAACCGCATCAGCTGGTACTAACCTATACTTCAATAATTCAGATACTGCAGTAGTAGTAACCACTAGTGTTGCTGATAACGATCTTGATGCTCACTTTACTGGAACTGCTAATGTTGGATTAAAGAATGCGTATATCCAAATGATTAAAGATACCAATAACCGTATCGAGGTTGCTTATGTATATCAGAATACTGGATATGGCAACGTAAATACAAGTGTTATTGTAAGCTCAATGAACTACAGCAAGCCTGAAATCAGCTTTAACCGTCCAGGAACTGATGTTGTTACAAGATTGAACCTAGAAGACAAGAAAGCATATGTTAAGTTAGATGGCAAGTGGGTTGATTTAGAAAAGATCGAAAAAGGCCATGTTCTTAATATCTACCAGAATGGTGATGCTTACCTAATCTTTGCTTCTAGTGAAACAGTAGAAGGCAATCTAGTTAGATCACAGTCAGGTGGAATAGGTCCTAGCCCTGGTATGGGAACCCTTGTTTTAGACAAGAATGTTCCAGTGGCTCATAGAGCTGGATATTCAAAAGAAGGTGGATCACCAAGTACAGCTGCTAACTTTGCAGATTTTGCTGACTTCGCTGGCAATAATGTAAAGGTTTGGCTGAACTTCTTTGGTCAAGCAGTATTTGTAGATGGTAAAAGAGATGTTTCCACAACTGACGTAATTGCTGGACATTGGAGAAATGTAGGCGGTTTTGGTAACGAACGTGAAGTTAGAGTATTTACTCTAGCTGGAGATGTGGTTACTTATAAATCCAAGAATAATGATGCTGTAACTAAGATTGGTGCGTTAGGTATTCCAGAGGCTCCTGCTACTTCAACGAATCCACCATCTAAGCGTATCCTTGATTTAGCTCTAGATAGTGATGGTAAATTTACTGCTGAAACAGCTTTGCAAACTTCAAGAGTAACCAATGATGCTAATTTCACCGTAATTGACAAGGATAATAATCGTGTGACTCTTGGTGATACTTCACGCCGTGTGACTGCAGATACTAAGTTTATCGACGCTAGAAGCTGGGACATTACAGATTGGGAAGTTTACAGCTGGACTGAGTTTAGAAATTCAACTTATTCAGGATCCGGAACTGCTAACTTCAAGCTTACCTCTACAGGTGTTGTTGACTATGTAGTAATTACTGCTTGGGCAGGATTAAATATCCAAGCAAGTGATGTACAGTATGGTATTAAGACTGCTAACTCAAAGGCTGGTACTAAAGACTATATTACTGTAAAAGTATCTGGTCAAACAGCAACATATGAGCTTGATAGTGGAACCATACCAAGTAACAATGTACCTATCGAGTTTACTATTTCATCAAGTGATAAGATAACTATAAGAGACGCATCAGCAAGAACAGTAACTGGTTATGTATATACAATAGACAGAAATGCGTTACAGCTTGTATACACATCAGATATAGAAGGTGAAGGTGCTCAAGTTATAGTTGCTTTACATGAAGATGTTCAGGTTTATAAGGATAGCGACGTAAAAGATCTATACGACATTAATGCAAGAGATGAATTTGAAAACCAGGCGGGAACAAGAGTAACCTTGTTATGGGATACTGACAACCTAGTCAGGGTAATAAGGATACACTAATGCTCGGTCGGAACCAGAAAGCCTGACGGCTTTCCAGTTCCTCCCAAAAGGGGTCAGTCCCCCATCACTTTAACGTGATAAAGTATCTGAAATAAGGAACAGCCTCTTGCGGAGCAATCTGCAGGAGGTTGTTTTTCTTTTATTTGACGGACAGTTCTTTTTATGTATCAGCTCTGAAGAGTAAAAATTCTTCGGGCTAATATTCGACAAAAACACCCCAAGAAGTGCTAAATATGAGATAATATTACTATAGAAATGTAGTAATAAAAGCATATAATGGGGGATGAATCATGGCAACTAGAAAAGAAAAAAGAGAACAGGAAAAAAACACAAATTATTTCTTCGAGTTCATCAAAATTGCTCGGTCGGAACCAGAAAGCCTGGCTTTCCAGTTCCTCCCAAAAGGGGTCAGTCCCCCATCACTTTAACGTGATAAAGTATCTGAAATAAGAAACAGCCTCTTGCGGAGCAATCTGCAGGAGGTTGTTTTTCTTTTATTTGACGGACAGTTCTTTTTATGTATCAAATTAATTGAATGATTATTTTGCAGGTGATATAATTAATATAAAAGCGTTAAACATTAATTAAGAGAAGGTGCTTATATGCCAACTATAAGTATGTTTTATGGCATAATTATTAGAATGTTTTGTGCCCCTGAAGAACATAATCCGCCACATTTTCATGCTTATTACGGAGAATATAAGGCGATTATTGATATAAAAAGCTGTGAGATGATAGAAGGAAATCTACCCAAAAAGCAGCTAAAGCTAGTTTTAGCATGGGCTGAATTGAGACAGGAAGAATTATTAGCAAACTGGACATTAGCAATGAATAGCGAACTTCCTTATAAAATTGATCCACTAAAATAAAGGGGGTGTAATTAATGTATTTAGCTATTATAGATGTAAAGCCTTTAAGTGATTGCTCGGTCGGAACCAGAAAGCCTGACAGTTTTCCAGTTCCTCCCAAAAGGGGTCAGTCCCCCTGCAGGAGGCTGTTTTTCTTTTATTTGACAGACAGTCCTTTTTATGTATCAAATTAATTGAATGATTATTTTGCAGGTGATATAATTAATATAAAAGAGTTAAGCATTAATTAAGAGATGCCAACTGTAAGTATGTTTTATGGCATAATAATAGAATGTTTTGTGCCCCTGAAGAACATAATCCACCACATTTTCATGCTTATTACGGAGAATATAAGGCGATTATTGATATAAAAAGCTGTGAGATGATAGAAGGAAATCTACCCAAAAAGCAGCTAAAGCTAGTTTTAACATGGGCTGAATTGAGACAGGAAGAATTATTAGCAAACTGGACATTAGCAATGAATAGCGAACTTCCTTATAAAATTGATCCACTAAAACAGAGGGTGTAATTAAGGGTCCCAACAGGGGTCAGTCCCCCATCACTTATTCTTGGGTACAAAAACACAGGAAAAAAGATTAAAATAGTTGGTCCAATTTAGGAGAATAGAACATGAAGTTATATTTTGATATGAATGTATATAATAGGATATTTGACAATCAGACACATATGAGGGTACGTTTTGAAGCTATGGCAATTGATATCTTGTTTGAACTTATTGAAAAAGGAAACTATAAACTTGTGTGGTCTTTTATTTTGGAGTATGAGAATAATAGAAATCCTTTTATAGAGAGAAAGTTTCACATTCAATCAATTTCTACTTTATGCAAAGAAATCATAAAACCTAATGATGAAATTAAACTAATAGCCAAAGACATAGTAAAAGGTTCAAATGCTAAAAATAAGGATGCTTTACACCTTGCATCTGCAGTAAATGGTAATTGCGATTATTTTATAACCTGTGATGATAAATTAATAAAAACAATAGATAATAATTGGGATAGCTTGAAGGATACAATTGGAAATATTAGACTATATAATCCTGTAGATTTTCTTAGGAAGGAGATGGATATTGATGTTATCGAATGAGAGAACTAAATTTACTGATAAAGAAATAATAGAAAAAGGCTCTAGAGCATTGATAAAAGAATTAGGCTACTCTGGTTTTTTAAGGTTTATACGCCATTCCGAGGAAATAAGCAAAGATAACTATTTAGAATTAGAGGATGAGCTTTTTAAAGATATGTCCATAGATGAAATATATGATAATGCAAGAGAAAACTGGAGAAACAAGTAGAAAACAATAAAACAAATTCTTTGGAGGGGCTGCTGATTTCAGACCATTTTTGTTCGGAACCAGAAAGCCTGACAGTTTTCCAGTTCCTCCCAAAAGGGGTCAGTCCCTTATCACTTAG
>NZ_KK211107.1:0-12095 GCF_000620305.1 Desulfitibacter alkalitolerans DSM 16504 | reverse complement strand
CTGGTTATTTGTATGGGTTCTGCACTAAGAATGGTTTGTTCTATAATGTTAAAAATATTTTGTCTAGCGTTAGTAACAGGTACAGTTTTCATAATAAATCACCTCTTGTTAAAATTATACTGTACATTATTATGTACGTCAATATTGGAACAGCAAATTATAAAATCAGTGGGGACGATACCGAAGGGTATGCTTGTTTGCATTCCCAAAAGGGGGCTGTCTCCCATCACTCTTATTCTAATAAAATATTGTTGTTACTAATGTTTTTATGCTACTATATGAGCAAGGTAATCGGTAAAAGCAGGGTGTGGTTGCCACCTCTCATTCCCTAAGGGAAGGAGGTGGTGTCTATGATGAATACATACGAAGCACTATCTTTAATGATAATGTTCGGATTATTCGTTATAGCTATCCTGAAATTCAGGATAAAAAAATAATCACCCTGCCGGCAACAGAGTGATTAATGTAAATTAGTTTCCTGTGGCAACCGCACCATGCGGTGCCGATTACCTTTTTTATATTATATCATGAAATGGATAAAAATAAACATTATTTTTTGAAATCAAGGGACATGGGAGGAACCAGAAAGCCTGACGGCCTTCCAGTTCCTCCCAAAAGGGGTCAGTCACCTAAAAGTAATTGACATATGTATATACTAGGTATATACTACAAGTGAGGTGATGAATGTGTATACCACAATCCAAAAATGGGGAAATAGTCAGGCAGTAAGGCTTCCAAAGGCTATCCTTGAAATGGCTCAACTTAATGAAAATGACAGGGTAGAACTCAAAGTTCAAGAAGGAAATCTGATCATTATTCCGGTTAAAAAACATAAAACCCTTCAAGAAAGGATTGCTGAATATAAAGGGGATTATAAATGTGGTGAATGGGATACTGGGGAACCAACTGGCAATGAGGTGTTATAATGGCGTATATACCAGAGCAAGGCGATATTGTATTTTTAGAATTTGACCCTCAAGCAGGACATGAACAAAGAGGAAAAAGACCTGCGCTGGTTGTAAGTAATAATGCTTATAATCAGTTTACTAAAATAGCCATGGTATGTCCTATTACTAACACGAATAGAGACTTCCCGCTGCATGTAAAACTAGATGAGAGAATAAAAACAACAGGAGTTATTATGTGTGAACAGGTAAAGGCTTTAGACATACATGCAAGAAACGCATCTTTTTACGAAAAGGCACCAAATGACATCATAGAAGAAGTGATAGACATTATAATTGGGTTTGTGGAGGCTGGAAAGCCCAAGGGCTGAATGACGGCCTTCCAGTTCCTCCCAAAAGGGGTCAGTCCCCCATCATGGAATGAGAGGATGTCATATATGCCTAGGAAACCCCGTGTATGGTACCCTGGAGCAATATATCATATCATGTGCAGAGGAAACCATAGACATGAAATTTATAGGGATGAAGAAGATCGACAAGTGTATATAACAATTCTCCTTGAGGCTAAAGAAAACTATCAATTCAGACTATTATCGTACTGTCAAATGACCAATCATGTCCACCTGCAAATTGAAACTAGTACCGTCGAAATAAGCCAGATCATGAAACGAATAAATATGATGTATACACTCTATTTCAATAAGAAGTACAATTTTGTAGGCCATTTATTCCAAGGAAGGTATAGATCAGAACTCATTGAAACAGACCCATATAATTTGGAGACAAGCAGGTATATTCATTTGAATCCAGTTCGGGCAGGCATGGTTCAAGCTCCTCAAGATTACAAGTGGAGCAGCTACCAAAACTATTTAACAAATAAAGAAGATAACTTGGTTTGCGTTCAAAAGATCTTAGGATATTTTAAAGACAGCAACCCTCTTTTATATAAAAAATATGTGGAGCAAAGTTTTTTGGAGGTATAAATATGGTAGCTACCGTAAAAAGTTTTGCTATAGCTGGAGTAGATGGTTATTTGGTGGAAGTTGAAGTAGACACTATATCTGGACAGCCTAGCATTTCAATAGTTGGATTAGGGGACACCGCTGTAAAAGAATCCAGAGAACGGCTTCAATCTTCGCTTAATAGTTCGGAATATGAATTTCCAAAGATGAAGGTTGTTATTAATTTAGCTCCAAGTGACATCAAAAAAAGTGGTTCTCATTTTGATCTTGCCATGGCTGTCGGTTTGTTAATCCAATCCAAACAATTAAAGACAGGCTGTCCTGAGGATTTTGGATTTATTGGTGAGCTGTCTCTTGATTCTAAACTGAGACCCTGTACAGGGGTTTTGCCAATGGCAATAGCTGCAAAAAATGCAGGGGTGAAAAGCTTAATAGTTCCAAAGGATAATGTGCATGAAGCCCAATTAGTAAAGGGCCTAAACATTTATGGTTTCGAAACCTTACAAGACGTTTCATTATTTCTTAAAGGTGAAATCCAATACACTCCAAATGCAATAGAAACTCCTTCATTGTCAAATTTTAACAGTACCTTAGATTTTTCCGATGTGCACGGTCAGGATGCTATGATTGAATATATGGTTATAGCAGGAACACCAGGTTGTGGGAAATCAATACAGCATGTTTGAAGGAAGGTGGGTATACCCTGGCCTTTCTAGGAAATGGAGTGGATATTTGCTATCCAAAGGAGCATCAAGGTCTAATGGAAGCAATAATAGAAAAGGGTGCTGTCGTATCCCAGTATCCACCAGGGACACCTGCCAGGAGAGCCAATTTCCCCATGAGGAACTACTTAATCAGTGCCTGGGCTCACAAAATATTGGTAGTGGAAGCCAGCCTTTATAGCGGCAGTTTAATCACCGCCCAGTGGGGAATGGAAAATAATAGGACAGTTTTGGCAGTCCCCAGTGGAATTTATCATAGTGAAGGTAAGGGCACAAACAGGTTAATCAAAAATGGTGCACAAATATATATAGAGCCATATCAGCTGGCATTGGATCTACTAGATATAGTAGAATTTACCGAGCCAAATGACAAATTGAGACCAAAACACATGACGTTTAAAACCCACCTGGAAAACTCAGCAGATGAAATTGGAAATTCGTTAATAGAAGAGCAAATCCTAGAATTTTTAGGAAACATGACTTTGAATGAAGACCAGCTAGCACAGCCTTTTCAAAGCAATCTATCGGGTTTCCTAGAAGCCTTATCCATACTAGAATTAAAGGGGAAAATAAGGAGACGTCCTGGAGGGAAAATCTCCCGCTAACTTCCCAGTTCCTCCCAAAAGGGGTCAGTCCCCCATCACTTTTGCCCAAAAAGTGGATTCTCATGTTATAACCATTGATTACATGGTATAATATAAAAAGGCAGGTGACGAAATGAAAATACAAAATCCACATGACAAATTTTTTAAAGACACATTTTCAAACACATCTGTAGCAAAGGACTTCATGACTAACTATTTGCCACAGAGCATTATGAATATTATAGATTTATATACACTAGAGCCACAAAAGGATAGTTTTATTAATGAAGAGCTTCAGGAAGCATACTCTGATCTGCTATTTAAAACCACTATTAATAAAAGGGAAGGGTACATTTACTTCCTTTTTGAACATAAAAGCTACGTTAGCAAAAACATAGCCTTTCAGCTTTTGAAGTATATGCTAGAAATATGGGAAGTGAAAGTAAAAAAAGAGAACTCCAACGAGCTGCCTGTAGTAATTCCACTGGTGATTTATCATGGAAAAGATAACTGGAAAGTTAAAACCACCTTGGGAGAGATGATTAAAGGCTATGCAGACCTTCCGGAAGAAGTGAAAAAGTACGTGCCGAACTATGAATACCTGCTTTATGATATCTCAAAATATACAGATGACGAGATAAAGGGAGAAGTTCAACTTAGGATTCTTCTCACCATTTTCAGAGACATATTCAAGAAAGACAATAAATCAATAAGTGAAACAATTTTAAGAGCGGCGGAGAGTCTTAGAGAATTAGATGATAAGCAAAAAGGAATTGAATATTTTGAGACATTTATGAGATATATTTTTAATGCTGGTCAGAAACTAACAAAAAAAGATATTGATGATATTATTAAAAAGATTGAAACTACCTATCCAGAAGGGAGTGAAGTGGTGATGAATTTAGCTGAGCAATTAAAACAAGAAGGTAGAGAAGAAGGCAGAGAAGAAGGTAAAATGAAAGGTATAAAAGAAGGTGAAACGAGAGCTCTTGCAAAAACTGCCGTGAGATTATTAACTAAGAAGTTTGGGGCACTACCGGAAGAAGCAAAGTCTAAAATTGAGAAGTTGGATGCAGTTACTTTGGAAATTATTATTGATGAAATATTAGAATATAAGAGTTTGGAAGATGCTAAAAAGTACCTGCAGTAAAAGCACAAGAGGACGGGTTCAAAAAGTCATAATCGGTCGGAACCAGAAAGCTTGACAGCTTTCCAGTTCCTCCCAAAAGGGGTCAGTCCCCCTGCAGGGTAAACTGGACATTAGCAATGAATAGCGAACTTCCTAATAAAATTGATCCACTAAAATAGGGGGTGTAATTAATGTATTTAGCTATTATAGATGTAAAGCCTTTAAGTGATTATCAACTGTTGTTAACTTTTGAAAATGGAGAAAAGAGAATATTTGACATGAAGCCTTATCTAGACAAAGGGGTATTTAAAGAGCTAGAGGATGAGGAAAAATTTAAATCTGTTAGAGTGAGTTTTGATAGTATTGAATGGAGTAATCAAGCGGATATTGATCCGGAATTTTTGTATGAAAAAAGCAAAACCACAAAAGGGGTCAGTCCCTCATCACTTTAACGTGATAAAGTATCTGAAATAAGAAACAGCCTCTTGCGGACCAATCTGCAGGAGGTTGTTTTTCCTTTACTTAGCATCTGCTCGGTCGGAACCAGAAAGCCTGACAATTTTCCAGTTCCTCCTAAAAGGGGTCAGTCCCCAAAAAAGGAGGCTGTTTTTTTTTCGGACCTGGACCTGTGTAGAAAAAGTTGTTATTATGCTATCTTTACTATAAAATAGAGACAGAGACAATGTTTTAGATATAAGCGTTTTAACACCAATAAAGGGTGGAGTTATTTTGAAAATAAGGTACACGAGGTCTGCTGTTAAAATTATTAATTGCTTAGATAAGGACATGAAGATTAGGATAAAAAGCGGAATAGAGGGTTTAACTGGAAATCCACCAAAAGGTGATATTAAGAAAATTCAAGGCACAAGCCCCTCACTATATAGATTGAGAGTAGGTACATTTCGTATAGTGTATGAGTATACATCTATTAATGGGGAGGTAGAATTAATAATAAAAGATATAGGTTCACGTGGTGATATTTATAAATGAAGGAGATGATTATGTGTCACCAGTAGCAAAGCAAATTGTTGAGATGATTGAAATGCTTCCTGAACAGGAACAAAAGTTGGCATTTGAAGTTATTAAAAGAATGGTTTTAGCTTGGGATAATGATTTCACTAAAATGACGCCTTTTGAAAGAGAAAGGTTGATGAAAGCCAACGAGGAGATTAAGAATGGAGAAATAGTTGAGCATTCTGATGTAGACTGGAGTTAGATCGAGACTATCGAATTGGTCGGAACCAGAAAGCCTGACAGCTTTCCAGTTCCTCCCAAAAGGGGTCAGTCCCCTATCATTTTTTTCTAACACTTGATAAATAATACCGAAGGGGAAACGTTTTGTTAAGCACCTTCTTGTATTTTCGGAGAACTTAGACCATGCAGTAGGAAATTGGATTATTCGTTGTATTGTAGAGTAAATTTCATTGGCAAATTCCAAACCAAGACCTGCACTACATGATTGATAGAATTCTATAGCTTCTAGGAATTCCTCTTTTGCTCCGGGATGAAAAGAGTAGTTCATTTACTATACTTCTCCTTGATTTCGTTAAAAACTTCATCTCCGGGAATAACCTGAACATTACCTAATTCTATTTGACTTATTCTTTCTTCAGCTATCTTTATCCATTTTTCATCTATTTCTTTTTGCAAGGGCTGGATGCTGGCAAGTATTTTCTCAACCAATTCAGTTTTTACATCTATTGGTAGGGATTCAATCATTGTAAATAAATTATCTGTTCTAGGACTCATAATATCTCCTGCTTTCCTAAATATTTAAGAGTTGTTATTTTCTCATATTATACCACAGAATAATGCCTGAAAGGAAATAATCGGTCGGAACCAGAAAACTTGACGGCTTTCCAGTTCCTCCCAAAAGGGGTCAGCCCCCCAAAATGAGGTGTTGAAATTTGAAACCTAAAAAAAGTAAGAATTTACATGCTATAGCCAGCAAATATAATATTGGTCTAATATATATTTTTGGTTCCCAGGTCCAAACTGCCAAAGATTTGCTTGACGGAATTAAGAAAAACCCTGCAGACAGGCTAACTGACATAGACATTGGGTTGGTGTTTTTAAAGGAACTTCCTGGACCTAAAGAACGAATCAAGTTATACAGTTCAATTTACAACGAGCTTGAGGATTTAATTACCCCCTTCCCATTAGACCTGGTTTTTTTGCAGGAAACCCACTCAGTATTTCAAGCTAGAGCCATTTGTGGAGAGTGTATTTATTGTGTTTCTAAAGAGTATAAAGAAGAGTATGAAGATAGTATTCTTCGGCGGGCTGCTGATTTCAGGCCGTTTTTAGAGTTATATCTTGACGAATTGTTAGAGGAGGTAGGGGTAGATGCCTATAGATAGGTTGCTGGTAAAGCAGCGGCTGGCATTAATAAGTGAATATATGGTAGAATTAAAGGCACTTGCTAAGCTATCAAGAGAAGAATTTATGGATAAAAGAACAGCGGCCTCTGTCGAAAGTTTCTTACGCCGGTCTTTAGAAGCTATTTTTGATATAGGAAGGCATATTCTTGCAAAAAGCGGCGGCGTAAATATGGCACATGAGTATAAAAGCATAGCTCAGGGATTAGAAAAATACGCTATTATCTCGTCCAAATTAAAAGAACAGCTTATTAAAATGGCAGGTTATCGAAATAGGATGGTGCACTTGTATTACCAAATTTCAGATGAAGAACTATATGAAATTATCTCTGATAATCTGGATGACATTGAAAAATTTCAGGAAGAAATCTTGGCTTATTTGAAGCAAAATAGAGAATAGGGTTGGAACCAGAAAGCCTGACAACTTTCCAGTTCCTCCTAAAAGGGGTCGTAAAAGGGTTCAAGTCCCCTATGAGTTTGTTTCTGCTATAATTCAATTAAAATAGCTAAAATGGAAATTTGGGTATAATATATGGGTATAATATATATAAAGGGTGTGATAATTGTTGAATAGTAGAGAGAAGTATGAATACTGGTTAGAAGTAGCTCGATACGATTTAGAATCAGCAAAAGTAATGATGAACGGTGGAAGATATATGTATGTTGCTTTTATGAGCCAACAAGCAATAGAGAAGCTTGCTAAAGGAATTTATACTCTTTATACGGATAATGAAGCACCAATGATTCATAACATTTGGAATATATTTAAGCAATTAAAGAGAGAAGTTAACCTTGAAGAATGGTTAGATGTTGCAGAGTTTGAAGGAAATTTAGACAAATATAAAAGCTTTTTTGCAGAATTATTGGCATACTATATATCTGGTAGATATCCTTCATTTAAAGAAAAGATTGCTAATAGCATTGATCCAAATAGAGCTGAAAGAGTAATGGACACTACACAGGAGGTGTTTGTATGGATAGAATCCCTGAGTCAATACAAAGAATAATCGAAGATTATATTTTGAAATTAAGCAAAGAGATCCCTATTAAAAAAGTAGTTTTATTTGGGTCTTATGCTAAAGGAACTATTCATAAATATAGCGATGTTGATATAGCAGTTTTCTCAGATTATTTTAAGGAGATAAGCAGAGTTGATGGAATTCATTTGTTACTATTAAGTGCAATGGACTATGATATAGACATTGAACCTCAACCATTTACTATGGATGAATATAAAGAGCCGGTTGGTCTAGTAGAAGAAATCTTAAGTACTGGTATAGAAATACAGATTCCTCATGCAAGTTGACAATTGTTCGGTTGGAACCAGAAAGCCCGACGGCTTTCCAGTTCCTCCCAATTTATCCCAAAAGGGGTCAGTCCTCCCATCACTTTCCTTTAATAATTATTTCTCGGAGATCTGCTTTCCAGTCAACAGTGAAACCAAGTGATTCGCTAATAAATCTCACAGGAACGACAGTTCTGCTGTTTACAATAATGGGGGGAGTATCCAGGGTAGTCTCTACTCCATTAATTATGGCTGTTGTGCTGCCTATAAACAAGGTAATTTCTGTATCTGCAGTTACATAAGTTACAGCCCTGGTGCTGGCATTCCATCCTATTGAAGCACCAAGCTGTTCCCCTATAAATCTAAAGGGTACCAGGGTTCTTCCATCTCTTATAAAAGGTGGTACATCAAGGATCATGGATGCTTCATTAACTGCAGCCTGGTTTTTGTCAATTCTTAGAACCAGCCTTTTTTCCTCACGAACTGGCTCTTCTGTGTCAGTGCCAGAACTTGCGGCATGCTCCCAATAAGCGTTAGAATATGAGATAACATCAAGATAGATTTCAGCTATGATTCTATCCTCTTTACCTGTAAACCTATCCTGATATAGTAGGGGAGTAACCCTATCTATGTATGCCCGTGGTGATTCAAAATCAGAGTCCAGTAATTCTATAGCTTGTCTAAGTGCTGCAGAAAATTCTGCTGATATTCGTCCTTCTCGTACTGCGCTTTGCAGTTTTAGAGCTAATCCTTTTTCAACCATTTGTGGACTGAGATATTCACCAGTAATACCATCTATCTCAAGGTTGTTCCTAATCATATACTGATTGAGCAGTTCTAATACCATTTTCCTTTCTGCATCAGTTAATACTTCCCCTTGAAATTTCATGTTTTGATATATGTGGTTTAGAGCTAAATTGTGATGAAGCCCTACACCAGCCTTGGCAGCAGCATCAGTATTCCAGGACCCACCACCGGCACCTTCTGTAATACTGGCTTCCAAGGAACCCTTTACACCACCAATAATTGCTCCTCCAACAGTGCCGCTGCCGAGATATCCGTCCAGGGCACCAATTGCATCAGCCTTAACTATTTGCCACCACTTTGGAGGAGCTGCATAAGTTCCACCTGGAAAAACAAATGCCAATAAAACACCAACTAGGATAAGAATTGATAGTAGCCTTTTTAACATAAGTACACTCCCTTGTCCTATAAATTTATATAAGATTATCAGACTATTGCGAGAAAAACGATGAATAAACTAGCATAAAAGTGTGAAGATTTCTTCACAAACTATAAGGTAAAAAATTACAGGAAGAAATCTTGGCTTGTTTAAAACAAAAAGAAAGGTTGGAACCAGAAAACCTGACGGCTTCCCAGTTCCTCCCAAAAGGGGTCAAAAGGGGTCAGTCCCCCATGTTGCAATTTTTTATACAAGAATGTATACTAAAAAGTAACAAGAACCACGGAGGTAATTATAATGAGCAGTTCCCTTGTCAGAATTAATGCGAAAACTTTTAAAATACTTAATGAAATAGCACGAAGTACTGGAGAAACTAAACAAGAGGTATTGAGTAAAGCAATTGAAGAATACCGAAGAAACCAGTTTATAAGGGAAGCCAATGAAGCTTATTCAGTATTAAAAAGAAATGCCAACCAATGGCAGGAAGAAATAGATGAAAGAAATGAATGGGATGTTTCTTTAGAAGATGGATTGGGGGATGAGTAATGAAGCCTTCTAGAGGAGATATATGGCTTGTTAAGCTGAACCCTGTTATTGGCCGAGAACAGGCAGGGCAACGTCCCTGTCTAATTATATCCGTTGACTTATTCAATCATGGTCCTGCTGGTCTTGTTGTTGTTTTGCCAATAACTACAAAAAACAAAGGAATTCCCTTCCATGTTGAGGTTGCTCCTCCAGAAGGAGGATTAAAAGAAATCAGCTACATCAAATGTGAAGACGTGAGGTCAATTTCAACGGATAGGTTGATAGAAAAATGGGGATCAATTGATTATGCAAAAACACAATTGATTGAAGACCGACTTAGAATTTTAATGGGATTATAAAACTAATTGTTCTGAATCAGAAAGCCTGATGGTTTCCAGTTCCTCCCAAAAGGGGTCAGTCCCCCCAAAAAAGTCGGAGGTGTTTTTGTTTTTAGACAGTCTTTATTATATAGATCTTACGGGAAGAATTTAAATTTCATTTTTGTTCGTTTAAAATACCAATCAAATTTAATTTTAAATTCGGAATATCATTCTCCAATGTGACCCATACATCTCCCATTTTTAAGGTTTGATATTTATGAACTGTGATATCTCTCATGCCAGCAATGGCTCTCCAAGGAATAAGGTTATAGTTTGATTTAAATTCTTCTGTAAGATTTTTAACAAGCTCACCTATGTTGATAAGTGTCATGCATGCTGCTCTTTTAGTTCTTTCATCTTTAAGAAATCTTTCTAAATTGAAACCATCAATAAGTGCTTCAACAATAGTTATCTCTGAAAGTATCTTTTTCACAATGTGTAAATCTCTATAGTTCATATATATCAACAACCTTATTAACAGCTATAAGCGTATTTTCATCTAGAGGAGCATGAATTAAATCTACCTTTCTAGACAGCTTAATTTCAAGTTCCTCTTTGATATCATATAGCATTATTAGAGATACGTTTGTGTGTAAAAACTCAATTAATATGTCAATATCACTATTCTCATGTGCAGTACCATCTGCATAGGAGCCAAATATAGATAACTTTTTTACAGGATATTTCACTATTATATCGCTTACTAATACTTTAATTTGATGTGTAGTTAACATGTCGCCAGCACCTCCAAAAAGTACTCCTTACTAAATTATACCATATATTATTAAGTTATAAACTCAAAATTGTTCGGTCGGAACCAGAAAGCCTAACGATTTTCCAATTCCTCCCAAAAGGGGTCAGTCCCCCATCAAAAAAATATGTCACCAAAAAGCAGGAATTAAATAAAATATATGGAAGAAATAGAAGAAATATAGGGAATGAGAGGATGTCATATATGCCTAGGAAACCCCGTGTATGGTACCCTGGAGCAATATATCATATCATGTGCAGAGGAAACCATAGACATGAAATTTATAGGGATGAAGAAGATCGACAAGTGTATATAACAATTCTCCTTGAGGCTAAAGAAAACTATCAATTCAGACTATTATCGTACTGTCAAATGACCAATCATGTCCACCTGCAAATTGAAACTAGTACCGTCGAAATAAGCCAGATCATGAAACGAATAAATATGATGTATACACTCTATTTCAATAAGAAGTACAATTTTGTAGGTCATTTATTCCAAGGAAGGTATAGATCAGAACTCATTGAAACAGACCCATATAATTTGGAGACAAGCAGGTATATTCATTTGAATCCAGTTCGGGCAGGCATGGTTCAAGCTCCTCAAGATTACAAGTGGAGCAGCTACCAAAACTATTTAACAAATAAAGAAGATAACTTGGTTTGCGTTCAAAAGATCTTAGGATATTTTAAAGACAGCAACCCTCTTTTATATAAAAAATATGTGGAGCAAAGTTTTTTGGAGGTATAAATATGGTAGCTACCGTAAAAAGTTTTGCTATAGCTGGAGTAGATGGTTATTTGGTGGAAGTTGAAGTAGACACTATATCTGGACAGCCTAGCATTTCAATAGTTGGATTAGGGGACACCGCTGTAAAAGAATCCAGAGAACGGCTTCAATCTTCGCTTAATAGTTCGGAATATGAATTTCCAAAGATGAAGGTTGTTATTAATTTAGCTCCAAGTGACATCAAAAAAAGTGGTTCTCATTTTGATCTTGCCATGGCTGTCGGTTTGTTAATCCAATCCAAACAATTAAAGACAGGCTGTCCTGAGGATTTTGGATTTATTGGTGAGCTGTCTCTTGATTCTAAACTGAGACCCTGTACAGGGGTTTTGCCAATGGCAATAGCTGCAAAAAATGCAGGGGTGAAAAGCTTAATAGTTCCAAAGGATAATGTGCATGAAGCCCAATTAGTAAAGGGCCTAAACATTTATGGTTTCGAAACCTTACAAGACGTTTCATTATTTCTTAAAGGTGAAATCCAATACACTCCAAATGCAATAGAAAC
>NZ_KK211106.1:22768-184380 GCF_000620305.1 Desulfitibacter alkalitolerans DSM 16504 | reverse complement strand
CCTTGACTATACATCACGAGTTTTGAGTGTAGTCCACGTTAAATATACCTACGTTGACTACGTTAACTACTATGATTTATGACCACGAGTTATCTAGAAAAATTTAGATGAATTTATAAACACTTTATGAACACTTTTTAACCATGGTTTTCTTTTGCTCTTTTAACAATTTAACGCCCTCTTCATAACCTAATAGGAGAGCTTTTCTGTTTAGCTCCTCTGTACCTTTTGGTATTCTTGCAAGGACAGCCTTTTCCAGGGCTGCAAAGGTTACTACCCTGGTAAGACCAACCAAAGCACCTAAAGCTACCATGTTGGATACAATTTCTCTGCCCACATCATCCTTGGCAATTCTTGTAATAGGAATTTGGTAGACATTCTTAAAGCCGGAAGGCACTTTTGTCACATAGGTGCTGTCAACCAATATAACTCCATTTTCCTTTAAGCATGCGGCATATTTATCAGCTGATTCCTGGGTCATTGCCAGAACAATATCAGGAACAATTACCTTTGGGTAATCAATGAAATCTTCACTAATAATAACCTCTGCCTTACTTGCCCCTCCCCTGGCCTCGGGTCCGTATGATTGAGTTTGGATGACATTTTTACCATCAATAATACCTGCTTCTGCTAGAATTATTCCAGCCAGTATTATCCCTTGACCACCAGAACCACTTAATCTTATTTCTTTATTCATCAGGAATTTCTCCTTTCATGAAAGGTACTTAACAGTTTTTCATATTGATCACAAAACTCTGGGGCCTGTTGATTATAGAGTTCCCCAATAATTGTTTTGTCAATCAACTCTTCAGGCTGCATTTTTGCAGCCGCCTTTACCATTACACTGTTTTCCTTTTGGGCCTGCATCATCTTAACTGGTGACCCCAATTTATTCTTCCTGCCATATCCTATAGGACATGCAGTGATAGCCTCCACCAAACTAAACCCTTTATTTTGAACAGCTTTTACTATAAGATCACTTAACATCTTTGCATGATAAGTTGTACTTCTGCCCACATAGGTAGCCCCTGCAGCTATGGCAAGTTTGGCAATGTCAAAGTTTCTTTCTAGATTTCCATAGGGACAGGTGGTAGCCTTGCTTCCTGTAGGTGTAAGAGGGGAATACTGACCTCCAGTCATTCCATAAATATTGTTGTTAAATACAATGGCAGTCAAGTCTATATTTCTCCTCGCCGCATGGATAAAGTGGTTACCCCCTATGGCAGTAGCGTCACCATCACCCATGATTACTATCACATTGAGCTTTGGCTTTGCAACCTTTACGCCTGTTGCAAAGGCCAATGCCCTTCCATGAGTGGTGTGTAAAGTATTAAAGTCCAGATATCCTGGTGCCCTTGAAGAGCAGCCTATCCCTGAAACAAATATTGTATTATCCTTACTTAACTGCAGCTCATCAATTGCTTTGATAATAGCCTGCAGCACAATGCCATTTCCACAGCCAGGGCACCAGATATGAGGCATTTTGTTCATCCTTAGATACTTTTCAGCTAATAACATCTACAATACCTCCTTCACCTTTTCCAGTATCTCTCCCGGAGTTATAAGCTCTCCATCTACCTTATCTACAGCTTCAACTCTTATCCTGCAGCCCAGGTGCTTTTGGACTTCCTCCAGCAATTGCCCCATATTCATTTCTGGGACTATAACTGCCTTAACATTTTTTGTGGCCTTTAGGAGAGCTTTATCAGGAAATGGCCAAATTGTAGCCGTTCTAAGCATTCCAACCTTTTGGCCTGCTGCCCTGGCTTCCTTTACTGCCCTTCTTGCAGGCCTGGCAATACATCCATAACAAAAAATTATTACTTCAGCATCTTCAACCATGAATTCTTCTGTAATGGTAATTTCATCTTTATATTTTTCAATTTTATCATGGAGCCTCAGTATTAATTCCTTGGTTAACTTTGGACTTCCAGTTGGAAAACCACTTTCATCATGGGATAACCCTGTAACATGATATCTATATCCTTCACCAAAGTTGGCCATTGGCGGAACGCCATCCTCGTCAGGCTTATACGGCAGATATTCCTCTGGCGGAACATTAGGTTTTTTCCTATTAACTATTTGCACCTCAGAATGGGATGGTAGTTCTACACTTTCTCTCATATGACCAATAACTTCATCTAATAGAATAATTACTGCAGTTCTAAATCTTTCAGAGAAATTAACTGCTTTTACAGTTAAATCAAAGGTCTCACTTACAGAAGCAGGTGATAATGCTATTACTGGATGTGCCCCATGGGTACCCCATCTGGCCTGCATCACGTCACCCTGGGAGGGTGCTGTTGGCAGCCCGGTACTAGGACCTCCCCTTTGTACGTCAACTATTACACAGGGGACCTCAGTCATTATGGCATAGCCAATATTTTCCTGTTTAAGAGAAAAGCCTGGGCCGCTTGTAGCAGTAAGTGACTTAACTCCTGTTAAAGAAGCCCCAATTACTGCTGCCATGGCAGCTATTTCATCTTCCATCTGCAGGAAATGTCCTCCATAGTGAGGAAGCTTTTCTGCTAATATTTCAGCAATTTCAGTTGAAGGTGTTATGGGATATCCCGCAAAAAACCTTACTCCCGCTGCTAAAGCTCCTTCTGCACAGGCTTCATTACCTTGAACCAAGCGCTTTTTAGTTGGCATCATGGACCTCCTCTACACAGATGCTAAAATCGGGACAATGCATCTCACAGATTTTACATGCTATACAGTCATCTGGCTTTACTGCTTTTGCTTTTCCCATTTCATCTAATGCTAATACTTTTTTTGGGCATAGGTGAACACATATTCCACAGCCCTTACACCATTCCCTTTTAATGTGTACTAGGCCCTTCTTTTTTCCTTTATCAGTCATATACTCTCACCCCTGTTTCATGTGGCCTTGCATTTAATTATATAGCAAAAACCGTGCCAAAAATAGTAGCCAGTATATGCAAGCAGTCATGCATGTTTTTACAGCAGAAGCAACATATAGCAACATTTAAAATAGTTGCTATTAAAAGAAATAATAAAAAATACGGCGAGCAGCTTAAACTCGCCGTATCTGTATGGTAGTATTTGAATCTCTCATTTTGAGAGAAGAGTTTGAAAACACCTGGCAAACATGTTGTCTCGTTTTGATACATGTATCAAAATGAGACTGTCTGCATCATTCCTGGCTTAACAAAAATCGTTGTATTAGTTTTATGTTAAACCATTCTATCCACACTTCGACCACCCGCAGCACGGACAATATGCAAAGTTTGTTTTGGGCAAAAGAAAAGAGCCTTGATAGGCTCTTACACACTCTTAGATTTACCCTTACTTAAAAGATACACTAAATATTGATTTAAGCTTACGCCTTCTTCCTGAGCCTCTTCAATTAGTTTCCTATGAAGGCTCCTGGGTGTCCTAACTGTAATTCGACCACTATATTTTTCAGTTGTAGTAAAAGGCTCGAGTATTTCTAATCCTTTTTCCAGTGCTGTTTCAAGCCAAGCTCTTTTAGCGTCTTGGCCCATTTCTACTGCTTCTTCGATTGTTTCACCGTCACTCATGCACCCTGGCAGATCTGGATAAGTAATTAAAAAACCTCCACCATCTTCTTTGGATAAAGCTTCTATTTTAAATGGATAATTTAAGGACAGATAATAATTTAAGTCTTTTTTCACTAAACCCAACTCCTTTAAACTTATTAATATCCCAAATCCTCTAGAATTCTAATAGCTACTTTTACATAGACAACTTTCACATGGGGTCTTTTATATGGGATAGTTATCAACTTATCTTCTAAAGTATATGTATAGTGACTGGAACCGCCTTTTGGCTGGCTTCTTTCAAAACCTACCCCTATAAGTATTTTATCTAGTTCTTCAAATCTTACAGCTCTAGGATTATTTCTTATCTTCTTTAGAAGCTTCTCTTTCTTGGACATTCTATCACATCCTTTTTACCAGCCCTTACAGTTATAATATATATGACATTACATATGATGTCAAGTGAAACTATTCTTTTTTTCTAACAACAAAAAACACCCCTTGCGAGGTGCCTATTTCTGTTTGTATCATAATACCATGTTTAACCATCTAATTACTTGCAAAAAACTTGCAATTTTACTAAAGAAGCTGCCCAGAAGTTCAGTGAACTAATGAACAGCCTCTAATTTTTTTTATGCTATTATGTGGTCAAAATAGGTTACTTCTACATCATTCCTGGCATTCCGCCCATTCCACCTGGCATTCCTGGAGGTGCATCTTTTTCTTCTGGAATATCAGCAATTAAAGTTTCGGTAGTTAAGAGCATGGAGGCTATGCTGGCAGCATTTTGTAAAGCTGATCTGGTAACTTTAGCTGGGTCAACTATACCTGCACCAATCATGTCAATATAATCGCCTGATAATGCATCAAAACCGATTCCTACTTCTGATGCCTTAACCTTTTCTACTACTACTGATCCTTCTGCTCCTGCATTGAAAGCAATTTGCTTTACTGGTTCCTCTAAAGCCTTCTTGACAATTTTCACACCTGTCATTTCATCGCCTTCAGCTTGGATTTGTTCTAGCGCTGGCAGTACATTGATAAATGCTGTTCCACCGCCAGAGACAATACCTTCCTCAACAGCTGCTCTCGTAGCTGCCAGGGCATCTTCAATTCTATGCTTCTTCTCTTTCATTTCAGTTTCTGTTGCTGCTCCAACTTGGATTACAGCCACACCACCTGCAAGCTTGGCCAATCTTTCCTGCAGCTTTTCTTTGTCAAATTCTGAAGTGCTTTCCTCATGCTGCTTTTTAATCTGAGCTATTCTCTTTTGAATAGCATCTGAAGAACCTTTACCTTCAACAATTGTAGTATCTTCTTTAGCAACTTTTACTTGACGTGCGGTTCCAAGCATATCCATTGTAGCACTTTCTAACTTGATGCCTACTTCCTCAGAAATCACCTGTCCACCAGTTAAAATTGCTATATCCTGCAGCATGGCTTTACGTCTATCACCAAAGCCTGGAGCCTTTACAGCTACGCAAGTAAAGGTACCTCTGATTTTGTTAACAACCATGGTTGCCAGGGCTTCGCCTTCCACATCTTCAGCGATTATTAACAATGGCTTGGCTGATTGAACTACTTTTTCAAGAATTGGAAGAATTTCATTTACTGCAGCAATTTTTTTATCTGTAATCAAAATATATGGATCATCTAATACAGCTTCCATTTTCTCAGTGTCAGTAACCATATATGGTGAAATGTATCCTCTATCAAACTGCATACCTTCAACTACATCTAGAGAAGTTCCAATACCTTGAGATTCCTCAACGGTAATAACCCCATCCTTACCAACCTTTTCCATTGCATCAGCAATAAGGCTTCCAATTTCAGGATCATTAGCAGATATTGAAGCAACCTGACTAATAGCTTCTTTACTTTCAATTTGCTTTGAAAGCTTTTTCAATTCTTCTACTGCAATTTCAGTAGCCTTCTGGATGCCTTTCTTAATAATCATTGGATTGGCACCAGCTGCAACATTTTTCAAACCTTCTCTAATAATAGCTTGCGCTAAAAGAGTAGCTGTGGTAGTACCGTCTCCAGCTACATCATTAGTCTTGGTAGCTACCTCTTTCACTAATTGAGCACCCATGTTCTCTAATGGATCCTTTAGTTCAATTTCCCTGGCAATTGTTACACCATCATTGGTAATAGTAGGTGAACCAAATTTTTTCTCTAAAACTACATTTCTACCTTTTGGACCTAATGTAACTTTAACTGCATTAGCTAAAGCGTTAACGCCTCTTTCTAAAGCATATCTTGCATCTTCTTTAAAAACAATTTGTTTAGCCATTTATTTGTCCCTCCTTGTTTTAATTATTTTTCAACGATTCCAAGTATGTCTCTCTCATTTAAAATTAAGTAATCCTGGCCATCTAATTTAATTTCATTTCCAGCATACTTTGAGTAGAATACTCTATCTCCTACCTTAACTTCTAATTCAACCTTCTGACCGTTTTCAAGTACTTTTCCAGAACCTACTGCAACAACCTCACCTTCTTGGGGTTTTTCTTTTGCAGTATCCGGAATAACTATACCGCTTTTAGTAGTTTCTTCACTTGGTAAAACTTTTACTACAACTCTGTCACCTAATGGCTTAATTCTCATACTTGTACCTCCTTTTTTATATATGTATTTAATTTTATATTTATTATTAGCACTCATTAATGGCGAGTGCTAACACTCAATAATTATAATATTAGAGGGGTTGGCTATGTGCAAGTCTTGAATTTTGTTAAAATAGACAATTATTGTTGATTTGCCCTGGTTTTTGCTGCGATAACCCCTCAAATCTTCCAATCAGAATTACTTTTCCCTATATTTTCTTATTAATACCTTCTCCATCAAAATATTACCACAAAAAGCACAAAAATATACATGATTTGACTATAAAATAACTATAATTTAATTTAAGATGTGTCAGGTTTTAATCAATTAAAAGCTAAAGTCACCATTTTGATTTATCACTATCCTGCTGTCAAGGTATAGGGTATTTGGATAACCTATCTCCACTATTTTCTCTACAACTCCTGCTGCCCTTGCACCTGTAGCACAGTGTATTAGAATAGTGGCATTTTTATCTGTTGGAAGCTTATATGCTATTGCACTTGGATCGGCATGAATTGCAGAGTCTGGAATATGGATAGAACCCCAAATAAAACCACTGGATCTTTCCTGGTCATTACGAACATCCAATACATATATATTTGTACCCTCTCGGACCAACCTCACAAATTCTGCAGCGGTCACCTTTCTATCAGGCTTTCCGCCACTTATATCAAATGAGCCTGCTGATGATTCAGACCCAAACAAGGGCATTCCAATCTGCTTCCAGGATGGAACTCCACCTGCAAAAACTTTTACATTTGTATAACCATGGGTTGCCAGGACCCTGGCAACATTATGACTCATGCTTCAGAAAAAGCCACCACAGTACGTTATGATCTCGGCACCTTTATCAACAGGCATGGCTGCCATGTACTTTTCAATGAAAATCTTATCATCCATTGAGAGTGCTGTTGGGATATGAGAATTAAAGTATACATTATAAGGACGATTATCAAGAATTAAAAAGGGCTTTTTACCTGTGTCATTAATACGCTCAGCGCCAATAAGAGTGGCCACATACTCAGCAGTAGTTACCAGGTAATTTCCTGCTTCTTTCCAAAAGGTTATGCCTTCTTGATAAACGTGTACATTAGTATAGCCTAATTCCTTTGCCTTACGTGCTGAACTTGGGCTGAGATGACAGTCTAAGCCTCCACAATAAAAAATAAGCATTTTATTTTTGTCCTCTGGCAGCATCCAGGCCAACACTTCAAATTGAGCATCTGGAATGTTAATAGCGCCATTTATATGTGATTCTGTAAACCTTACAGCTGGTCTAGAATCTACAAGCACAAAAGTCCAATCAGAAGGATACTGTTCATATGATGTCCTTTCGGAACTTGTCGGACCATTTATTTTCATGAGATTCATCATATAGGCAGTATCCACATAGCTTAGATCTTCTTCAATGGGCACATTATTAGGTTCCGATGCATCTGGAGTAATAATGTATTTGGATTTATCAATTTCAGTATCAACGCTAGCTGTTGGGGCTTCCACAACAGCTATGGGCCCACTGCCGCATCCTGCAGTTCCCAATGCTAGAATCACCAATAATAAACCTAACAAAAATTTTCTTGCCATTTCCTCACCCCTTAATATATGTAAGTTCTATACTCATCCATAGTCCATTCTATAGTGTCCATGAGTACCCTGGTAATTAATATGAAAACCTCATCAGCTTTTATTTTGTTAAGCTTATCATAAAATTCTGGGAGCCAGTCGAAATGCTCCGACAGGAATTGATAAACCTCTTCGGCTCCAATATTATCCATGAAAAAACACAATAGTTCCAAAAGTATGGTCAAATGATCAGGCTTTTGCTGAAATTGAGGTGGTATAGTAATCTGGAATTTTTCCAGCAGATAATGAATATGAACAGCTGCATCCCCCATCAAATACCCCTTCTGGCCTGCAATAATTGTCTGGGCGCTTTCATCATTGGTCCATTTCTTATAAATTGATTCCACTGGAATAGCAGAGGCTTCATTAAGGCCAACAAAGCATCGCACAAATTCCTGTTTAAAGCTTTGAAAATCCATAAAATAAGTTGGCCATTGGTACTTGCAACATGTAAATCCGGCTTCTTTAATATAGCCATCAATTTGTTTAAATAATGAACCAGATTTTAGTTCATTATAAAACCCTTCATCAGGGTGTTTATAAAATTCAGCTAGAGTAAGAAACAAGGCCTGTTTCGGTTCTGACAGTTTAAACATTATCCGTTACCTCTTTTTGTGTTTTTTCACTTATTACTGTAGGGAAAATATCTTTAGAGAAAAACTTCTTTTCTGCCCATAAGACCAGAAGTAAACCCCCTCCTATTGTTCCTAGAAAGACTGCCCATTCTGCTGGCATCATTACATATGAATGATAAATCATCTCAGTTTGGCCTGGCACTATTTCCAAGGGAACTATCTGCCCCGCCGTGATAAAATTAACGTGCATGAAGAAAACTCCCACAAGTAGTATGGAAGAAGCAACAAATACCCTTAATGGAGCAAAGCCTGAAGTGGCTAGTATAATAGCCGGGATAACCAGGGCCAGGCCAACTTCCAGTACCCAAAAACTAAAACTTAAGGGGCCTGCCAACAAAGCCATGGCCGCCTCAAATTTTCCTGGCACCTGACCATAAAGATAGCTAATCATATTCCAGAATTTATAGAAGCCTGTAACAGCAATGGATACCAGCAGCACTTTCCCCAGAATAGGAACTATTGACTCCCCGCCGTCTCCTTCAGGCTTAAATTTTTCTACAAGGTAATATGTTATGGCCATAATTGCAGCACCAGATAGTAAAGCGACAATCATGAAATATATGGGCATGGCAGTTCCCTGCCAAAAAGGCCTTGCATGAAGATTTCCAAAAACTGCACCTAGATTACTTACTGCAAGTATACCTGCAGCCACAGTGATTCTACTAAAAAGCACCACCCGCGCCTCATGATTTTTGTACAGAAAATAAACAGTCAACATTCTAAATCCAAGGTAAAGAACATATAAAGTACCCATCCACCATATCCCAGATGTTATATTTGGCGAAAATATTAACCATATCATATTTAGAGGATTACCCAGTTCAAGGCCAATGGCAATAAACCCAAGTACAACTGAAATTATTGCTAGTACCAGAGCCCTTTTTGTGAGAACCTTGAAGGCAGGTATTTTAAATATATACCAAAGAGAAGCTATAAGGGTCAAACCCACACTAGAAGCGGCAAAAAATATATAAATAGAAATTAGCGAACCCCAAGGCACCATGTCACTTACACCCTGATACTTTTCGCCATATATTAGTATAGTCAAGGCACCAATTAAACCTACACAAATCAAAATTATAGAAATAGTTTTTATTAATCTTTGATTGGTCACATACCTCACCACCTTTCCTACTTTTTCACGTAATAAATTCTAGGTTGTGTACCCTTTTCTGGTATGAGCTGATATAAGCTTCTCTTTGCCAAGAGACTGCTGATTCTACTGTTTTTATCTTCAACATCGCCAAACACCCTTACTTCATTCATACACGTGCTGACACAGGGAGGCTTTTCACCTTTTACCACATAATCTGCACAAAATTTACATTTTTCTGGCACATGTTTTTCTTTGTCCATGGTTCTGACCCCATATGGGCAGGCAACCATACAATATTTGCAGCCGATACACTTCTTATGGTCCACCAGGACAATCCCATCTGATCTTTTATAGGTAGCCCTTGTAGGACAAACGTGTAAACATGGAGGATTATCACAGTGTTGACACTGTACAGGCACTATTTCCTGCCGTACATTAGGATAGGAACCCCTTTCTCTATACTCTAACCTGTTAAAAGCCATGTCAGGCGGTAGCTGCCACTGCATTTGACATGCAATTCTGCAGGCACCGCATCCAGTACATCTGGAAGGGTCTATCAGCATGGAAAATTTAGCCATTAAACACCCCCCTTTCGAACCTTAACTATTACTTCCTGACCCATAACACTACCAGCTATGGGCTCAACCATTGCTGGAAGAAAATCATTATAATTTAACCCGACTCCATATGCTGTCCTTGCCTTCTTGGAAAAACCGCCATAGGCAGATGGAACCCATACACAATCAGGATGAAGCAGTTCTGTTACTTTCACATTAATCTGTTTTTTTGCCTTTTCTGATTCAATTGTAATTAAGTCACCATTTTTTATGCCTAATTTTTCAGCTCTGGATCTATTCATCCATATCCAAGTACCATTATAGTCTTCTGTTATGGCCATTAAGTAAGGGTTGTTGCTTGTAACGTGGTGAGAATGCCAGGGTTGTTTGCCATGGATTAGACGAAATTCGTCCTCATGAACAGGATTTACCTTAGGAGGTATCCACCTTGGCACTCCTGAGAATCCATTAACTTTGTAAATTCCCACTGAAAACTCTACCTTTCCAGATGGTGTACGCAGGGCAGGATTACCCCTAATCTTTGGCATGCCTTCTTCTACACTTGCTGGAAATTCCAAACATCCTGCATCCTTAAGCCTATCAAGTGATATCCCAAGAGGTTCTATCATTGCAGCAGCCTCCTGCTCAACTGTAAAATCAAAGTATTCCATGGCACCTATTTCAGCAGCAATACCCTTAAGAATATCAAGAAGTGGCCTGGTGTCATGAACTGGCTCAATGACTTTCTGCCTCCAGGCCACCTGAGGATAAGGATGAGTTATATGTCCATGACATAAAAGGGGTCTTTCGGTTCTTTCTAAAAAGTAGCTTTCAGGCAGAATATAATCAGCAACATAAAGGGATGTTTCATTCCAATCAATAGGTATGGAAACAACAAGGTCTGCCTTTTTCATTTTCTTTTGGTATTCAGGATCTGGTCCGGTTCTTAATGGATTATAATGGTAAATAAAAAGAGCCTTAACCTTGCCTTCATCCACCAATTGGGGCACTAATTGAGGTATACCCCTGCCTGCTTCTACTGTCGCATATTTCCCTGCTTCACCAGCCCCATCTACCCTGGGACCTTTTTCCTTTTCTGGCGGCTTTTCCACATCTAACGACCCTAAGGTAATCTCCGCTGAAGGCAACAGGCCACCTTTTTTAAACATGTTGCCCAACAGAGCATTAATAACAACATTCATTTGAGCCTGTTGAACACTATTTATATAGTGTGCATTTAGTCCATGATAACCTGTTTCCAAAAAAGCTCTAGGCGCTGCTTTAGCCATATCTCTTGCCGTCTGTCTAATTTTATCGGCAGGTACGTCAGTAATTTCTTCCGCCCATTCTGGAGTACAAAGTTTATTTGCCTGCCAGAATTCATCGAAACCTTCGACATAATTTGCAACAAATTGCCTATCATAAAGTCTTTCAGTTATTAGGGTATTAGCAATTGCCAAAAAGAATGCTAAATCAGTACCAGGACGAATAGGTATCCATTCATCCGCTAATATGGCAAGCTCACAATGCCTGGGATCTACAACCACAAGTTTTGCGCCCTTTTCTTTAGCCTTGACAATTTGATTCATGCCATTTGGAATAATTCCCCCAGCAAAATTCCGACCTACGAAAAGCATGTATTTGGTATTCTCATGATCTCCATAAAGATTCGTTCCCACCATTTTGGGCCATACATTGGTTTTTGATGTAAAACACGTTGCGTAATGTGTAATATAGTTTGGTGAACCTAGAAATTCTAACAAAATATCTGCGTAGTGTTTTCCCCTTACACCATGTTCCATCCAAACGAAAGAATCGCCACCATACTGTTCAATAACACTGTTAAGCTTCTCTCCAATTTCTTTAAAAGCTTGTTCCCATGAAATTGGTTCAAATTCCATTTCACCAATTCGCTTCATTGGTTGGGTTACCCTATCAGGATTGTACACATCTATTACCATGCCATGCCCCCTTGCACATATTCTGCCTCTGCTTTTCATATGTATAGGGTGCCCCTCTGTTTTCCATATCCGACCATTTTTAACATAGACATACATTCCGCACATATTAGAACAGCCATTACACAGGGTTGGAATTCTTTTTATAGGTGAGTTCTCAGCAGCCCTGGAAAACTCCCTTAGACTAAAATGAATGGGCAGTATACTTATGGCACCTGCAGCTGCTGCCATTTTCAAAAAAGTCCGCCTTTTGATCTGTTTCACTTTCATGACTCCTCTCTTTAAAGTAAGACTTTATTTATAGGCCTTCTTTTAACTATATTTAACAATTTTTCAGTTATTTTAGTCCCTCACGGGGACTTTAAAAATCAGCTTCATCCAGCGCCTGTATCTAAAACATTAATCCTGGTAACTACCGTTGGCAGATTACCCCAATCACATTCTACCTTTTCTACAGGAAAGCCCCTCTCAAAATTAGCATCACCATAACAAGAAACCCAAGCGCAACGTACAGGCTGCAGCCCAATAACCTCAACCTGAGTTGTCCAATCACTCATTCCATAGGTCATAGCAATTGCATTATAACCAAGTTGATTTAACAGCCTTGCCGCCATGTTTGCAAGGTGCCCTGAATAGCATACAACAATAATTTGTTCATCCGTTGGCAGCTTTTGCAGTTCTGAAACTATACCTAGTAAGCCATAGGGAATATTAACAGCACCTTCTATGTGACCTGACAAGTAGTGCTCTCTTTGTCGTACATCTAAAATAAAATAGCTCTGCTGTTCCTCTAAATTTTTCTCGTAAACTTGGGTTCCAGATAAACCACCAGCTCTGTTATTTTGAAAAATACTTTCATTTTTTAATATTAGCACTTCATTTAAAGATAAATGTCCACTAACCTCAATAACCGGCAGAGAAAATGTCTGGTTTAATCCTGTTGGGGTTGTAACAACAGGATTATCTCCCAATTCACATACTTCAGGAGTTTCATTTATCCAGCCAAGCATACCGTTGTTCATAACTCCCACATCAAACCCCAACATTCCCCAAAAGGCTGCCGTTTGACTAGCTTCTGCGCCAGTATAACCAACCAAGATTATCAGTTTATCTCTTGGTAGTTTCTCTATCTGCTCTGGCATCCAGGTTGTGTTGTAAGGTATATTAACTGCACCTTGTATGCTTCCTGCCAAAAAATCCTCTGATTCTCTTAAATCTACAATATAGTAATCTGGGTCAGGTCTCATTATTACTTTTTCAAAAATTTCGCTCGCACTAAATACAGGCACTTCCCTATTTGCAATAAATTTATTAGTACTTTTAACCAATTCCATTAATACATCATGATATTCCTTTTTTTCATCATCAATAACTGCCCCTGGTTCTTTATCACAGCCTAGAATTAATGAGAAAATTGCAACTGCCATGATAATTAATATTAAAGATCTCTTAAACACGCACCTTCCCTCCCAGCAAATTATTCTATTATGACATTTCTATTATACTAAGTATCTACTGCTAAATTGATTGGCATTTTATATGTTTTTAATAATAATGTAAAAGTGAACTTTTTATATGTATTACTTCTACTTATTATTGTTATTTCCTTCTATACTAAGTATTTTTTTAAATGTTTTTTGTTTTATTTAAAGAGAAAAAAAGACACCCAACTCTAGTTTGAGTGTCTTTACCTATTCTTATTTGTTCGTAGTCACCTTGCACACTCTGAGCCCTTGCCGGTTAAAATCTCCAGCCCATGACCTAATACTGGCAGCACCACATCCAGACATTCAGAAACAGCCTTTGGGCTGCCTGGTAAATTGATAATCAGGGTTTGCTTTCTAATTCCTGCCGCAGCCCTTGAAAGCATGGCCATTGGGGTTATTTTATAGCTGGCAGCCCTCATTGCCTCAGGTATGCCTGGAACTGCTCTGTCACATAGAGATAAAGTTACTTCTGGAGTTATGTCTCTTAGGCTAAAACCAGTACCTCCAGTAGTAAGAATTAAGTCCACCTTTATTTCATCTGCCATTTCCTTAAGTGCCTTTTCCAGATCCTCCTTCTCATCAGGAACTATCCTATAATCAACCACATCAGCAAGGCCCTTTAGTTTTTCCATGATAACCTCTCCGCTTTTGTCTTCTCTCTCACCCCTGGCACCTTTATCACTGGCCGTAATGATGCCAAGCCTATATCCCGGAACTACAGTAATTTCATCTTCTACTTTGATTTCACCACCTATCAACACCTCTGCAAATATTCCTTCCTTTGGCATGACACAATCCCCTGCCTGGTGATAAATGGCGCATCTTGTATGGCACTCCTTACCTATCTGGGTTACCCTGAGCAAGGCCTCGCTGCCAATTTTAAATCTAGAACCAACAGGCAATGCCAATAGATCTATTCCCTGGGTAGTGATATTTTCAGCAAAGTCTCCTGGACCCACATCAAGACCCATGCGCTGCATCTTTTCAATACTCTCAAGGGCAAGGAGACTAACCTGCCTGTGCCAGTCTCCTGCGTGGGCATCACTTTCCAGGCCCCTTCCTGCAATCAAGGTTCCTTCATCTACATTGGTCTTTCTTTGACCCTTTTTTTCCGAAACACAAACAGCAACTACCTTTGCCAAATAATCCACCTCCAATATCCCATGTCTCATATCCATGTCAGGTGCCTGAGATGGTATGTCGTATATAGGTTCCGCTTTTGCCTCCCGTTTTTTCAAGCAGACAAATATCACCAATAACCATGTCCTTATCTATGGCCTTACACATATCATATATTGTCAATGCTGCAGCAGAAGCAGCTGTAAGGGCCTCCATTTCGACACCAGTCTGTCCCATTGTTTTTACTGTTGCCATGATCTTTATTGAATTACTGTCTTTTTCAAAATCAAAATCCACACTGCATTTGGTAAGCATAAGGGGATGACACATTGGTATGAGTTCTGAGGTTTTTTTTGCAGCCATTATTCCTGCTACCCTGGCCACACCTAAAACATCCCCTTTGCCAATTTTGCCTTCTTCGATAGTCCTTAGAGTTTCCTGCTTCATGGATATTCTTCCCTGGGCTGTCGCCGTTCGCGCAGTTGGGTTCTTACCAGATACATCCACCATGATAGCATTTCCAGTCTTGTCAAAATGGGTTAAACCTTCCATCCTAACCTCCAATCTGGGACATTAACCTGTTCTGGCCATATTCCCATAGGTTCATGTTGTGACCTGAGGGTTTTGCATTAATTGCCTCCAAAAACACATCTCTTAATGCTTTCTGGGAGCCTTTCCCCCTTAATACGCCTATTAAATCCACCTCAAAACCACTATCAAGGCATGGTTTAATTTTGCCATCTGCAGTCACCCTGAGTCTGTTGCATTTATGGCAAAAATGATTGGTTACCGCACCAATGAAACCAATAGTACCTTTACCTCCTGGCAGTACAAATTGATCAGCAGGTCCATTGGCCTTCACCTTTGATGATGGCAGCAGACCATAGGCCTCTATGAGCTGTTTTTTTAAAGGCTCAAGGGGCAAATAGCCATCCTGCTTCTTCTGACCTTCTCCAATGGGCATTAACTCAATAAATCTAATATGGAGTGGTTTGCCTTCTGCCAATAAGACAAATTTGTGAATCTCATCATTATTAAAACCATCTACTAAAACACAGTTTATTTTTACAGGCTCAAGGCCTAATTCCAATGCCACATCAATACCGTCTAAAACCTGGTTTACATCTCCACCCCTGGTAATCTGCTGATACTTTTGTGCATCAAGGGTGTCCAGTGAAATGTTAATTCTATCCAGGCCAGCCTTTTTCAAGGCAGGGCCAAGTGATTTTAACAGGGTTCCATTGGTAGTTAGACTAAGCTCCTCTAAACCGCTAATCCCTTTTATCATTGCAACAAGATCCACAATACCCTTTCTAACTAAAGGCTCTCCTCCTGTCAGCCTGATTTTTTTTATGCCCATGGAAACAGCTGCTTGAGAAATTAAATGGAGTTCTTCCAAGGTAAGTATTTCCTCATGCTTTTTAAGGCTGACTCCTTCCTCGGGCATGCAGTAGAGACAACGCAGATTACATCTATCAGTTACACTAAGTCGTAAATAATCTATATTTCTTGCAAATTGATCTCGCATAACATCCCCTCCTCCACAGGGAAACTAGACCATACTATTTTTCCTGTTTGTTTTGTTCCATACCCTCCCAGTTTGCTTACTTGTTCTTTAAATTCTTCACTGCAGATAATATGCAGCAGCTTCTTTATCCTTTCATCCTTCAAGAATACCTTGGGTATACAGATGTCATATCGCTCCTCTATAAGGGGAACAAAGTCCAGATCCAGGGCTTGTGCAGCTGCCATTATCCCCATGCCCACATGGGCCGTATTTGCTGCAATAGCTGCCGCAACTGCCAGGTGATTGTACTCTTCCTTTCTGTATCCAGAGATCTGGCTTTCTTTAATACCTTCCTTTGCAAGTAGGTAATCCAGCAGTATTCTGGTTCCTGCACCCTTTTGCCGATTAATGAACTTGATATTAGGTTCAGTTAAGGCTTCTAATCCCCTGATTTTAAGGGGATTGCCCTTGGCTACCATTAAACCCTGCTGACGATAAACCAGATTCACCAGCAGAACCTCCTCATCTGGCAAAAGTCTTTTTACATATGATACATTGTATTCTCCTGTTTCTGGATCAAGCAAATGCATGCCGGCCGAATGGGCCTCTCCGCGCTTTAAGGCCGAAATGCCCCCCAGGCTGCCTACATGGCTGGATGAAAGTGAATACCCAGGATAAAATTTGTGAAATAAATCGTTAACCACATCTAGTGTTAAGTCATGACTTCCACACATTAAGACAGCTTTTTCTATTACTCCCAAAGGCTTTAGTAGCTCTGCTTCAACAGGAATATCAACCTCTATACCCTCAGATAAACGAGGCACCCTTAAAATACCATCTGCCCTTACCAAAGACATCATTACACCTGCACCTCTTTCCAGGGGTGCTGCCACCAGCCTTTCTCCAACCCTGCCTATCTTCACCCTTATCATTTCCTCCATACCAAGGGTTGAATAAAGGGGTTTAGCTACCGTCACCTTTACCTTTTGTCTCTCCTTCATTTCAGTTCCCAGCTTCCTGTATATTAACGGCTTAACAAACAGCTCAAAGGTAAGTGCCGATGAAACTGGATAGCCTGGAATACCTATTACAGGCCTTCCGGAAGCTATACCAAGGACAACTGGTTTGCCTGGTTTAATAGCAATTCCATGGGTATATACCCTTCCCAGTTCCTCAATAATCGAGGAGGTATAATCATCCCGACCTGCCGATGACCCGGCATTTATCACCACAATATGGCATTTATCCAGGGCCTGAATAACCACCTCTTTAATTTTGTCATATTTATCAGGTATAATAGGAAAAACTTCAGCCCTTCCGTGCCACTGGACAACAAGACCAGACATTACCCTGCTGTTAAACTCAACTATGTCTCCCGGCTTTAGCTGGGTCCCTGGCTCAACCAACTCGTCTCCCGTTGGGATAATACCTACCACTGGTTTAATTTTTACCCTAACCCTGTCAACATTGGCAGCTACCATTGCTCCAACATCATAAGGCCTTATCCCATGGTTTGAGGGTAAAAGCATCTCCTGCTTTACCATATCCTCCCCAATTGCTCTAACATGCTGCCAGGGAAAGGCCGGGGCAATAATCTGGAACCTGTTGTCATCTATAAAATTTACATGTTCTATCATTATTACCGCATCAAATTCATCTGGAATGGGATCTCCTGTATCCACAACTACCCCATCAGCTCCAAGTTTTAAAGTAACAGGATTTGTTTCTGCCGCACCAAATGTTTTTGACGCAATAACTGCTACTCCATCCATAGCAGAAGCACGATAATGGGGGGTTGAAACCCTGGCATATACGGGCTGGGAAGTGATTCTGCCGAGACTTTCATCAACTAAAATCTCCTCATCCTCCTGCACAAAAAAATTGGTCAGTTCTAATTCTTCAATTAAATTTTGCAGTGCTTCATCCCTAGACCTGTTCTCTAGATAAATCTTTCTCCCCATCCTTTTCACCTGCCCCCGTATAATTCTACTTCTACCTTTTCACCTGCTGCTATTCCTTCTTTATCCAATGGTATTACCACAAAGCCTTCACTGTCTAACATGGTTGATATTAGTCCTGATTTGCCTAAAATAGGCTCAGCTTTTAAATATCCGCTCTCTTCTATTAGCCTTACCCTTACATAATCCTGCCTCCCTGGGGAAGAAGCCACATTAGAACCCATGATGGCAGTACATTTAGGTGCCTTTGATTTATCTGTTAAGAAAGGGCCTATGATAACATCAAAAACAACCATGGCTGAAACAGGATGACCTGGCAGCCCCACAATAAGCTTATCCCCATTGGCAGCAGCCAGGGTTGGTTTGCCCGGCTTAATTGATATGCCATGGAAAAGCTGCTTGAAGCCGGGCAGCTCCTCCAATACTCTAGCTGTTAAGTCCTTGGTTCCAACAGAGCTTCCACCAGATAAAACAACTATATGATTTTCATTAAGTGCCCTTTCTGTTGTTTTTTTAAGCATCTGGAATTCATCAGGAACTATTCCATAAAAGCTGGCTTCCGCATTCATTTCCTTTACAAGGCCATATATGGTATAAGAATTAATATCCCTTATCTTTCCTGGCTGCAGTTCTTTAATTTCAGGTGCCACAATTTCGTTGCCCGTGCTTAGAATGCCAATTTTTATTCTGTTAAATACAGGGACCTTTGTAATCCCTATTCCTGCAAGTACACCTAAATCCTGGGGTCTAATAATGCTGTTTTTACAGCACACCCTTTGCCCTTCTTTCACATCTTCTCCTTTAAATATAACATTTTCTCCTGGAGCTACGGGTTTGAGTATACCAATTGTATTATCATCCAACCATTCAGTTTCCTCAAGCATTACAACAGCATCACTTCCCCCAGGCAAGGCTCCTCCAGTAGCAATTTTAAAAGCCTCCTCTGGGTTAAGGACTGCATTAGGAACTTCTCCCATTTTAATATCTCCCACCACCTGCAAATAGCTGGGCTGGGAAGGGGAAGCTCCAAAGGTATCAAAGGAGCTTACTGCAAATCCGTCCATTGTGGATCTTGTAAACCCGGGAATTGACTCCCTGGAATAAATATCCTCTGCAAGGCACCTGCCTAATGCATTAAGCAAGTCCACCCTTTCAATACCAAGAGACGGTTTAAAGTTTTTATTGATAATAGCTATTGCTTCATCCACTGTTAAAACATTGAGCATTAAAAACACCCCAATTGACATTTATGAATCTTTATTTTCAGCTCATCGGCAGCGGCTCCCACATCACTATAGGAAACCTTCAAGTCTTCTGCCAGCTTCCTTGCCTGAGCACAGGTTATTTTTCCGTCCTTAACAATATACTGCATTTCTCTGGCTATCTTGTCCAACTGTTCAACCATCTTATACACCTCCCTATTTTATTACATGAGGAGCACCAATAAACCCATTCCCATGATAGCCCCCTCTGTACAGCAAAATAAAAAACACCTATTCAGGAAAGGTGCCTTATATTCAAGTCCTCCTTTCCAAATACGGGAGGCATTAAGGTTTCCCCTAATACCTACAGGTCAAAAGTCATAGCAAAAGCCTTAGACTTATTGACTCGGAGATAGTTCTATTCTTTTGTAACACCCTTACGCTTAGCTGCATACATTACATAAGGAGAGTGATTACATTGAAATTTGGTCTTGCCCTCAGTGGCGGTGGTATCCGTGGAGCCGTCCACATAGGAATCCTCCAGGGTCTTTTAGAAAACGCATTGTATCCAGATATTATTGCCGGCAGTAGTGCCGGTTCAATAGTTGGACTATTATACTGCTCAGGAATACCGCCAGCAAAAATGGTGTCGCTAGTATCACAATATGAAAACAGTCTTTTATCTAAAGGGTATTCTACACAAGCTTTAAAGTTTCCTGCAGGCTTAATCAAGGGTGATTACATAGAAGTAGCCTTAAGAGCCTTAACCAGGGGTAAGAGCTTTAATCAGCTTTCACCAAAGCTGGCTGTGGTTACCACAAACGTGGAAACCGGCAGGGGAATAGTATTTACCAGTTCAGACCTGGCCAAAGCCAGAGCAAAGGATTATACTTTTTCAAGTCAGGCTCAACCCTGGGAGGCAGTAAGAGCCAGTATTTCAATACCAGCCATATTTGTTCCAAAAAAAATAGGTAAGGATACCCTTGTAGATGGTTCTCTGGTAAGTCATGTGCCTGCTGACATCTTAAAGCACTTGGGTGCAGAAAAAATAGTAGGTGTAAATCTAAACTTTGGCTTATCCTCTAATATAGACAGTGCACCTCATCTTATAATGCAGACAATCAGCATCATGGGCAAACGACTTAGCGAAACAATTCTTACATCCTACGCTAATATAATAATAGAGCCTAATACAGGAAAAGTCAACTTCTGGGAGATTAATAAAACTACCGAATTGGTGGAAATAGGTAAAAAAGCTGTTTATGAGAATCTAACAGCTCTTAAAGAGTTGTTAGTTTAAGATAGGGCCTTACCTGTAATGCAGGCAAGGCCCCTTATTCTTGAAATTTGGGGACATTCCTGCCTTGGAGAATAACTCCATCTTCAGCAGGTGTGTCCCCTTTCCTTAAATTTTTTCTAGCTTTACTGCACATACCTTTAGCTCAGGTATCTTGGCCTTTGGATCATAGGCAGTATTTGTCAGCTTGTTGATAGCTGCTTCTTTAAAGTGGAAGGATCCAAATACCAGACCAGGCTGAACCCTATCAGTTACCTCTACAGTTGATTCAATGCTTCCCCTGCGGGATGACAGCCTGATTCTGTCACCAGTCTGCAGGCAGTACTTCCTGGCTTCTGCCGGGTTAATCTCAATTCTTTCTTCAGGAAGCTTCCAATCCAAGCCCGCAGAGCGTCTGGTCATGGTGCCGGTATGATAGTGCCACAGCTTCCTTCCAGTTGTCAGTACAAGGGGATATTCCTCATCTGTCTGCTCTGCAGGAGGAACATATTCAACAAAGAACATCTTTCCCTTACCCCTTGTAAACTTCCCAGAATGGAGAAAGACAGTACCTGGATGATCTGCTGTTGGGCACGGCCACTGTAAGCCATCCTTCTCCTGTGCCAATCTTTTATAGCTTATACCTCCATAAGAGGGAGCAACAGCTGCTATCTCATCCATGATCTCTGCTGGCGAGGAGTAGTTCATTGGATAACCCATTTCCTGTGCTATTAGCTGTATAATCTCCCAATCAGGCTTGCTGTTTCCAACAGGCTCAATGGCTTTATTCACCCTCTGCACCCTTCTTTCAGTATTGACAAAGGTACCGTCCTTTTCTGCAAAGCTGGCCGCTGGCAGTACAACATCTGCAAGCTGGGCAGTCTCTGTTAGGAAGATATCCTGAACAACTAGAAATTCCAATTTTTCTAGAGCTTCAACAACATGATTTGTATCAGGATCGCTAATAGCAGGGTTTTCACCTATAATATACATGGACTTGATAGTTCCATGTCTCGCCTCTTTAAACATTTCCCCAAGGGTTAAGCCTGGATTTGGGTTTAACTGGACTCCCCAGGCTTTTTCAAATTTGGCTCTAACTTCTGGATCATTTACAGGCTGATATGCAGGGTAAACATTTGGAAGACCACCCATATCACAGGCACCTTGAACATTGTTTTGTCCACGAAGTGGGTTAACACCTGTAGATTTTCTGCCAATGTGTCCAGTTAAAAGGGCCAGGTTAGCAATTCCCAGGACATTGTCTGTACCGGTAATATGCTGGGTAATCCCCATGGTATAAAGGATTGTTGACTTTTCAGAAACAGCATAGTCTCTGGCAACCTGCCTGATAACATCTGCAGCAACGCCTGTAATGCTCTCAGCGTATTCAGGAGTGTATTTTTCAATACCTGCCTTTAATTCCTCAAAGCCTTCTGTTCTTTCCTCTACAAATTCCTTATTATATAATTCTTCCTTGATAATGACATGGGCCATGGCATTTAATAATGCCAGGTCGCTGCCTGCAGCAATTGGCAGATAGGTATGTGCCAGCTCTGCCATTTCAGTCTTTCTTGGATCGGCCACCACCAGTTTTGCACCACTGTCAAGGGCCTTTCTAACTTTCAAACTAATAATTGGATGGGTTTCTGTGGTATTTGTTCCACTAGCGAATATGAAGTCAGCATCTGCTATCTCATCAATTGAATTAGTCATTGCTCCACTACCAAATGCAGCCGCTAGACCAGCGACAGTAGCAGAGTGTCAGAGACGGGCGCAGTGATCAATGTTGTTAGTCCCTATCACCGCGCGTGCGAATTTACCAAAAACGTAATTATCCTCAGTGGTAACCCTTGCTGATGTTAAGGCAGCAAAGCTGTCATTGCCATACTGCTCTTTAACCTTGGATAGTTTTCCAGCAGTAAATTTAATGGCTTCCTCCCAGGTTGCTTCTCTAAATTTACCATTTTCCTTAATCAGCGGCGTCTTTAATCTATCTGGATGCTGAATAAAGCTATAACCAAAGCGTCCTTTAACACAAAGGGCCCTTCCATTAACCGTACCCTCTTCTGTGGAGGTCACCCCAAGGATTTTTCCAGCTTTAACATTAAGTTCAATTGTACATCCTGTGCCACAGTATGGGCAGATGGTTTTCACCTTCTCAAGCTCCCACTTTCTTGCCCTGCCCATCATATCCTTTTCAATTATAGCGCCTACCGGACATACAGATACACAGCTTCCACAGAAAACACAATCAGTTTTCTCAAGATCCTTACCTAGTGTAGGAACCACACTGGTCTGGAAACCCCTATTTGCCCATCCATAAATATGTCTTCCCACAACTTCATCACAAACTCTAACACACTTGCCACAAAGGATACATTTATTGTTATCTCTAAATATAAAGGGATTTGTATCATCAAATTCATGACAAGTTACTTCACCCTTATAAGATACCTCTCTAATTCCATATTCATAAGCATAATCCTGTAAGCGGCATTCCCCGCTTTTTTCACAGGTCATACAGTCATTAGGATGATTTGCAAGGAGCAGCTCTAGAATTGTTTTCCTTGCTTCTAAAACCTCTGGTGTTGCAGTATTAACAACCATGCCTTCCCATACTTCTGTAACACAGGAAGCAGGTAAATTCCTTGCGCCTTCAATGGAAACAACACATAAGCGACAGGCCCCAGGACTTGTCAATTCCTTATCATAACAAAGATTGGGAATATTTATTCCTGTCAGGCGAGCTGCCTCAAGAACTGTAATTCCTGAAGGCACCTGTACCTGTTTCCCATCAATAGTTAAGGATACATTACCCATTTTAGACACCCTCCTTTTTTACTAATATTTCTCCTTTAGAAAGTGAAAGCTCCATTAATACTAGATTTTAAGCTAAATATATAGCGCCTTTTTTACACTTGGTAATACAGACACCACATCTTGTGCATTTATCAGGATCAATAAAGTGAATTTCTTTCTTTTCCCCTGTAATTGCATTAACAGGACAGCTCCTTGCACATAAAGTACATCCGTTACAAAGATCTGGATTAATCCTGTAGGTTACCAGCTCTTTACATGCACCAGCGGGGCACTTCTTGTCTTTTATGTGTGCCCAATATTCATCTTCAAAGTACCTTAAAGTTGAAAGCACCGGGTTTGGTGCTGTCTGACCCAATCCGCATAATGAAGTCTTTTTAATGTTTTCACCTAGTTTTTTTAGAATTTCTATATCTTCAGGTACTCCTGCACCCTCGGTAATTCTAATTAGTATCTCAAGCATTCTCTTGGTGCCTTCCCTGCAGGGCGTGCATTTGCCGCATGATTCCTTTTGTGTAAAGTTTAAAAAGAACCTGGACAGGTCAACCATACAAGTTTTTTCATCCATGATGACAAGCCCTCCTGAGCCCATCATGGCCCCTGCTTGTGTCAGGGAATCATAATCAACTGGCAGATCTAAAAGCTCTGAGGGAATACATCCACCAGAGGGTCCGCCAATTTGTACGGCTTTAAATTGGCCATTATCCTTGATACCTCCGCCTATATCAAAGATTATTTTCCTGATACTAATCCCCATGGGAACTTCCACCAGGCCAGTATTATTAACTTTACCTGTTAAAGCAAAAACCTTTGTTCCCTTGCTTTTTTCTGTTCCTATACCTGCAAACCACTCTGCACCTTTTCTAAAAATCACCGGAATATTACCGAAGGTTTCTACATTGTTAATTGTGGTAGGTTTATCCCATAGGCCTTTTGTAGCAGGATAGGGAGGTCTTACTTTAGGCATTCCCCTGTTGCCTTCTATTGAAATTAACAGGGCAGTTTCTTCACCACAAACAAATGCTCCTGCACCAGCTTTAATATTCAGTTTAAAGCTAAAGTTTGTACCCAGAATATTAGTCCCAAGGTAGCCCCTTTCTTCAGCCTGGCTGATGGCTCTCTGCAGCCTCTTTATTGCCAGTGGATACTCAGCTCGAACATATACATAGCCTTCATCTGCCCCAATAGCATAGCCGCAAATGAGCATACCCTCAATAATGATATGGGGGTCCCCCTCCAGAAGGCTTCTATCCATAAAAGCACCAGGGTCACCCTCATCTGCATTACAAACCACATATTTCTTATCACCTTGAGCTTTATAAGTAAATTCCCATTTCAAACCAGTGGAAAATCCGCCACCACCTCTTCCCCTGAGGCCGGATTTTTTAACTTCTTCTATGACTTCTACCTGATTCATATTTTTCAAGACCTTTTCTAAGGCAGCATACCCATCCTGGGCTAGATATTCATCTATATTTTCAGGATTAATATGACCACAATTTTTTAATACAAGCCTCTGTTGCTTATTGTAAAAATCAATGTCATGGAAGGTTTTAGCTTTTTCTTTTTTCTGGGGATCTTCAAATAGCAGCCTATCTATTACCTCATTATTTACTAGTGTTTTATCAACAATCTCATCTATATCCGTTTCTTCTACTCGACAATAAAATAAATCCTCTGGTTCTACAATTAGCAGAGGACCCTGTTCACAAAAGCCGTGGCAGCCAGTAATGACTACTTGAACATCATCCTGCAGCCCTTTTTCTTTAATTGTTTCCTTTAGTTTGGCTTCAACCTTGTTGGAGCCAGAAGAAACACAGCCTGTACCAGCACAAATCAGAATTCGTTTTTTATCCAACTTAAGAGCACCTCCCTACTGATATTGTTTTATCACTTTAGAAACAGCATCAGGAGTTAACCTGCCATGTGTATCGTCATTAATCATAATTACAGGGGCAAGACCGCAGGCCCCAATACAAGCAACTGATTCTAACGTGAATTCCAAGTCTTGCGTTGTCTCGCCGTCTTTTATCTGCAGTGTCTCTTCTAGTTTTTCTAAGATCTTGGCTCCTCCCCTTACATGACACGCAGTTCCTAAACAAATTCTAATGATGTTTCTGCCCCTTGGTTTTAAGTGAAACTGAGCGTAAAAAGTAGCTACACCATAGACCTTGCTTACAGGAATACTGAGCTTTTCCCCAATTTCCACCATGACCTCTTCCGGTAGATACCCATATATATCCTGCGCCTCTTGTAGTACTGGTATTAGCGCTCCTTTTTTACCGCTGTACTTTTTTAGCGCCTCTTCTAGTTGTTGGCTTTTAGGATCCACAACTGTCTGATTGGAACAGCAGCATTGACACATGTTTTTGCCTCCTTCCATTCTCCAAAAACCCAAAATTTATGAATTCACTATAAATTTCAACTGCTAGTAAAATTAAATATATACTAATATTTTACATAAAGTAGGTATAGGTTTTCCAGGAAAAAACCTATAAAAACTGGTATTCGACAATAAATTATAGATTCCTTTTATTAATTAGCCTTACATAAAACATAAAAAAATTAACTTTCACAAAACCTTTCAATGTAAGTAGAATACCTTAATAATTTTTGAAAGTCCATGGTTATCCATGGAAAGGTTATTAAAGTAATATAGTACTTATGCCTGTTTCTTTCTCAACCTCATGATAATAGCAGCCTGTTAAATCCCTGCCCTGCTGGTCAAAGGCTATGGCCGGCAGGACTAATACGTTCCCTTGTGCAGCTCTAGCTCTGATCTTTTCATAAGCCATTAGAAAATCATCAACTGTCAATAAGCCTGCACACACAATTGAGCCGCCAAAAAATAAATTTTCTGTTTCCACAACCTCTGCTTCTGCATCCATGTCTTTTAAAAGCTCCCTGAGAATGGGAGCACCCAGCTTAGAAGCCATAATCCAAATTTTTTTTCTTCTATTCCTAATACAAATTCTTCTAATATCCTCTCTAATTGAGCTGTCAATGTCATAGTCCATTACAAGTCCCGAGGCTTCCCCTGCTGCTTTAAGCATCTCTATGTGAATCCCAGTTCCCTTCCTTAAAAGCTTTAAATTCGTATTGGCCTTTTTTCTCACAAGGCTAAAAGCGTCATATCTTGTTAAAACATTAACACCATCCACCTGTTTTATAATATCCCCCTTGATAATTCCGCATAAAGCAGCTGGTGAATTCTTGATAACTCCAATTACTTCAGGTTCCAAATTGGTAATAAGGGACGGCTCCAGGGTTATTGGAATACTGTATCTTGTTCTAAGCTTTTCCACACTATCCCTTAGTTCATATTCATAACTTTGGGGAAACCTAAGGCTTTGTGGTGCTAATTTTGTATGACCAGGAAGAAACACACGTATTGTTGAGCCAGCATTTTTGTCCACCAGGGCGATGGTTTCCTCAAGCTCCTCCCAGCCTGTCAACCAGTTCATGGCCACCAGGCTTCCATGATAATTGATTGAGTGGGATGCCAGTTTTCCCAGGACATATTCAGGATTATTTGTTACTCTGCTGCCCATGATGATTTTTCTGTTTTTTGGGTTTATACAGTTTATTGAGTAGTTTATCTCTAATGGTTTAATATCTGTTAAAAACTTAAACCATTCATCATCAAGGATTATGCCATTAGTGGTGATTGACAGGGGTGTATCTGGGAAAGTGCGTCTTAATTTAGATAAAATTTCCTTAAAATTCGGATTGCAGAAGGGTTCCCCTTCTATAAGCCTTGTAGCCGATTCCCCGATGATGATTTTCTTGTTCTTGTCCAAAAAAGACAGCAGCAAATCAATGGTCTCCATGGATAGGCTGCCAAAACTGTATACCTGTAAATTGCCGGGGTTTTGTTTATGGGAACAAAAAATACACGAGGTGTTGCATACTGAGGTGACCGGTAAGATATTAAATTTATGGACATTTTGTAATAGTAATTGTTTTTGATAATCCATTTTGTCTTTTTATGTTAACCTGCTTTCCACACTTTTTCTTACAGCATACTCTTTATCCACAGTATTTATCCACATATCCACAGGCAATCGAACCTTTATTCTATAATCCATCATCCACAGTCAAGTTAATTGACCCCCAAAACCTGAAGGAGTTTTCCACATTCCTCACAATTACATGTTACTAATTATTCCTAACAGGTACTTAAGTCCTAAGTATTTATGGGACCTGGTACCTGTAAATGGCTTGCAATTAGATTTAGAAATCCTGTCACATTTCAAGCTCCATCTGGAGATTGGGAACAGCATTAAGATCAAGATTGGCGGTTTTGCCCCTTAAAAGGTTGTAATAGCCTGCACAGGCAATCATGGCTGCATTATCTGTGCATAAAACTGGTGATGGATAATATACCTTTATCCCCTTTTTGCCTGCCTCCTGTGTCATCAAGTTTTTAAAATAGGTATTAGCTGCAACTCCACCGGCCAGCACTATGATTTTAACATTTTTGGCTTCTGCAGCCCTGATGGTTTTTGTTATGAGAACCTCAAATATAGCCTTCTGGAAGCTTGCAGCTATATCAGGAACATTTATTTCTTCTCCTATTTGTTCTTTTTTGTGGAGATAATTTATAACTGAAGTCTTTAAACCGCTGAAGCTAAAATCAAAGCTGTTCGGTTCAAGCCATGCCCTTGGGAAGTCAATTGTTTCCTGTCCTTCAAGGGCCATCTTTTCAACAATAGGACCCCCTGGATATCCTAAATTCATCTTCCGGGCAATTTTATCAAAAACCTCTCCAGCGGCATCATCCCTTGTAGCACCCAGTAAGATTCTATGGTCATGGTCTTCCATATAAACAAGACTTGTATGGCCCCCAGAAACCACCAGGCAAACAAGAGGCATCTGGATTGTATGCTCAAGAAAGCTTGCATAAATATGACCATCTAGATGATTTACTCCTATTAATGGTTTGCCAAGGGAATAAGCCAGGGCTTTAGCAGCAGAAACACCCACCAGCAGGGCCCCTGCCAGACCAGGACCATAGGTTACTGCTATTGCGTCAAGCTCCTTAAAAGATATATCAGCCTGGTCCATTGCCTCACTAATTACAGGGATTATATTTTCCAGGTGTTTTCTCGAGGCAATTTCTGGAACAACACCGCCGTAGGGCTGGTGAGTGCTAATTTGACTGGATATGACATTGCTCAATATTTTATTTCCATTGCTGATAACAGCTGCTGATGTTTCGTCACAGCTTGTCTCAATTCCTAAAACCAACATGGTATCACCCCCTGCCTTCATCACAAGATACATAATCATTACTCAACTGAATATTTTTCCACATGATTATGGCATCTTCATTATTATCAGAATAATAACCCTTGCGAATACCTACCTCACGAAAACCCAGGCCCTTGTAAAGGTTTCTTGCAACCATGTTGGATACCCTTACTTCTAAAGTAATTCGATTAGCTCCCAGCTTAAAGGCTTGAATGATAAGCTCTTGGGTAAGTCTTTTGCCATAATTCAATCCCCTGAAGGCAGGGCGGACCGCAATGTTTGTCACATGTGCTTCATCTAAAACCATCCACATTCCTGCATAACCTACTATAGTTTCACCCTGTACAGCAACAAAATAGTGAGCGAAGAGATTATCATGCAGCTCTGCCTCAAAGGCTTTCTTTGACCAGGGACTTGGAAATGAAAACCTTTCCACCTCCAGCACCTGCTCTATATCATCAAACATCATTTTTCTAATTGTATATTCTTCACCCATTTATGTACTCCGTCCCTTTGACTCCAGTTTAATCTCTGCATCTGCCTTTCTTACATAAAGAGGGACCAGATTAATTACATCATCTGCCTCTCCCTTTAACAGACGTCTCCACCCCAGATAGGCAATGTGGGAAGCCCTTGGAAGTCTGTTTGCAGATGAGGGTACTGCAAGCCTGTCCCCAAGGTTTTCTGCAAATATGGAAATAAACTCCTCAATTCCATCTCCCAATAGGGTAACCTGGCTCTGATTTTGTAATCTCTTTATTAGTTCTAGGGGTTCCACTGCCATGTAATCAGAAATTCTTTGCAGTTCTCCCTTGACCATTTTATAGAGGGCAGTATATACTTCGTTACGTTTGGCATTTAATATTGGGCAGATAGTTCCTGTTACTCCCTGGGCGTTAAATGCTACTCCATCAAGGCTGGGAATGCCAACCAGGGGCTTATTTCGAGACCAGGCAAGTGCCTTGCCTGTTGTCATTCCAATTCTTAAACCTGTAAAGGAGCCAGGACCTGAGGAAACAGCCACACCATCTACATTTTCTATTGTCAGCCCTGCCTCCTTTAGGAGTATATCTATCATGGGCATAAGCCTCTGGGAATGGTTTTTGCGGGTATTTAAGATTGCTTCACAAAGCAATTGTCCGTCTTGAAGTAGGGCAATAGTGTTTACTTGAGTAGAGCTATCAATTCCCAATACTATCATGGTTTTTCAACTCCTGTAAAAGCTTTTCATAGGAAGTGCTCTTCCCATGTATTTGCACTGTAATCTTTCTTTCATGAACTCCCTCAGGCACAATATTTAAAATAAGTCTATCTTCAGGGAGCAGATCCTCAATAAGCTCGGGCCACTCAATTACTGTTACTCCATCCCCTGCCGGAAGATAATCTTCAACTCCCAGATCAATCATCTCATCCAGGCTTTCTATTCTATAAGTATCAATATGATATAGCTTGTACTTACCCTCATATTCATTGATAATTGTAAAGGTAGGACTTGTGACATGGCTGTCAATACCGGCTCCCTTAACAATTCCCCTGGTCAGGGTTGTTTTTCCCGCACCCAGATCACCCTTGAGGCAAATTACCATGCCTGGGACCATGTTTTGCCCAATAACTTGTCCCAGCTTTAAAGTTTGTGTCTCATTATTAACATGAAAAGCCATCATTGATCCGAGCCTCCTCCACTACCTCATATAATATCCAATGGCCATTGCCAAAGTAAAGGAAAAAGTAATGAAAACCCACCATGGCAGTGGGCCTTATACTAATAATCTAGTTGTTTTGGTACACTGAGTTACCATTAATAAATACTTCAAGGACTTTTGTTTTTATTTCTAGTGGGTCACCGTCCATAATAACCAGGTCCGCATCCTTGCCCTCCTCTATGCTCCCAACCCTGTTGGATATGCCAAGAATTTCCGCGGCATTTATTGTTATGGCTTTTAACGCCTCATCATAATCCATGCCTGCCTTAACAGCCAGGGCAGCACAAAGTGGCAGATAATTAATGGGAATAACAGGATGATCTGTCATGATTGCTACCTTGACTCCCCTTCTGGATAAAATGCCGGGGGTCTCAAAGGTCCTTTGTCCAAGCTCCACCTTGGCTCTTGATGTAAAGCTGGGTCCGGTAACTACAGGAATGCTTCTGTCGGCAATCTCATCTGCTATTAAATGGGCCTCAGTACCATGCTCAATAATAATTTTAACTTTAAATTCCTCTGCAATACGAATTGCAGTCATAATATCATCTGTTCTATGGGCATGGGCTCTCAAGGGAATTGTACCATCTAGAACCATGCCTAGCGCCTCCATGGCCAGGTCCCTCTCAGGCTTCTTGTCTGGATCACATTTGGCCTTTTGGTTTTTATCCCTGTAGCTCATTGCTTTAACCATTTGTTCTCTCAGCATGGCTGCAGTAGCCATTCGTGTTTTTGGCATTTTTGATTGGTCTCCATATATCCGCTTTGGGTTTTCACCAAATGCCACCTTAAGACCGGCACAGGGGTTTACTGCCATGTTGTCAATAACCAGTCCGTGAGTCTTCATTATAAGTGTGATGCCGCCAATTACATTGGCACTCCCAGGCAGGGTGTGTATGGTAGTAACTCCGGCCTCAAGGGCATCCTTAAAGGCCAGGTCTCCGGGATAAACTGCATCTATTGCCCTTAAAGTAGGGGTAACTGGATTGGATGTCTCATTTAAGTCATCACCCTCTATTCTATACACCTCTTCCATTATGCCTACATGGCAGTGGCTTTCAATGAAGCCGGGGACAACTGTTTTTCCAGCAAGGTCCAGAACCCTGCTTCCTGATGGTATTTGAACGTCAGTGGTCAAACCCACCCTGCTTATTTTATCACCGTCAGCTACTATTGTCCCTTTTTCATATACAGGGCCTGTAACTGTAATGATACGTCCATTTGTCAATGCCAGCAAAATATCACCTTCTTTCATATATTCTATCATTACTCTTGATGTATATTGTATAACCATTATCTAGTGGAGGCTTTAACAAATTCATTAAATATCTGCTGCTGATCCTGAAATCTGTCTGCCATACATTCAGGGTGCCACTGTACACCTAACACAAACTTTTTATTTGGCATTGTAATGGCCTCAACAATCCCATCTGAAGTACTGGCAATGGATACTATGCCATCTGCCAGGCTGCTTACAGCCTGGTGATGAAATGAGTTAACCCTAGCTGTCTCTGATTTAAATATGCCTTCTAGAATTGAGTCTCGAATTATATGTATAGTATGGGTTGGGTACCATTTGGGAGCATATTGTGTATGTTTATATACACCTGGCACCTGGGATAATATATCTTGATATATATTACCTCCCAGGGCAATATTTAATACCTGAACACCCCTGCAAATTGCTAGAATTGGCACGTCTAAGATGATTGCTGCTTGTGTCAGTTTAATTTCAAAGTTATCTCTCCCTGGCGTTATTTCACCCATTCCAATTATTGGTTCTTCACCAAAATATAATGGGTCAACATCAACTCCTCCTGATAATATTATCCCGTCCAGGTTAGACAAATAGTCACTTATATTCTTTTCTATTGATGGAATTAACCAGGGGATGCCCCCCGCCCGTTGTACACATCTTAAATAGTAATTTGTTAAAAAAACCTTGCCCTCTTTGACATCTTCACCACAGGTAATCCCAATTTTTGGTGCAGCCATTTTTATCCCCCCTTGCTTCATTACATATTCTAATGGGAAAATAAAAATGCCTACATCAAGTAGACATGAAAAAACTTTTAGATCTCCGTTAAGCCCAAGCTTATTTCAAGAGCTTTATCCACCTTAATCATAAACTCCTCATCCAAATAAGCCACCTTGTGCTTTAATCGACTTTTATCAATTGTGCGTATTTGTTCTGCCAGGATAACAGAGTTTTTTTCAAGACCACTTTTACTACTTGGCATTTCAATGTGAGTTGGCAGTTTTGCCTTGGAAATCTGTGAAGTGATTGCTAAAACAATGGTGGTGGGACTGTACTGGTTTCCAATATCATTTTGAATGATAAGCACAGGTCTTGTTCCCCCTTGTTCAGAACCAACAACTGGATTTAATTGGGCATAAAAAATATCTCCTCTTCTTACATGCATTCTATTTACACTCCGCTAGTTTCTCTTCATAATATTCCTGTGCTTCATTTTCTACCTCGTAATTTTCCACAGCTAAACATAGATTAATCTGGGCCATCTCCTGATAACCCTTTTTCATCTGCTCCCTAATATTCCTTTTATTTTGTTCAGATATATATAACTTCATAGCTTCCCTAATGAATTCGCTGCGATTTCTTTTTTCTCTATTAGCTAATCCATCTACTTCCTTTAATAGGTTTTCTGGTATACTTATCATAATCCTTTTGACACGAGACAATAAGGGCACCCCCTGCAACAATACTTCCGCGCATATGCTATACTATATTATATCCTTTATGCTATATGTGTTCAAGGACAAATAATAACAATAATTCTATTCAAAGTCAATTTTTCCATCATTCAATGCATTTATACTTACTAGTGTTTCAACCCTCACCCCTAGCTCCCTTAATTGTCTTCCACCTTCCTGGAAGGATTTTTCAATACATATACCAACACCAACTAAATGACAGCCTGCCTGATGGACAATTTCAATCATACCCCTGGCTGCTTCCCCTGTAGCTAAAAAGTCATCAATAATCAATACTCTATCTTCCATCTTTAAATACTTTTTAGCTACAACTATGTCAACAGTTTCGTTTTTGGTATAGGAATGTATTCGGCCGGTAAAAAAGGCTTCACTCATGGTTGAAGGCTTTTTTTTCTTGGCAAAAAGGACAGGCACTTCCAATACAAGACCAGTCATTAATGCTGCTGCAATACCTGATGCTTCAACAGTTAAAACCTTAGTGACTTTCTCGCCATTAAATCTTTCTGCAAACTCCTGGCCAATTTTATACATTAAAACAGGATCCATTTGATGGTTTAGAAAAGAATCTACCTTTAAAATATTTGCCGATAAAACATGACCTTCTTCTAATATTTTTGCTTTTAGCAGTTCCATATTGTTCTCTCCTATATATTTGTTTCCCAATTTTGTAAATATATACGGCAGTAAATATCATTTTATTGCAGTGATAAGCATGTCCCCCTTATCACACTTGAAAATAAGACAAAAGACCGTCCCTATGTCTTATATATCCTTGGTACCCTTTTACTGACCATGCAGACTATCTCATAGTTTATGGTTCCCGTAATTTGGGCAATTTCATCTACACTAACCTCTAGCCCTTTATCATCTGCTCCAAAAAGAATGACTTCATCACCTGGCCGTATACTTTGCGGAACATGGGTTATATCTACCATGAATTGATCCATGCAGACTCTTCCCACAACTGGAGCAAAACTATTATTTATTATAACCTTACCTTTATTCGATAACAAGCGATTATATCCATCGGCATAGCCAATGGGAATAGTTGCTATCCTCTTATTTTCTTGTGCTTTAAAAGTTCTGCCATAACTTACCGTTTCACCCTTGCTAATATCCTTTATATGAGCAATCCTGGCCAGGAATCTCATGACAGGCTTTAGCACTATCCTATCCTTCATGATTAAATCAGGATACAGCCCGTATATACTTATTCCCGCCCTGACCATATCCAGATGTGTATCAGGATAATCAATAATGGCAGCACTATTGGCACAATGCTTAACAGGAAATTCCAAACCTTGACTTTCTAGCTCTGAAATAAAGGCTTTAAATAGATTAAACTGGATTGAAGTAAAGTCTGAGAATCTGTTGTCTGCCTCAGCAAAATGAGTAAAGGCTCCCAGTACTCTTAAGCCCCCTGCGGCAAAAATCTTTTTTATCTCGTCAGCTGACTTTTCAGTGGCTTGAAATCCAAGCCTGTTCATACCTGTATCTATCTTCAAGTGGATATTTATTTTTTCTCCAATACGTTTTGAGACCTTGGAAAGCTGCTCAGCCTGTTCCATGGAAAACACTGTCTGGGTAAGATCGTATCTTACAAGGACATCTCCATACTCATGGGGAGTCCATCCAAAGATCAGTATGGGGGCCTTTACTCCAGCCTCTCTAAGCTCTATACCTTCTTGTATTGCAGCAACTCCCAAATTATCAGCACCGCTTTCCAGGGCTGTTCCAGCAACCTGTACAGCTCCATGTCCATAACCATCAGCCTTTACAACAGCCATGAAGTGCCTTGAATTTGACAGTTTTCTTAATTCCCTAACGTTGTGAGCAAGATTATTAAGATTTATTTCAGCTTTTGCTGGTCGCAAATTTATTCACCCTCAGTTAATTCTCTTAATACACATGGGAGATAATCAATAATATCCATTGCCGTCAACGAGTATTCACCTAATTGTTCTGCTGCCCTATCCCCTGCATATCCGTGGAGAAAGACACCAACAGAGGCCGCTGCTTCAATGTCAAGTTTCTGGGCTAGAAGTGCTCCTATTATACCTGCCAGAACATCCCCAGAACCACCTGTGGCCATACCTGGATTTCCATTAATGTTTAGATAGGTTCTACCCCTTGGCGAGGCAATAATGGTTTTAGAGCCCTTGAGTACAAGGGTGACGCCCCACTCTTTGGCATAACCCTCTGCAATTGAGAGGCGGTCTTTTTGTACCTCCTGGCTGTCTAATTTGCATAGTCTGGCCATTTCACCTGGGTGGGGTGTGAAAATCATACCTGTTTGTACTTGCTTAAAAAATTCCTTTTTGTCCCTTATTATTTTATTAAAAAGGTTTAAACCGTCAGCATCCAGGATTACAGGAATTTTTAATTGGGGCAATAGCTCCTTTAATAATGTTTCCCCTTCAGCAGAAACACCCATTCCAGGACCTATAACTATAGTATCTGCTTTTTCAGCCACATCTAAAATAGGTTCCAGAGAATCTCTGCCAAGGAGGCCCTTTTCACTCTCAGGCAGCGGTCGTGTCATAACCTCAGTAAGCTTTTGTTCAAGAATAGGATTTAGAGATCGGGGTACCGCCGCAGTAACAAGGCCGGCACCAGCCCTTAAGGCTCCTGTGGCTGCCAAATAAACGGCACCTGTCATCCCAGGTGAGCCTCCTAATACTAGAACGTGACCATAAGTGCCTTTATGGGTATTATGGTCCCGTTTTGAAAGCTTGCTCTTAACCCATTCTTTAGTTATTAATTCCCGATTTAAAGTATGACTATTTAAAAGCTGTCGTGGCAGGGATATGTCAGCCACTTCTATCTCTCCACTATACCTGCACCCCGGTTCAATAAATATACCAATCTTGGCCAAACCAAAGGTAATGGTATGATTGGCATTAATACACTCACCATGTACCTTTCCAGTATCAGCTTCCAGGCCAGACGGCACATCTGCACTTAGTGTTAATCTCCTGGATTCGTTTATGAGCTTGATAAGCTTTGCAGCTATGCCCCTGGGTTCGCCCTTAAGTCCAGTACCAAAAATAGCATCTACAATTAAATCGGCATACATCATGGATATTTCTACCCTATGCAGATCTTTATCATTGATAATTGGATATATCTTGGCTCCCATGGATTGTAGGATTGTGAGATTTGCTGCTGCATCACCTTTAATCTCTGCTGGACTGCACAATAAATAGACCTTTACTTCCACACCCTTATTGATAAGATGTCTGGCAATGACCATTCCGTCTCCACCATTATTGCCCTTACCGCAAAAAATCATGATTCTCTTTCTGCCTAGGTCATGTCCAAAAATCTGAGCTATCTTCTTTACCACGGCCAAACCTGCATTTTCCATCAATACAATTCCAGGTATAGCATATTTACTTATTGCAGTACTATCTATATTTATCATCTCAGTAGAAGTAACAAGTTTCACTTTTTCTCCCCCTATTCGGCTACAACAAAGGCTACCGCATATTCAGAGCAATGTGACAGGCTTAAATTAAAATTGCTAATATATTGGGATCTTGCTGTCTCAGCAGCCAACCCAGACAGGTTAATACCAGGTTTACCTTTAGGATCTAATTTGATCTCAATATCCAACCACTTTATCTTACCCTTGCCTGTTCCTAAGGCTTTTAATACTGCCTCCTTGGCGGCAAAACGTGCAGCCAGGGAAGGATAGGGATTCTTTTTGTTCCAGCAGTAATTCCATTCATCCATGGTAAATATCTTATTTTGGAACTTTTCCTTGAATTTTGCTATGGAGCTTTTAATCCTTACTATACTAACAATATCGGTACCTATTCCCTTTACCACCTAAACCTTCTCTCCTTTACTATATATGTGAAGCTTAAATATTACACACTATCATTTTCAACATTATCCTGGTAATTCCTTCTTAAATCTTTTATTTTGCAGGAGTTGATTGACAAAAAGTAGAATTATGAGACAATAACAATTAACTATTCATGTAACTATTCATGTTGTGGAGGAACCTTAATGTCCAAAACCTTAATCTTTTTATGTGTTATAATTTTTTCCCTGTTAGAAGGGCTGTTTCTCCTAGCAGCTCCCCTGGAGGTAGCTTTGAAGGCATTTCTTTTGATTCCTGCTAACGTTACTTTCTTCTGGTTAATACTAAAGTTATACACAAAGCCGTCAAAAAGTCAAGATGAAAACAGGCAGGCCACAAATACAAGCCTTTTTATCGCCCACGAGACACTCCCCTACTTACGGCATGGTTTAGACGAAAACACCGCCCAAAATACGGCTGAAATTATAAAAAAGATCAGCCAGCTGCCGGCTGTTGCTATAACTGACAAGGAAAAAATCCTGGCTTTTCTGGGTGTAGGATGCGAAAGGCACCGTCCTGGAGATCCCATAGTTACATCAGCTACCAAAGAGGTTTTAAAAACCGGGAAATATAAGGTTATTGAAACCTCGGAAGGATTTAACTGTCCCGTTAAGGACTGCAGCTGTCCCCTGGGTGCAGCCATAATAGTGCCCCTTAAGGTTAAGGGCAAGGTCATAGGGACACTAAAGCTATATGATACTCGTCCAGGCCCCCTTCCCGATCAATCAGTTAGACTTGCCTTGGGCATCGGACAGTTATTAAGTATGCAAACTGAATTAGCTGAGCTTGACAGACAGTCTCAGCTTCTAACTAAAGCCAGACTTGATGCTTTACATGCACAAATTAATCCACACTTCTTTTTCAATACAATTAATACCATTGTCCTTTACAGTCGAACCAATCCTGAAAAGGCTAGGCAGCTTCTAATCCATCTGGCTGACTTTTTCAGGCAAACTCTCAGAAGACGAGGACACTATATAACCCTTGGGGAAGAACTAGAGTGCATTCACACTTATTTAACACTGGAAAAAGCTCGCTTTGAGGATTCACTAAAAATCGTCCAGGATATTGACGATTGCCTGCTTGATACAAAAATACCCTTTCTCAGCCTTCAGCCCATTGTGGAAAATGCTGTAAAGCATGGGATAACCCCCAAGGTGGGTGGAGGAACCTTAAAGATTTCCGCCAGTATGGTGGAAGATACTCTAGTAATGATGGTATCTGATGACGGTGTTGGCATTCCCGAAGAAAAAATTCACCTGGTTCTTCAGCCAGGTTATGGGTCTGGAAATGGGGTAGGCTTAAGTAATGTACACGAAAGACTAATTAGTCTTTATGGACCAAGCTATGGGTTGAGAATTTGTTCAAGTTCCGATCAAGGAACCACAGTTCAGCTTAGAATTCCTATCAAGGCTTCAATATCTGACGAGAATAGCCCTAACACATCAAATGTATATATTAATGAGATCACCCTACAGTCTCAATAGTATTAGAGCCCTTATGCTTTCAAAGTGGATGCATAAGGGCCCTTAATTTAATCAATATCCTGGTCCCCGGCAAATTCCTCAAGTTTTGTTTGCACCCTTTCAAAAAATTCTTCTGGAGAAAATCCGGTTAAGAGTTCTATGGCTTCATCTACATGGGAAAAAGAGTAGATGTGAAATTTGCCTGCCTTACAGTCCTTTACAAGCTCTTTACTCAGCATTAGATTAACGATATTTTGCTTTGGAATTATTACTCCCTGGGTTTTAGTAAGACCTCGTTCTTTACACAGCTCATAGAAGCCCTCTATCTTTTGATTTACACCACCAATTGGCTGAACCTGGCCTCTTTGATTCATTGCTCCGGTTATAGCCAGATCCTGTCTAACTGGAATATCAGTAAGAGCTGAGAGAAGCACAACCAACTCAGCACAGGAAGCACTATCCCCATCAACACCACCATAGCTTTGTTCAAAACAAATGCTTGCACTAATACTCAGGGGTGATTTTCTTGCATACCTGCCACCTATATATCCTGAGAGAATAAGAACGCCCTTATCATGAATCTTTCCGCTCATTTTCGCTTCACGTTCAATATTTATAAGACCCTTCTTTCCTTTAAATACCCTGGCTGTAATTTTTGAAGGTTTTCCAAAGGAATAATCCCCTAGATTATATACAGAAAGGCCGTTTATCTGACCAACAACCTCACCTTCTGTTTCAATAAGAATTTGTCCTTCAATTATGTTTTCCTGAATTTTTTCCTCAAGCAGGTTTGCCCTATTAATTTTTTCCTCTATTGCCCTTTCCACATGGGTTGAGCTTACAACCTGGCTCTGTTCTATTTCAGCCCATGCACTTGCCTCATAGACAATTTCAACAATTTCATTAAATCTTGTTGAAAGCCTTTTCTGGTGGCCTGCTAATCTCGAGCTGAACTCAATGATCCTGGCAACGGCTGTTTTGTCAAACTCCTTAAGTTTCTCCAGTTGGCATACTGAACTCACGAACTGGGAGAACATGAGTATATTATCCTTATTTCTTTCCATGGAAGTATCAAATTGGGCAATAATTTTAAAGAGCTTGCTAAAATCCTCATCATAGTTGTACAGCAGCTGCTGAATGTACGAGCTTCCAATGAGAATAACTTTTACATTAATAGGTACTGCTTCCGGCTTGATGGTGGCAGTTGGAAATATTTTGAATTGCTCTCCAATGTTTTCAATTACTGATTCCTGATTTTTCAGGGTTCTCTTTAAGGCGTCCCAGGCAAAGGGATCTTTTAGAAGCTCCTTGGCATGTATTATAAGATAACCTCCATTAGCTTTATGTATAGAACCACACTTTATCATGGAAAAGTCTGTGCTTATTCCGCCTATGTTAGCCTTGCCTTCAACCTTCCCAAATAGATTGTAATAGTTGGGATTGGTTTCACATACTACAGGTGCCCCTTCCTGGTTAGCATTATTTACAAATAGATTAACCTTATATCTGCTCAAATGGCTTTCCATCTGCAGGGGTAATAAGGGATTTAGTGATTGATCCTCCTCTTTTATCTTAAAGACATTTAAGTGATCTGCCATATCCTTTTCAACATTGTCTAAATAAACTTGTATCTTCAGATAATCCTTATACTTTTCTCTCACCATATCTATTTCGGGCTTAATTACTGCCATGGCAATCTTTTTTTCTATGGAGACAAGCTCCATAGAAGCTTCCTTCTCTAATACCTTTATTTTTCTTGTTACTTCGTCCAGGAGCTTTTGCATTTCTGGAATTTTTTCTTGAATTTCCTTTGTAATTTCCTCAGTTATTAATTCTTCTTCCATCTGGTCTACAGGCTTACCATCCACCAATGGAACACTAACTAGACCCTTGGATGTTTGACGTACAACAAAGCCCTTTTCCTTGCCTATTTTATCCAACTCCTGTAATAATTCACTGGTATCCTTTTGATATTTATCTCTGATTAGTCTTCTTTGGGTATCGAATTCCTCGCCGGTAAATGCCTTTGAAATCCCCTTTTTAACAGTTTCAACTAATTCATCCATATTTGCAGCAAGCTTTTCTCCTGTTCCAGGGGGAATTTCAATGATTATGGGCCTGTCTATTTCCTTAAAGTTAAATACATAACATATGTCATTTGGCACCTGCCCCTTAGAAGCTACATTGTAGGCCAGCGACTTGGCATAGCTGGTTTTTCCAGTTCCGTTTATTCCAGCCATGTATATGTTGTATCCTTTATTGTTTACTCTCAGGCCAAAATTCATTGCCTTTACTGCCCTTTCCTGACCTATAATACCTTCCAATGTTTTTACATCCTTTGTGGTTTTAAAGCCTAATGAAGCCGGTTTACAAACCTTTCTTAAATCGTCTATACCAACTCTAAATCTCCTCATCAATTCACATCCTCTTAGACAGTCATATATAAGCTCGGTATTGACTACTATTATCCTTTATTTATATCCTGTTATCTATTCTATGTTATCCCATGTCTAAACGCCACTAACTACTATTCTTTGCAAGTGGGAAATAAATGGTTATTACTTTTGTAACAACTTATTTGTTGCCTCTTGGATCCCTACCATGCTTTCTGAAAGCCCCTGTAAAGCCATGGACTGCTGTCCGGTTATCTCAGCTGATTGTTTGACTATGCTTGATATATCATTTATTACACGTTGGATTTCAATAATGGTTTGGTTTATGCTGTTTACTGATTCCTTGGATTTAGTTGATAGCTTTCTTACTTCCTCAGCTACAACGCTAAAGCCACGTCCATGTTCACCTGCCCTGGCAGCTTCAATTGCAGCGTTTAGCCCTAGTAGATTTGTCTGGTCGGCTATGGTTCTGATTATTTCTATTATTTCATTTGTATTGTTAGACTTTTCCAAGGCTTTAAGGCTAATGCTTTCTGTCTCTTTTGTATAAGAGGCTATTTCCTCAGCACTTGCCGTCAATTCTTGAATAACTGCAGAGATGTTTTGTATCTGGTTGTGAACCAAACTGCTTATTTGGGATTTCTTTATTTCCTCAACTACGATTACAGAAGCCAATTCCTGGAGAGGCTTAACTAATAATGGATCTCCAGTTATGCCAATACAAGCAATTCTTTCTCCATCTAAAACTATAGGACCTGTATAGCCTGGTAAAACCCCTGTCATGTTTTTTGCATCCTCTTCAGTTATTGCAGCAAAATCACTAATACCAGACATGACCTTTTTTGCTCCTTCATGTATAGTTCCCAGTCGTTCTGGTTGGGTGGTAGCTATTATTTCCCCGCCGTTTCCCATGAATTGAACGTTGTTCTTGGTAATATTATGAATTATATCTACAACTCTTTGTGCCAGATCCTTTTTAACCCTGTGCGTCCAGTGTCCATTTTCTTCTTTACTCATTTTCAACCCCCCTTTGTTTCTTCACCGGTCACTGTCTTCATCTCATTTTAAGCAAACACAAAAACAAATTCATATATTCCTATATTCAATTTGACAAAATATTTAATTTTCCTACCAAATATATGGATTATTTTTTATTTGCTCAAAAATCCCAAAGAAAACAAAAGCAGCCATTCTAGAGTGACTGCTTTGGTTTTATCACCAATTGCTATTATATTACTTTTAAAAGCATTAGGGCCATTTGAAGTTTTAGTCTATCTTGCGGTATTAAAGGATCTAGGCCTGTAATTTCTTTTATTCTTTGTAATCTATATCTTAACGTATGGCGATGTACATACAGGCTTGTTGACGTTTCCTGCAAATTACAGTTGCAGGCAAGAAAGTGTTCAAGGGTTGTCACCATTTGGGACCCATTCTTTTTATCATAATCTATTAAGAGGCCCAGCTTCTCTTTAAAAAAGCTTTGGGAAAAGTCCTGGCGGGCAATTTCATAAAATAAATTGTATATTTCAATATCTGTAAATAAAGTCACCGTTTTATTAGCTATTCCTCTCAACTCTATTGCCCTGGATGCCTCTTGATATGCAAGGTTTAGATTTTCAAGCTTGCTGTAATAATTGCTTATACCTGCCACAATCCCATGGCTGCCATACTTAGCTTTTATAATATCAATAATCTCTTGAGATGCTTTTTCAACAAGGGGAAAATCTTCATTACTTACCTGGAGCAATAGCAGTATTTTATCGTGGGAGAACTTATACATGTATCTAAGGCCGTACTTGGAAATACAGTGCTCAATAGAGGTTAATAAATACTTTTTTAGGTTAAACAATTGGTTTTCAGTTTTACAATTAGCCACTATCTCCCAACTTGTTAAATTAAAAAGGATCAAATGGTAACCCTTATTCTTATCGTAACCAAAGGTGGCAGCCTTTTTTGCAAGTATCTGTGGCGGATTTACTCCCTTCAATGTTTCTTCTAGAAAATCCTCCCTTAAGCTATTTTCTGTCTCTCTCACTGCAATCTCCTTTAACATTACAAGGGCGGCCAGGGTTGCTGCATGCTCTATTGCTATTGCATCCATTTCCTCCAGGGAATCCTCTGGATTTAAAACACATAAGTAACCCATAGTCTCAGACCCTGTAGTAATAGAAACTAGATAAACCTGATCACCATTATTTAATCTAACATATTGGGATTTGGCACTTATCAGGTTTGAAATGCTTTTTATTTCCTCGGTAAGACAAAAGAATAATTTAAGGTCTTTAGTTGAAGTAAAGTTCTGGACAATTGGATTGTAAAATAAATCCAGGATAACTACATGCTTTTTAATCATCTCCATAAGGGTTCCGGCAATGCTGTCTAGCCCCTGGTTGTTTAATACAAGCTTTGTTAATTGTTTATAAATCTTTTGTGAGTATTCCAATAAATAAAACTGGTGATTAATAAGATGCTTCAATATATGACGTGTAAATCTGCTAAAGGAAAAATCCTTTGGCAGGTATAAGACAGGAAAGCCCCTTTTGTCTGCCTCCTCCAGCAAGGCTGCAGGAATTTCTGCAAGAGAAAAACCTGGCTGGATTGCAATTCCTGCCATATTTTTCTTATCAAGCAGTTCAATTAAGCTATTTTGCAGTTCTTGGTCCTCTGCAAGTCCATAGCCAGTTGTTACAAGCAAATCTCCCTCATCTAAATAGGTTAACTCATCTAGAACTTCTAGTATTGTTACCCATTTCACCTGTCTATTAAGTCCTCTATCCCCTGCAACAAGCTTAACTCCCTTTAAATTATCAATGTCAAGAATATTTTCTATGGTAAATGACATTTTGCTCCTCCTTAACCCAATAAAAGTGCATAAAAGGATAGGCTCCTAGTATGCACTTTTAAATTGGACCATGTGAAAGTTTATGTTACAGGGTACTTTTTACGAACAATATCCAGGGCTTCTTCAATTGCATTTAATGCATAGTACAGGTCTTGATCCGTATGTCTATGGGCAATATACCAGTGGTGGTATGGTTGAATAAATAAATTTCTTCGAATTGTCTCTGTGTAGAAACAGTTTCTGCGCTCTTTATATAGGTCATCTGCCTTTTCAAAGGTCAAGAAGGGCATTGGAGGTATCCCAGATACTAATGCAGGAACCTGTGATTTTGTGACAATGCTGCCAAGTCTGTCTAAAAACATCTCCCCACGCTTCCAGAGACTATCAATAACATTTTCTCTTTCTAATATATCAATGCACTTCATTGCAGCCACCATTTCCAGGCTGTTGGGAAAAAAAGTAGAGCTTATGAACACCTTTTTTTCTGCTACCTTCATTATTTCTTCCCTGCCAACACACGCACTTATGGCATAGCCGTTGGCCATGGCTTTTCCAAAGGTAGAAAGATCAGGTGTTACTCCATATCTTTCCTGGGCTCCTCCAAGAGATACTCTAAAGCCAGTTCTAATTTCATCAAAGATTAGTACAGCATTGTATTTGTCAGCCAGTTCTCGTACCCCTTCTAAATAGCCTTCAGGAGGAACTGTAACAGGGGCTGCCAGGGGGTGGCCCACAGGAGTTACAATTATGCATGCAACATCATTGCCATGCTCCTTAAGCAGTTTTTCCAAAGCGTCTAGATCCCCATAGGGGAACTCATGGGTTAAGTTCTTTATGGCATCCGGCACACCGCCCTGCACCTCAACGCACCAATCATGCCAGCCATGATAACCACAACGTAAAATTATATTTTTATCAGTATAGCCCCTGGCTATTCTAACTGCTACACCAGTTGCGTCTGATCCTGTCTTTACTAATATGGCCATTTCAGCTGAAGGAATTAAGTCAATTAATCTTTTTTCAAGTTCATTTTGGATAGGCTGAACCAGAGCAAAACAGAATCCCTTATCCATTTGCTCAATTACCGCATTATTAATTTCCTTTTCATTATATCCCAAGATTATTGGGCCATAGCCGCAAAGCATATCTATATAGTCATTGCCATCTACATCAACTATGTGGCCTCCATAGCCATGGTCGATAAAAATTGGGTATTCCCCAGGTATAAAATTATAGGGTCTGCGAATCCCCATTAAGCCTCCCGGAGAAAGACGCTGGGCCTCTTCAAACAAATCAAATGACTTTTGAAGTTTTAGCTTTGGTTTTTGTTCCACATTGTTCCACTCCTCATTTTAGAAGTTTTTACCAAATTTATTAGAAAATATCATGAATATGCTTAATATAGTATTTACATATTTGGTCCATTAGGAATTTCTTTAATGCCATGCTCCTTCATAAAACCTTTTACAACATGGTCTAATTCTTTTTCCTTTTCTGGCTTCATCTGATGGGGGACATGATTTTCTAATATATCCCTTACCCTTTCTTGTGCTAGTGCAAAGCTTCCTTTAGACCCATCAGCCTCCCAGGCACTGTTGCTTTGTCTGACAATAATCTTTGATGGCAGATAAGGCTCTTTTTTATACCATCTTAAGGTATGATCTGCTAGTAAATAATCTCCGCCAGGCCCTAATTCGGAAATGAGTTCTGCTGCCAATGTTTCATCATTAACATCAATACCCTTATTTAACCTTAAGGCCATACCACAAACTTCATTGTCAATTACTAGCTTTTCCAAGCTAAAGCAACCAACAAAATCCAGAATACCTGCACCAGAAATAACATTAACTCCTGCTAGTTGAGCAATGATTCCACTCATTGCAGTTTCTAAACCAGCCTGTATATCCACCAGTTTTGAATCACTAAGTCCTGCATAGGTGTGGGTAGGTAAGCCATAGTATTTGCCCATTTGTACATAAGCTGCACCAATCATGGTTGCCTCCAGGGCGCTCATGGGGGTAGTTCCATGCCTCATGTCAAAGGTTACAGGTGCACTGCCATAGATACAAGGAGCTCCCTCTCTAGTGCATTGAGCTAGGGTTAGACCACTTAAGGTTTCAGTTGCCTGAACAAGAACTGAACCTGCCAGTGTTGCAGGAGAAGCTGCACCAGGCATGGCCATTGTAATAAACTCTTGCGGAAGTCCATAGCGAGCACAGTCAATCATGTTTTGAGCACTAATATTAGTCCACTTAAGTGGGGGTGAGGCACAAATATCAAAAACAGCCAATGGTTTGTCTTCCAACTCCTTGTAACCACCCCTTACCACTGCAAGCATATCTCTCATTTTGGAAATGCCTTCAACACTAAAAGCACCGGTGATTATAGCCTTGGGAGAATTCTTTAACAACAAGTATAATCGAAAGCTGTCCCCAATTACCTTGGGAACATCATAGGGGGTAACAGCTGAACTCTGTAAAGCCAAATTATCTAATGCATCATTGACCTTTGATATATTAATCAAGTCATAGCTTTGGGAACTTCTAGTGGTAATGCCGTCCGATTCAATCATTTTAATTGCACAGGAACCTGGGTCAAAATAAACATTATTTCCAGATAAATTTGCCGCTAAGTGACCTTCCCTATCATATAATTTAATCTCCTCAGGAGCTGACTTAATTGCCTTTTCAACTAATTTTCCAGGTATTTTAGCAACCTTCTTGGTATAGTCTACAACCGCCCCATGATTTTCCAGGATTTTCAAGGCTTCTTCTGAATCAAATTTCACTCCAGTTTTTTCAAGAATACCAAGGGCTTGATCATGGATTTTTTCAATTTCTTCATTAGATAATAGTCTTAAACGAGGTTGCCCCTCAAAAGTAAATTTTGCCACTACATTTCCTCCTTGATTGTGCTTGTTTGCAATTACAAAATACTAAGCTATGATAGTTAAATTATGCACTCTATACTTTTCTTCCTTCTGCGTCATTTTCCTGCTTATACTATATACCTTGTACTATCAAGACCTAAAAAAGCATAAACATACAAAGCCAGGTTAGTTTTATATTATTAAATGCCCTGAGCTGCCCAATTATAGGCGCTATAGCAATTGAATGTAAAATTTTCTGTATTTACAACGTTTTTTGAATATTTATTCTGATGCCCATTTCTCAGCATTGCCTATAATTGGGCGTATATGCTTGTTCTAACCCTTGATTACAGGTTCCATGGCTACAGTATGCCCATTTAGCATTTTTGCGAGCCCCATATCGTAATCATTATGATGCTCACCACAATGCTCACAGGGCTTATCAGGATCAACTTCATGCTTGGGCTGTGTATAAGTATATAAACCGCCTTCAAAGTTCCTTACAATGACTTTGGAAGGAGATTGGGATATTAAATACTGGGGCATTACTGGTATCTTTCCTCCTCCCCTGGGAGCATCAACAACAAAGACTGGGACTGCAAGTCCTGATGTATGGCCCCTCAAGTATTCCATCATATGAATTCCTGCACTAACTGGAGTTCTAAAATGTTCAATACCCCTTGCAAGATCACATTGGTAGACATAGTAAGGCCTTACCCTCATTTTAAGAAGCCCATGAAGCAGTTTCTTCATTAACAGAGGACAATCATTGACTGATTTTAATAAAACACTTTGATTTCCAAGGGGAATACCTGCATCACTTAGCATGTCACAGGCTCTCTTGGCTTCTGGAGTTATCTCATTAGGATGGTTAAAGTGCACATTAACCCATACTGGATGGTATTTTCTAATCATGCTGCAAAGTTCTGCTGTTATTCTTTGGGGCATAACAACAGGCGTTCTAGTGCCAATCCTGATAATCTCAACATGGGAAATGGCCCTTAATTCTTTTAAAATATCCTCCAGGAGACTATCTGAGATCAGCAAACCATCTCCGCCTGAAATGATTACATCCCTAATAACCTTATTTTTTCTAATATAATCAATTGCAGCTGCTAGCTGCTGGCTGTTTCTTGCCTTGTCATTGGTTCCCGCCATTCTCCTTCTTGTGCAGTGACGACAGTACATGGAACACTGATCAGTCACCAGGAACAAAACTCTATCAGGATACCTGTGGGTTATACAGGATACTGGCGAGTCAACATCTTCATCAAGGGGATCATCCAAATCATATTTAGATCCACTTAACTCATGATAAGTGGGAACTGCTTGCTTCCTAATGGGGCAATTGGGATTATCCCTGTCTATTAGCAAAGCATAGTATGGTGTTATTGCCATCCTAAAGGTTTTGAGGCAGTTTTTCACACCCTCTTCTTCAGCTTCACTTAAAGGAATAATTTGTTTTAGCTCATCAACAGTAGTAATCCGGTTGGTGACCTGCCATTTCCAGTCATTCCACTGTTCATCAGAAATGTTTTCCCATAAGGATATCTCTTTATAATGTCTCATTTGCTTTCCTCCCATTTGATTTACGTACAATAAAAAATAATCTATCTATAGATCTATGACTAATAATTATATGCAAATTTTATACCAGTTTCTGCTATGGCCGCGCTAGTTTGCAGATAAAAAAAGACCCATGCAGCTTGTTTGGCTGTATGAGTCTTTATTTAAAAGGTTGGTTTTACATTTTTGCATCTACCTTTTCTATATGCTGATCCAGTTTATCAATTTCATCCTTATTAAACTTGTGGAAGATGTAAATTAAACCTATTAATACAGCTACTGAAACAATTAGGGGAATAATCACACTTTGGGTTATGCCTGCTACAATAAAACCAACTAACGCTGCAGCAGCACCAGTAGCAGAATAAGGGATTTGTGTTCTTACGTGATCTACAACTGGACATCCTGCACCAGTGGATGACAAAATTGTGGTGTCAGACAATGGTGAGCTGTGGTCACCCCATACAGCACCACTTAATAAAGCTGCCATGCAAAGAGCTATGGATGTATCAGAGAAAACTGCCAGAGGAATAGCAATAGGTATCATAATTGCAAAGGTTCCCCAGGAAGTACCTGTTGCAAAAGCCATGAAGCAGGCTGTAAAGAAGATTACCATTGGCAGGGTCCATCCTGGTAGGGCTTCAGTTACAACCTCTGCAAGGAATAACCCGGTACCAAGCTCACCTGTCACAGAACCAATACTCCATGCCAATACAAGAATCAATATGCCTGGAAGCATGGCCTTCATTCCTGCGATAACTGCCTCAACGCTTTCAAAAATACCTATGACACTTCTTACCTTAAACCATATTGCTGAAATTACAATGGTTAGGAAGGTTCCATAAACTAGGGCTGTTACCGAATCTGTATCCTGAATTGCCTGTACCAGACTAATTCCTCCATCAAAAAATCCACCTGTATAAAGCATGAACACTACACTAGAAAGGACCAAAACAAAAATAGGCACGAACATATCTGCTACTTTTCCATTTTCTGACGGTTCAACCCTTCTAAGATCGTCACCTGGAGGAGCTACGCTGCCCTCTTCATATAGGACCCCCTTTGTGAGTGTTCTTTTCTCGGCTTTAGCCATTGGGCCATACTCTAGATTGGTGAAAATTATTACTGCCACCATTATTATGGTCAGCCATGCATAAAAGTTATATGGAATTGTGTATATAAACTCCATAAACGGGTTTCCTTCGATACCAAGCTGGTTAAACTGATCTCCCATCATCCCTACTATATAAGCAACCCAGGTAGAAATAGGCATTAAGATAACTACAGGTGCTGCAGTAGAGTCGGTAATATAAGCAAGCTTCTCCCTGGAGATTCTAAATTTATCAGTAACAGGTCTCATAACAGAACCAACCGTTAAGGAATTAAAGTAATCATCAAAGAATAGTACAAGGCCTGTTCCAAAAGTTATTCCCTGAGCACCTTTCCTAGACTTAATCCTTCTAGTTGACCAGTCAGCAAAGGCCCTTGCTCCCCCGGCCTTTGTCATCATGCCAAGTACGCTGCCTAAAAACAATGTATACATAATAGTACGCATATTCCATTCAGGGTCTCCGGCACTTTCAAAAACAAAGTTAAAAGCACCAGTAAAGCTCGCCATAAGGTTGCCATCAAAAATAATAAATGTTCCTACCATAATACCTATGGTCAAGGATAGTAAAACTTCTCTAGTTACAATCGCTAAAATTATAGCTACCACTGGTGGTAACAATGAAATCCAACCATAATGTTCCACAAACATACCTCCTGTTTTCAATTTTTGTAATGGCCATTACCTTTTTTCTGACAATTCTCATTATTTGGCATTATTGTCTATATATGTCACCTCCTATGTGCTTTTTGCAGTATCAGCTAAGTGCCAACCCTCACTAATAAGCCAACCATATATGCATCTAAAAAGATAGGATAATTGGCAGCAAAATTGGAACAATAATCGTTAAAACTACACCACTTATCATGGCAATAAGAGCTACCCTTGTCCCTAAAGATTTAAATATTAATGGCAGGGTGGTATCCATGGCAGTTGCCCCCCCAGGCGTGCTGGCTGAAATTGGGCTAACTCTTGTGGCTAAAAGGGGAATTATTAGAAAGGAGCCAATCTCTCTAAAAAAATTGGTTAAAAAGGCAATTGTACCAACATCAGACCCCACCAGACTTGCCAAAACTCCCCCTGCAACACTATAAAACCCACATGCAGCCCCAATGGCAATGGCACTTTTAGCATCCACTGATATAAACAGGCTGGCTAGAAAACCACCTAATGAGCTTCCTAATAAAACTCCAAAGGGCACAAGAATACATTTCCAGCTTAAGCCTTTGAGGCTTTTTAACAGATTGTCATCACTTCCTATTTCTGTGCCAACCCCAAAACATAAAATATATAAAGATGTTGTAATTGTCAAATCCAATGTTTGCAATTCAAGGGGTGCTATTTTACCTAAAATGCCTCCAATTAGTAGTGTGATCAGCACCCTTTTAACAAAGGAATAATTGCTTACCTGAACAGGGGAGCTATCATTAGCTACCAAAGGGTCTTCTTGAGCATTTACTGGATCACATTTTAACAGGTTTAGCCTTTTTTCCATTAACCAAACAACAATTACACTGCCGGCAACTGCTGAAAGCATGAGAATAAGTGCTTTTATACTAAGAATTCCAATACTGTTAAGTACAGCTTCATCTAAAGTGATTTTTGCACCTAAAGCAGCTATAATAAAAAGTATGCTGGCAAAGGTTAGCTTACCAATAATCTTTAATAATTTTCGGGAAAGAATCTTTCTTAGTCCTAAAAAAATACCAATCAATAGGGACATAATCAAGAGGCTCATAAGCTGCCTCCCTTATTCTTATCCAATTCTAAATTACGCATTTTGTACTGAAGGGTTTGCCTGGGAATTTTGAGCATACGAGCAGCCTGTGTCACATTCCAATTACTTTCCTTTAAAGCCTCCAAAATTAAAGTGCCTTCAATGGAATTTAATGTTTCCGGCAGGGACTGAAAATTGGAAATTTGTGGTGCTTTGGTTTCAATAATATTTTTTTTGTTAAAGTGACTTGTAAAGTAAAAAGGCAGATGGTCCGATTTTATAGTTGAGCCTGACATGACATTTACTGCATGCTCCAAACAATGCTGTAATTCTCTAACATTTCCAGGCCAGTCATAGCAATGAAAAGCTGACATAACCCTATCGTCAACACCCTTAATATTTATATGAAACTTATCATTAAGTCTGCTGATAAAATGCTTTACAAGAAGGGGAATATCTTCCTTCCTTTCTCTCAAGGGTGGAATGTACAAGGAAATAACATTTAACCTGTAATAAAGGTCAATGCGCAGCTGCTTATTTTTAACAGCCTCAGCAGGATCTACATTTGTACATGCCACTATTCGCGGCCTGGCATATCTTAGTTTTGTATCACCAATCCTTCTAAAGGAACCTTCCTGAAGCACTCTTAAAATTTTACTCTGAAGGTCCAGGGGCATGGAATTAATCTCATCCAGCAGGAGAGTTCCCTCATGAGCTATTTCCAATAGTCCTGGCCTATCCTCGGAACCAGTAAAGCTTCCCTTTACAGTACCCATGAGAATACTCTCTAGCAGGGTAGCAGGTAACGCAGCACAGTTTTGTGCAACAAAGGGCTTAGTGCTGGTTGTCCCCTCGTTATGAATAGCCTGTACCAGAACTTCCTTGCCAGTACCCGTTTCTCCATATATTAATATGGGAGATGGGCTATAGGCAACCCTTTGAGCAAGCTTTTTTAATTTTACAATACTTGGACTTTCACCAATAATATCATCCAGGGTATAGATACTTGCATAATTACTATTATGGGAAGGAGCCATTGCAGAGGAAGCCATTGGGCTCTTTTTGCTGTCCATGAGCTTGGCCTGTAAATCAACAAGTCTTTCAGACAGGTTTTTGATCTCTGTTATATCCCTGGAAATATCAAATGCACCTATTAGTACCCCGTCTTTAAAAAGAGGATAGGTGGAGTAGACAACTGTTGCCTTTTTTCCAGTACGTGTTACCAGAGTTTGCTGCTGCTCTACAACCGGCCATTTGGTTTTTAAAACAGTCAAAAGCGAGCTATTGTTTTCATTAAGACTGGGGTATATGGATAAAAGATGCTTTCCAATGACCTCTTCAGGGTCCAAACCCTCAATTTTACTGGCAGCCTTATTGTAAAAAATAGTTACACCATTACAATCTATAACGGTTATGGCACTATCTATTGCATCTAATATGCTTAAAAAAATGTGTTTTTCTATACCTTCATTCAGATGAAACTCCACGATGCTCTCACCCCAATACATACTATTCTACAATGCTGCCAAAACTCCTACAAGGTTTTATAATATAATAATTATACAATCTGTATAAAAATCACAAACCCAAGCTACCTAAAATTGGGCTTCCTTTTTTCAAAATAGGCCTTAAATCCTTCTCTAAAATCTTGCTTTGTAAAACAAAGTCCAAACAGCCTGGTTTCATAGGACAGGGCCTCCTTCATGGAAATATTGAAGCCTTGATTCACAGAGTCTTTTATAAAAGAAATTGCACTGGAGCTTTTTGCTTTTAAAATATTGGCAATTTCATATGATTTTTCCAGCAAAAGGTCTGGGCTAAACACATGGTTTACCAGGCCTATTTCATACGCCCTTTTTGCATCAATTATACTACCTGTAATCATTAGCTCTAATGCTATCCCCTTGCCAACAAGTCTGGGCAGTCTTTGAGTTCCCCCAAAGCCTGGTATAATACCCAAGCCAACCTCTGGCTGACCGAAACGTGCCCTTTCTGATGCAATTCTAATATCACAGGCCATGGCCAGTTCCAGGCCCCCTCCCAGGCAGTAACCCTGGATTACAGCTATTACAGGTATTGGCAGCTCTTCAATTGCGTTAAAAACCTTGTGCCCCAATTTTACATATTCCATGGCCTCCTCAGGAGAAAAATCGGACATTTCTTTAATGTCAGCGCCTGCTGCAAAAGCTTTTTCCCCTGCTCCGGCAACCAAAAGGACCCTTACATCTTTGGAAAGGCTGTCAAGTACTGAAAGAACCTCATTCAATGCATCTCTAGTTAAACTATTTAAAGAATTCGGTCTATTTATAATTAAATTTCCAATATTATCTTCTACTGTATAAGTTATATTTTGATACATTAAAATCCTCCTTTTCCAAACCAGGGGGACGGTTCTCCTGGCTGTTTTTTTGGGAAATGTCCCCACATTAGAACAGAGCAGATTATAGATTTATTGATAGTTATAGAAACCTCTGCCTGACTTTCTGCCTAAATAGCCCGCATTTACATATTTTCTTAAAAGAGGGCAGGGTCTATACTTGCTGTCTCCATATTGTCCATGTAAAACCTCCATTATTGCCAGGCAGGTATCCAGGCCTATCAGGTCAGCCAGGGCCAGTGGCCCCATGGGATGGTTTGCTCCTAAAGTCATGACCGTATCCACATCCTCAACACTAGCTACCCCTTCATAAACTGCATACGCTGCTTCATTTATCATGGGAATAAGTACTCTATTTAAAACAAATCCTGGGAAATCCTGAACCTCAACACAGGTTTTACCCATTTTCTCTCCTGCTTTTTTAATTATTTCATAAGTTTTCTGGGATGTGTCCAGTCCTTTAATAATTTCAACTAAATTCATAAGGGGAACAGGGTTCATAAAATGCATTCCTATGAATTTATCCCTGCGTTGAACATTTTTTGCAAGGGCTGTTATGGAAAGGGACGAGGTGTTTGAAGCCAGTATGGTTTCTTCAGGGCATATTGTGTCAAGGTTTTTAAAAATTTCAGTTTTTATATTGTAGTCTTCCACAACGGCTTCTATAACCAATTGTACCTGGACGGCTTCATTTAAATCAGTACATGGCACAATACATTTTATTACAGCATCCTTCTTAACTATATCAAGCTTTCCCTTTTCCACTGACTTTTCTAAAAACCTGTTTATGGATTTCAGCCCTTTTTGAACAAGGCTTTCTTCTATATCATATAGATATACCTCTATTTCAGCTGCTGCAGCCACCTGGGCAATGCCTGCTCCCATTTGACCTGCTCCCACTACCATAATTTTATTTATATCCATGATACTCATCCTTTCTACCTCTCCAAAACAGCAGCAACACCCTGGCCTCCGCCAATGCAAAGGGTTGCCAGGCCGAGTTTGCTGTCATCTCTTAGCATCTGATAAAGTAGAGTAACTAGAATCCTGGTTCCACTGGCTCCAATGGGATGTCCCAGGCTGATGGCTCCACCATTTTTATTAACCTTTTCCATATCCCATGCAAGCTCTTTAGATACAGCCAAGGATTGTACTGCAAATGCTTCATTTGCTTCTATAACATCTATGTCTTCTAGTTTTATTCCTGCTTTTTTTATGGCCTTTTCTACTGCTGATACTGGGCCTATTCCCATAATGGTCGGCTCTACTCCTGTTGATGCATAGGACTTGATATATGCCAGGGGTTTTATTCCCAATTGACTGGCCTTTTCTTCTGACATAACTACCACTGCTGCTGCTCCATCATTTATTCCCGAGGCATTCCCTGCTGATACTGTTCCATCTTTTTTAAAAGCGGGGCGAAGTTTTCCTAAGCCCTCAGCTGTTACTCCGCTTCTTGGAAATTCATCTTCTGAAAATACTAGCGGGTCTCCCTTTTTCTGGGGTATGATTACTGGCACTATTTCGTCATTAAACTTTTTTTCTTTTTTTGCCTGTTCTACTTTTTGCTGACTTTTGGCTGCAAAGTCGTCTTGCTCTTCTTTGCTTATGTTCCACTTTTCAGCCAGGTTTTCTGCTGTAATTCCCATATGCACGTCTTCAAAGGCACACCAGAGGCCGTCTTTTATCATGGAGTCTATTAGTTTTCCATCTCCCATTTTATAGCCTGTGCGTGCTTTGTCCAGGAGATAGGGTGCCATGGACATGTTTTCCATGCCTCCTGCTACTATTATGTCTGCATCGCCAAGGATAACTGCCTGGGCTGCCAGGATAACTGATTTTAGTCCTGAGCCGCAGACTTTGTTTATTGTCATGGCAGGTACTTTATAGGGTAGTCCGGCTTTTATGGCTGATTGTCTTGCTGGGTTTTGCCCAAGGCCTGCTTGCAGGATGTTGCCCATTATGACCTCGTCTACTTGTTCTGGGGTAATCTGGGCTCTTTTGATTGCTTCTTTGATTACAATGGCTCCTAGTTCAACTGCTGATGTGTTGGCCAGGGTTCCTCCAAAGGCTCCTATTGGTGTTCTTGCTCCACTTACTATTACTGCCCTTCTCATCTGTCTTGCCTCCTTTTTCTTGTTTCTTTGGTATATTTTGTTTAAAGGGTTATGGTTTTAATGTCTTGTGGTATTATTAATTCTGCTTCTGTTGCTTTTTTTATTTCTTCTACTGTTGTTCCTGGGGCTATTTCTTTTAGTACCAGGCCTTCTTTTGTTACTTCTATGACGGCCATGTCTGTTACTATCAGGTCAACTTCTTTTTTTGCTGTAAGGGGCAGGGTGCATTTTTTTAGGATTTTGGGACTTCCGTCTTTGGCTGCGTGTTCCATGGCAATTATGACCCTTTTGGCCCCTACTACCAGGTCCATTGCTCCACCCATTCCTGGTACCATTTTTCCTGGTACCATCCAGTTTGCCAGGTTGCCTTCCTGGTCTACTTGTAATGCTCCCAGGACTGTGGTATGGATATGTCCTCCCCTGATTATTCCAAAGGAGGTTGCACTGTCAAAACAGCTTCCTCCTGGGAGTATTGTAACTGGCGAGGCTCCTGCGTTAACGCAGTCTTTGTCTATTTCTTCTGCTGCTGTTGGTGCCGGTCCTATGCCTATAAATCCATTTTCTGATTGAAACATTACATCTACGCCTTCTGGTACATAGTTGGCGCACATTGTAGGCATTCCAATGCCAAGGTTAACTACTGTTCCATCTACTAGTTCTTTGGCTATTCTTTTGGCTATCATTATTCTTTTTTCATTTTTATCCATTTTGGCTCCCCTCCATATTGACCAAAATGTCTACATAGACTCCAGGGGTATGCACCATATCAGGGTCTATTTCTCCTGTTTCTACTAGTTCTTCTGCTTGAACAATTACCAGGTCTGCTGCTGTTGCCATTACCGGGTTAAAGTTCCTGGCTGCTCTTCTATAGACCAGGTTTCCCCTTTTGTCGGCTTTATGGGCCTTTAGTAGGGCAACATCTGCTTTTAATGGTTTTTCTAGTATATATTGTTTTCCTTCTATGGTTAGCACTTGTTTTCCTTCTTCTACTATTGTGCCTATGCCTGTTGGTGTTAAAACTCCCCCTAGTCCTGCTCCTGCTGCTCTTAGCATTTCTGCTATACTGCCCTGGGGTGTTAAGATTACTTCCATTTCTCCTGTTTGCATTTGTCTGCCTGTTTCCGGGTGTGCTCCTATATAGGATACGTAGGCTCTGGCAAGTCTGTTGTCATCCTGCAGCTTGCCTACTCCCCTGCCTGGAAAGCCTGTGTCGTTGCAGATTAGGGTCAGGTTTTTGTAGCCTTGTTTGATTACTTCGTCTATTAGCATGTCTGGACAGCCGCAGCCAAGAAATCCCCCTATTGCTACTGTCATTCCGTCTTGCATTTTGCTTATTGCTTCTTGCGGTGTCAGTATTTTAACCATGATTTCACCCCCATTTAGGATGAGCCATAAGAGGTTGTGCCTCTTATCTGATTTTGGCTTTTGCCAGATATACCTAAGATTTGTCTGGCTTCATCTGGTGTGGCCACTTCTCTTCCAAGCTCCCCGGCTATCCTTGCTATCCTTTGCACCAACTGGGCATTTGATTCTGCTAGTACACCCTTTGAATAATAGATATTATCCTCAAAGCCTACCCTGACATGCCCTCCCAAAATAATTGCCATTACAGCCAGGGGCAGTTCAGCTCTGCCTATGCCAGCAACTGACCAGGTAGATCCCTCTGGAATGGATTCTACCAAATGCAAGAGATTCTTTGGTGTTCCGGTAATGCCTCCTGGAACTCCCATGACAAAATCAAAGTGAAGGGGTAAACTAAGCAACCCCTTTTTTACCAGAACCATGGCATTATTTATCATGCCTACATCAAACACTTCAATTTCAGGCTTTACACCCATTTCTTTCATATATGCAGCAAACTTCTCAATATCCCTGGGAGCATTGTAGAAAACCTCCTCCCCAAAGTTTACTGTTCCTGTTGTCAGGGTTGCCATTTCAGGTGCAAGAGATACTGGCTGCAGTCTCTCCTCTGGTGCCATTCCTACAGCTCCGCCTGTAGACGTTTGAATAATAACATTGGATTTTACTTTAATTGCTTCAATGTACTTCCTGAAAATCTCACTATCCTGGGTAGGCCTACCGGCCTCATCTCTTCCATGGAGATGAATAATTGAAGCACCTGCTTTTTCACACTCTGCTGCTTCCTGGCCTACCTCATCAGGAAGAATAGGCAGTCCGGGCTGCTGTTCCTTTGTCACTTCTGCCCCATTAATTGCCGCAGTAATAATAAGCTTTTGCATCCTAGACCTCACCTCCTGACTTTCTTTGTTTATCCTTTGGAACTACACATGTTCCTGAAGCCCTGCCAACCAGGACAGGTTCATCTAGAACATCAGCTGCCGATTCATGCCTGCCATTTCTTTTTGCCGTAATGACCTTTTTAGCCTCAAACTCCATTTTCCTTGAAGTGTTTCCGATTTTTACAATTCTGCCTGTGGCTTCAATAAAATCACCTGCATAAACTGGCCCTAAAAACTCAACATTGTCATAGGCAACAAATAATCCCTCATCTCCATCTAGCCTTATTAGCAGCTCGGTAGCAACGTCACCAAAAAGCTGCATCATCCTGGCGCCATCAACCAATCCTCCGGCGTAATGGGCATCGTGATCACTCATTCTAACCCTTATCATTCCCTGATAGTCCATTGTGGGATCCCCCTATACAACTCTATACAAATAGCTTCTCAAGCATATTTAACAGATCTGGACTTTCCCTGGCAATAGCCAGGGAAATTTCTGCATGATCCTTGGTATATCCGTTACCAACAATCATGTTAACATCCTTGCCTACTCCTTCTGCACCTAGCGCTGCTGCAGTAAAACTGGTAGCCATGCTGAAGAAATACACCGTACCTCCATCTTTTGTGGCAAGGATTGAAGCCATTTCTGTATTGGGAATATTAACACAGTTTATTGTAACGTCTGCCATGTTACCCTTTGTTAATTCTTTTACAGCTTCATATACAGATAGTGCATCTGTTGCGTCAAGCTGAAGTATGTCATCAACATGGCCTAACTCTTTCATTCTTTGACAGCTGCTGGCCCCAGAACCCATGCCAATTATTCTGCCTGTAACACCTGCTCGTTTTTTGGCTTCATAGGCACAAAGCATTCCTGACTTCCCGCCTGCACCTATGATAAACACTGTATCACCTGGTTTTACAAGCCTGGCTGTCTGGGCAGGAGCACCTGCAACATCAAGTATGGCCAGGGCTAAAGGTTCAGACATATCCTCTGGAAGCTTTGAATATATGCCGCTTTCAAATAAAATTGCCTTGCCCTTTATATCCACCTGATCCTTGTGCATATGAACTGTTTTGATTTCATCTATTCTTAATGGTGTCAATGAAAGGGATACAAGGGTAGCTATTTTGTCCCCAACCTTTAATGGCATTCTGCCTTCCAGGGAGCTTCCAATTTGTTCTACAGTACCAATAAGCATCCCACCTGAACCTGTTACCGGATTATGATGCTTGCCTCTTTTCCCCACAATATCAAGCATCATTTCTTTTATACTTTCCTCATTATCCTGGGCCTGCTTTTTTATTTGGGTGAAGCTGGCACTATCAATATTTAAAGTTCTAACATCAATTAAAATCTCGTTGTCATATATGTCCATATTATTATCAATCTTCCAGGCTGGCTGCGGCAATACCCCCTTTGGTTCAATTACCCTGTGGGTTCCATATGGGCATCCTTTTTTCATTCTTGAATTACCTCCCTTTCTCTCCTCTTTAATTCTTGTACTAGATATGAAGCAACATCCTCCGCATAGGTGCCAGGACCAAATCCTGCATCATAGCCCAATTCCTGGGCTAGTTTGTTATCTATCCTGGGGCCTCCTACTACTAAAAGTACCTGGTCTCTAATACACTCTGCTTCCAAAATTTCAACTAACTTTGTTAAATTAGCAATATGAATGTCCTTTTGAGTTACCACTTGTGATACAAGAACTGCATCAGCCTTTAGTTCAATAGTCTTTCCTGCAAGCTCTTCACAGCTAACCTGAGAACCAAGGTTATATGCATTTATTCCCTTGTAGCTTTCCAGGCCTTTATGCCCGTTATAGCCCTTCATATTCATTATTGCGTCTATGCCCACTGTATGGGCGTCACTTTCAATACAGGCGCCAACTACATTAAGATTTCTGCCAAAGTTCTTTTTAATAAAGGCCTCTATCTCTCCCTTATCCATAACATTTACCTTTAGTTTTTGAACCTTAACCTTTGTAACATCAATACTTTCCTTTGCTTTTCCGTAAACTATAAAGTAGGAAAAGCCCCTGCCAATGTCCCTGGAAAAAACAACCTTAGGATCAGCAAAGCCCATTTTTTGGACCAGGAGTCTGGCCGCCTCCACAGCTTCATCAGAATAATCAATTGGCAGTGTAAAGGACAGCTGAACAGCCCCGTCATCCAGGGTATCACCATAAGGTTTAATCCTTGTAAGATTGGCCTCCATTTAATTCCCTCCCTTGAGCATGGCATTAATAAAGGGATTAAAATATCCAGGCTCCTTATATACTACACCTGTGAGCCCCTTGCCGCCTTTAGGATCCCTGGATATATCTGCAAACATTCCCATGCTGATAGACTCCATAAGGCCCACTTCAGCAACTTTTTCAAGAAAGCTAACAGCATCTGTCAACACCTGCTGTGCCCTTTTTTGAATAATTCCATCTTCCTTAAAATATATTTCTTGAGCTATATCCCTCATTGCAGTAAAGACATACCTTGCACTCTCCACAGCTAAATACCGATCACTGATATGGGGAGTATGTATTGCTTCAGTCAGCATACCGAGAAGATGAATGCTTTGACCTGACATAATTGAAGCAATATTAAACATGCAATCCTGGATATGACCCTTGAAAATATTGCCTGTCATATATTTGGTTGGGGGCATGTACTTAAGTGGAGACCTGGGGAATAGCTCTCTAGCCAGTAATGCCTGGGCTAACTCATACACAAAACTGTTCTCCATTTCAGGATTTATCTCATATGCATGACCTAAAGCTATCTGCTCGGGCACCATACCACATTTCAGAGCCAGCTGTTCATTGATAAACTGAGAAGCTGTAACCGTATGTGCAGCTTCATAGGCATCAGCTGTGGTCAGATAGTTATCCTCTCCCGTGTTAATGATAATATTGGCAAAGCCATTAATAATTCTGGAAAAGTACTGATCTACAAAAGTTCGCTCCATGTTAATGTCTCTAAAAATGATCCCATACATGGAGTCATTTAACATAACATCCAATCGTTCCATTGCACCCATGGCAGCCATCTCGGGCATGCACAAGCCTGAACAGTAGTTCGTCAGCCTAATATATTTTCCTGCCTCTTCACCCACCTCATCCAGGGCCTGCCTCATAATCCTAAAGTTTTCCTGGGTGGCATAGGTGCCTCCAAACCCCTCAGTTGTAGGTCCATAGGGAACATAGTCTAAAAGACTTTGACCAGTTGTCCTGATGACAGCAATAATATCTGCCCCTTGACGTGCAGCAGCTTGAGCCTGTTTTACATCTTCATAGATATTGCCTGTTGCAACTATTACATACAGCAGGGGTTCAATGCCCTGCCCCAGCCTTGCCATGAGCATATCTCTTTCTAGTTTCTTTTCAACAATTCTAGAAATCCCAAGCTGTGAAAGCTCCTCCATTTGCTCCCTAATGGCCCCTTCATCTTTCACTGGCACACTGGTCAGGTTGATTTTACCAGCAGCTATCTCCTGGGCCAGGTCTTGCGGTGATATCTGGTAATGTAAAATCCCATTTGCAAACCAATACCCAGCACCTAACCCAAGCCTCCCTGAATGTAAAATTCCATCAACGATTACATTGGGCAGGGGAATTCCATCCTCAGTAATTCCATCTATGCCAAAGAGCCGTAAAACTGCTCTTTCTACTGATGTGGTAGTTCTTTGGTCTATATGACTTTGAATATCATTAGCAATTTTTATTGCCCCATTCCTGGCTTTAGCTATTAAAGCCTGATCTAAGTTCAACCTATTCATTTCTTCATCTTCCCCTCCTTGACAAGGTATAATTGCCCCTCCAATTATGGTGGAGCTAATTCCCCCAATAACATTTTATATACAGATACCTGCCACAACATCAACTACCTTCATGGTTCCTATCCTGTCAGCAAGACAGCCTGCAAACTCTTCCGGAGAAAAGGCATATCCCTTATGAGATGTGGGGTTGCATGTAATGGTCATCAGGTTTATGGGTTTGATTACACTTATGCTGCCATGATATTTCATATACCTTTCCCAGATTACATAATCCACTAAAACCTTGGCTCCATTATTTATTACCAGGGTAGTATTTTGCAGCAGCTTCCTATTATTAATAAAAAAGTTCAGTAATCCCTCTAGTACTGCTCCATTGATATATACGTATTTAAGCTCATGGTTGTTTAAAAAGGATAAAAGCTGCCTTTCATAGCCCAGAAAATTTTTATGCATAATTGCATGGGTTCCATTATCTCCTATTATTAAAGGCCATTGGCCACTACTTGATTTTTTTTCTATGGCTAAAAGACCATCACTATCTTTTAGCATGGGCAGGGTAAGCTGTTGGACCCTGGCAGCTGTCTTACGCACAACTGTTTCCATATTCGTGTGAAGAGCTGCACCAGTGGCCAGAATTGTACAATCAGTTATTTCCGGTGCTGCTGAACTAACCCTGTCAATTGCGCCATCAACTACAACAAGCCTTGCACCAAGAGACTTCATGAGCTTTACTATGTTTTTCATCCTTTGAGCTGATGGAGTAGTTGCAACTTCTAGATAACCAGATTTTTTAGCCCTGGTGATATATATTTGCCCAAGTGGACTGGAGTAACCTGTATCCTCAAGTATCTCAAGGGGAATGCTGTTTTCAGTTATTGTTTCCATGGCTACTGCAGCCATGGTGCCTGCTTCTATCCATATGCTTGGCTTTTCAAAATTAAAAATCACATCTCTCTTTTCGCCATCTCTTCCCAGGGAAGCTATGCCAATAGGATATTGGTTTTGAAAGCATTCCTTCAGCAAAAAATTAAAGGCTGTTGTCTTACCTACATTTTTTGCCATGCCAACAAAGGAAATGGATTCATATCCTCTTTTGGTTATGACATCCAAAAACATAAATAAACAACGCCCTTCCAGATGTATTTCCTGGTTTAATCATACTAACTGGCTCCAATTTTTCACATATGCATATTATCAGAAAAACACATTGGCCCTTTTATACAAAATGTACAAAAGGACCAAGTAAAAAGAAAAAACGGCTGCCTATAAAACAGCCGTTTTTACATTATTAGTTAATCTATTAGTTAGTTTAATAGAGCCAATGCTTTCCTAACTGCTTCAGCAGCATCTTCTGCATAGGCATCTGCGCCTATTCTATCTGCCCAGCGCTGGGTGCAGGGCGCACCGCCAACCATGGTTTTAAATCTATCTCTTAGTCCTTCCTTGCGAAGAACATCCTCAAGCTTTTTCTGCTCTGGCATTGTTGTTGTCAGCAATGCACTTGTGCCAATAATATTTACATTATTTGCTACTGCCTTTTCGATAATTGTTGGCACCGGCACCTCACGTCCCAAATCAATAACCTCTATACCCTGGGCCTTGACCAGTGAAACAACTATGCCTTTCCCTATGTCATGGACATCTCCCTCAACAGTAGCAATTAACATTTTGCCCTTGTTTTTGCTTGCACTTGCTTCAATGGCTTCCTCTAATACATTAGATGCCTCTTTCATAACTTGAGAAGCTGAGATAAGCTCTGGAAGGAACAGTTCTCCTCTTCCAAATAAGTCTCCCACCTGTCGAATACCATCACTAAAGCCTTCACTTAAAACCTCTACAGGGTCTAAACCCTCAGCCAGGGCTTGCTTTGCAACTTCAACAGCTTTTTTGGGATCACATTTTAGTATGGATTGTCTAGCCTGTTCTAAAATTAGCTCTTTGCTCAAACCTTTTACCCCCTATACATTAGATTCCTGACTTTGCCATAAAACGCTCAACTGAATTTATCTTAATGCCTAAAACCTTTGCAATTCTAATTTTTGCTTCCATTCCCCTGGCAATTCCTGCAACTGGTATGGTGCGTCCGATATTAAGATCCTCTCTTACCTCTTTCATAACATAGCAGTCACTTAAATCTATGGGGGAAACTCCTAACTTTTCTGCAACGTATTTTTTGGCCTCATTTATTTTCATGCCCTTGGCAAGTTGCATACGTAACACCAGATCTCCGGCAGTACGAATTCCGCCCATGCCAACGGCAACTTCATGAGTAACCTCTAAACCGAAGGGATCGCCTACGCCTATCTACAACCCGTCAGCCTTGCCAATTTCCACAATTGCCTTGTCTGCTCTGGAAACAGCATCTACTGGAGGAACTTCAGTCATGGGGATTGCTCCCACACCCATGCCTACATTTACATGCACCGGAATTGTTGCTGCCTCTGTACATGCTTTTACGAAAGTAACAGTACGTGCTATGTTCCAGGGAAAACTCATATTACTATTTGTATTAACCACAAGACCAAAGATATTTGCACCAGCTTTTTCAGCCAGTTTAACCTGTTTGTGGGGATACAGACCTGCCAGGCGTACACCATGGTATTCCAGTTGACCGTGCATTCCCAATACAAACTCTCCAGCCATGCCCATTTCCACACCCAAGTCTGGATATTTTTGCTTAATTATTTCGATCGCCTTCAAAGCAGCCAAAACATCAGCATCACCTGAGGCTCCACATGTGTCAAGATTTATTCCATCCGCTCCAGCTTCATACATGCCCCCTGCTACAAAAACTATGTCTCTAACAGCATGCTCTACAGCTTCTTCCTGGGCGGCTCTTGCTTCTGCAATCTTTCCTTGAGGCAAAAGCTCGGCCCAGTTCTCAACTGGTCCATCTGGCTTTGTATATAGTCCTAGATTTGGCATTGAACCATATAGCACTGGCATTACACTATTTAGCTGGGCAAGCTCCATTACTGCTGCCTCATTATGCATTACTGGCTTTACTGCCTTATAGCTATAATCTATGTGTCCAATATCCAATGAATCGGCACCCAGTACCTTTTCGTGGATTAAAACAGCCGTTGATCTATCAATAGCTATGTTGGCATGATAGGTAATTTTACAGCCTCCAGAATCAGAGGTAGTAACAACCTCATTGCCCCTTTCCACGCCTACAACATTGCCAGGCATGGTAATAATTTCAAACAACTGATCTAATTCTTCTTTGGTTAGCTCAGGTATTTTGCCACGATCTGCAGCATCCCTGGTACCCTCTTCAAGGTCCCAGCGAATGTCTTCTGCACTCATATAAATACCGGAGCCATCACCCATACGGGTAAAGAATTCACCCATATTAATTAATCCCTCCTTAAGTTGATTTGTATTGAATGTTTGTACAAAAGGAAAACCAAATATTAAGCCTAAGGTGATGAAAACACAACCTCTTTAATAATATCTAAAAATAAATAGAATAACAAGGCCTTTTCCTTGACCCTCTATTATATGGTACTCTTTTATATATGTTTTAGACATGTTCATAGTAGAGGAAAAAATAAGCTGCCTTTTGTACAGCCTGTACAAAAGGCAGCAGGTTTAATCCTTATCAAATAAAGGAGTTGACAAATATCTTTCTCCAGTATCAGGTAGAATTACTACAATTAGCTTGCCCTTGTTTTCCTCCCTGGCAGCAACCTGCAGTGCCGCATAAAGGTTGGCACCTGATGAAATGCCGGCTAGAATACCTTCCTCTGCAGCTAGCCTGCGGGCTGTTTCATAGGCTTCTTCTGTTTTAATCTTATATATCTCATCTATAATCTTAACATTGAGTATTTCTGGAACAAAACCTGCTCCTATACCCTGGATTTTATGAGGACCAGGATTGCCCCCTGACAATACTGGTGAATCATAAGGTTCAACAGCAACCAGTCTGATAGAGTGTTTTTTAGCCTTTAATACTTCTCCTGCTCCAGTAATGGAACCACCTGTTCCTACCCCGGCTACAAAAATATCCACCTTTCCATGAGTATCCTCCCATATCTCCATGGCAGTAGTCTCCCTATGTATTTGTGGATTGGCCTTATTGATAAACTGCTGGGGCATAAAGCTTTTTTCTGTGCTGGCACTTATTTCCTCGGCTTTTTTTATGGCTCCTCTCATGCCCTCTGCACCAGGAGTTAAAACAAGTTCAGCTCCAAAGGCCGCCAATATTTTTCTTCTTTCAATGCTCATGGTGTCAGGCATGGTAAGTATAAGCTTATAGCCCTTTGCAGCTGCAACCATAGCCAGGCCAACTCCAGTATTTCCGCTTGTCGGTTCTATGATAACCGAATCCTTACCAAGGATTCCTTCTTTTTCTGCACTCTCGATCATGCTCAAGGCTATCCTGTCTTTTACACTTCCACCTGGATTAAAGGCCTCCAGCTTTACTACAACTTCCCCATAAAGACCCCTATTCATTCTATTTAGCCTCACAAGGGGAGTCCTGCCAATTAAATCAGTAATTGTATTTGCTACCTTCATTTGCCAACACCTCCTTATCTGGGTTTAGGCTGCCGCTGCGCAACCCTTCTAAATCTAATGTAACAAATTTACAGCCATATTTCCTTAATTCTTCGGAAATTACTTCAGTAAGGTTTTTTTCAAATATTAAATGCATATCCTTCTTTGGCAGTTCAATTCTGGCAATATCACCATGGAGCCTTACACGCAGATTTTTAAACCCTAGTGACATTAAAAACTGCTCTGCATTATCAACCCTGGCAAGCTTGTCCCTGGTCAGCCGGTCGCCATAGGGTATTCGAGATGCCAGGCAGGCTCGGGATGGAGTATCCCATTGGGGAATACCCAGGGTTTTGAGCTGTTGCCTTATCTCATCCTTAGTAAACCCCGCCAGCTTTAAAGGGCTTACAATACCCAGTTCCTCACAAGCTCGCATTCCTGGCCTGTAATCACTCAAATCCGAAAAGTTTGACCCATCCAGGATAGCATCATAACCGCCCTCATCCTTTAGCCTCATTAATTGTTCATAGCGAAACCTCTTGCAGTGGTAGCATCTGTCTATTGGATTATTTGCTATTTTTGGCTCAGACAGCTCATCCAGCTCTACAATCATATGCCCCACTCCCAGGTTATTGCTTAAATGCCTGGCATTTTCCGCTTCCCCAACTGTGGAAAGGGGTGATTTTGCAGTTACTGCCAGAATATTTTCTTTTCCAAGGGTTTCAACGGCAAGTTTTAGCAAGTACAAGCTATCCACGCCCCCTGAAAATGCTACTATAACTCTTTTGTAATCACCTATTATATTTTTTGCTTGTTCAATCTTGGGCAGCATTTTAGTTCACCTCATTGTATGCTGTTTTTTTAATGACTTATTTCTTGATATGATATAGCATTTTTTCTAAAAGTCAAGGATTCTTTACTTAGATTCAAGATTGGATTTATGGATTTATTTATATACTTCTTCAAGTAAAAATTAATTTAGCTGGTTCATTAGTTGGTTATTCTTTCAACACTTCATTATATAGATTAACTAGCGTTTCTCTTTTAAGCCTCCAGCTATTTCTTACTTCATCCATGGTATATTCCATAAAAACAACCCTGCGAGAAAAATCTGCAGTGTTCTCCTTGTAGAATGTAGCATCCACCTCCACTGCTGCAGCATGGTCACCGCCTTCCTTCTGGTAAACCCTATTTACAGCAATATAGCGAATCCCTTTTAGGCCATTCCAGATATTCTCCTCTACATGGCCTTCAACAATATATCTAATTGGCAGTAAGTCCTCACTTACAATTGCAGCCAGAACATATTCTGTAAGGTTTTCCGGTTCGGCCAAATCCAGCAGCTCAGACAGCTTTCCACCAGCCTTGTGAATCATGAGCTGGTGGGCTGGGTCAATTCTTCCCCTACCATGGGTTTTGCTTGATAAGAAATGCAGGCAAAAGTGTCCCCTGAAATCATTATCCCATATTTTACCACCGCCATGGGGCATTCCATTTATTGATGCTGCATACTGCTTTCCCTCAATTGTGGCTACTACTGCTCTCCTTTTCCAGCTCCAATTGCCATAGATATTTTTTAGAATTTGTGTATCCTCAACATCTAAAGGCTCAATATCTGCATGACTTACCCCGCCATATCTCTTAATACTAAAAGTAACCCCTGCCTCAATATCTCGAAGCTCTATGGCCTTTCCCTTGGGTATTTTTGGAGCTATCTCCTGCCAAGTTATGATCTCACCAAAATAAGAGTTATTAAGTTCAGTGATATGCCTGGCAAAAAAAGACTGTACATGGGGAGAATATTCATAGTTTTTTGTTGCTGGATTGTATAGTTTAAGCTTTTTATCTAAAACCACCTGCTCCAGATTCCTTTTGTATTCTAGTTTTACTAAATAGTAAAAGTCCTCTTCTCGGAGCTGTCCTGGGATGCTTTCTATTTCTCTATAAACCTTTAAAAAATCAGTTAATTCTTTTTTATCCCTGATGACCAGCTTGCCCTTGTATTCAGGCCAGGCATAGGTTATTTCCATTTTAATCAAGGGATTATACATAAAAGTAAGGTAGGCTGCACTTGTTATGACCAAGAATAAGATCACTGCCATTATAAATATCAAGATTCTTGAAGTCCCATTTAATACATTTCTTATATATTTCATAAATATCACCCTATGATAAATCTATGAAGGTATGGGTTATGTTAGTCCAAGTAATATCTTTTTTGACATTGTATCAAAATGATATACAAATCATTATTAACATCTAACTGAATAATTACATAAAAACCAAAAGGTGCACTGGTATCACTTGTGTTTTTAGCTACAACCTTTCCATTACCAATACTATATAGATTAAGATTTTGACCACTAGTACTAAAATCGACTCCTCCATGAGGAGAAGAAACTAGAGGTCGAGGATTATTGTATTTGCTTGTGACAGTTCGAAATTGTTCATTGTTGCTAGCATCTCGAAATGGGGACCAAAGAAAATGCTGGCCAGCATAAGCTCCAGGGTAAGTAAATTTTTCGTAGCTAATGTCATGTGAATATCCATAAGCACTTAATGGAGATACTACTAGCAATGCTAAAAGCAAGATACTTGTAATCAGTGTTTTTTATACATTTACCCAATCTCCTAATTATTAGTTGAGTATAATTTGCCACCGGCAGAAAAGATTACTCTATTTCCTGCCCCAACTAGGAACAATATACTCGTCAAATCTAGTCTTATTTGGAGCATCCAATACTACAACCTGTGAATCAATTAAATTTGCCACTGCAAGGTTACTGTTTCCCTTTTCGTCCCATCCAAAAAATCCAATGTTCTTAAAACCAGATGGAAGTGTTTTTGGGATAATAATTTGTAAAAGCCTCCCATCACTTACTAGTGTAAGTAATGGGAGGCTTTATTTTATCACTCTTACTTCTTCAACATTTCCTTCATCTTTTCGAGCTCTTCTTGCGGCATGCCGTAAACATATTTTTCATCTGGATATGCCCCTGTTTTAACTTCATCCTTGTAAGCTGCTAGAGCTTCATGAATGGTAGCGTTTAAATTGGCATATTTCTTAACGAACTTTGGCACAAAAGCGTCAAAGAAGCCTAAAATGTCATGAACTATTAGTAATTGACCATGGGCCTTTTCTCCAGCTCCTAAACTAATTACAGGAATTTTTGCTCTTTCTGTTATTTCGGCAAGCACTGCAGGTGGTACACCTTCAACTAACAGCAAGGAAATGCCGGCCTCTTCTAGAGCCTTTGCATCATTAATAAGCTTGATTGCTGCTTCTGCACTTCTTCCCTGGGCTTTAAATCCACCCATTTGTGCCATTGATTGTGGAGTGATACCAATGTGGCCCATTACTGGAATAGTAGCTCTAACTAAAGCTCTTACAGTATCAGCCATCTCTTCTCCACCTTCAAGCTTCACACAATCGCAGCCTGTTTCAGCCATCATTCTGCCTGCATTTTCAATGGCCTTTTCAGGGCTTACCTGATAAGTCATATAAGGCATGTCACCAACCAGGAATGCGGTAGGAGCGGCCTTGCGAACTGCCTGTGTATGACGAATTGACATGTCAATGGTTACTGGCAGGGTTCCATCATATCCATAAACAGTCATACCCAGTGAGTCACCAACAAGTATAATCTCGATACCAACCCTTTCCTGTATCAATGCCATTGGATAATCATAGCATGTAAGCATTGTTATTTGTTCGCCCTTTTCCATCATTTCTCTTAAGGTGTGGATTGTAATTTTCTTTCTTTCAGCCATGGTTTTATGTACCTCCTAAAAATTAATATTATTATTTTAAATATGTTCGCCCACTGAACAGTAGGTTCATTATAGTGACTTATTCGCTCTTAACATTAATTATCCTGCTTTTAATTATAGGTTTTTTAAGTATTTTTTAAGAGTATCTGCAGATCTTTGTAATTCAGTTATTTCTTCTGTGCTCAGCTTTGGTTCAAAGGTTCTTATAATACCCCTGCTGCCTACTATTGTTGGCAGGCTCAAGCATACGTCACTTATCCCATAGGCATTATTTATCATTGCAGATACTGTCAGCACAGATTTTTCATTTCTAAGAATTGCTTCTACAATACGCTTGGTCGCCATGCCAATTGCATAATAGGTGGAGCCCTTTCTTGTTATTATTTCATAAGCAGCCTTGCGCACTTTATAATCAATGTCCTTTTTCCAGTTTTCATTAGCTCCAGGGGCTAATCTGCAAAAATCTAAAAGCTTCATACCCCCAATACTTGCCGATGACCATGTTAAAACCTCTGAATCACCATGCTCTCCTAGAACATATGCATGAACACTTCTGGGATCAACCTGACAATGCTGCCCAATTAAATATCTAAACCGGGATGTATCCAGAACAGTGCCTGAGCCAATAACCCTTCCATTTTTAAAGTAACCTGATTTATGGGTAACATAGGTCAAAATGTCTACAGGATTGGAGACAAGGAGAACAATACTGTCAGGGCAGTGCTTGGATAAAGGCTTAATAATACTATTTAAAACTTCAACATTTCTGTTAGTGAGTTCAAGGCGGGTTTCACCAGGTTTTTGATTAGCTCCGGCGGCAATTATGACAATTTGTGATCCCTTGCAATCTGCATAGTCTCCTGCAGTTATCTTGATTGGCTTGATAAAGGAAGCGCTATGACTTAAATCCATGGCCTCCCCTTGTGCCCTTTTTTCGTCTATATCCACAAGAACAAGCCGGGAGGTTAATCCACTTATCATCAAGGCATAGGCTATGGAAGAGCCCACCATCCCCGTTCCTATTATGGAAATCTTGGATTTTGTAATATACAATATTTATTCCTCCATGAAGGCTATCTATATTTATAATTCTCCTATTAGAAAGAAAATATTACTAATTCCAATCCAAAATTTCATGGAGAAAATCTATATAAAACAAAGCCCCTCATATTGAAGGACTGTCAATTATCTTCCATTTTCTATCCCTGGCCACATCCAGCAGGTCCTTGTCTGGTCTAACTGCAACAGGTTCACCCACTAATTCCATGATTGCTAGATCTGAGAAACTGTCTGCATAGGCCCTGCAGTGCCTCCAGTCAATTTCATGATGCTTGTATTTTTTTACTACTGCAATAGCTTTTTCTTCTCCCTGTATGTACTTGAAATTTTTATGGAAATAGGCTCTATTTCCCTTCATGGTGAGTTCTGTCCCAATGACCTCATTAAATTTATACTCGTGGGCCACCCTGTCCAGTATGGGCTTTAGTGCTCCTGACACCAGGACAAGGTGAAATCCCTCATCCTGACACTTTTTAATTTCCTTTACCATATTAGTGTCTATACGGTCTTTCATGTCCTTATAGGCCTCGTCAAAAAATGTTTCTATCTGTTTCATGTCCATTCCATTAAAAAGACTGGCTAATTCAAAGACTGCCTTTCTTCTCATTTTTTCTGATGAAACCAACTTTGCTTTATATAATAGGTAGATTGGCATGAATGAGGCAAATCCCTTGTAATATCTAATTTTAGATTGCTTTTGCTTTTTCCACTGGGAATAAAGAAAGGGAAAGGTTTCAAAGGGAAATAGTGTACCATCAAAATCAAAAATAGCTAACCTCATATCTTCTCTCCTTCAATAGTATTATTTTTGCTCTCGCTTTCCATGTGCCCAATGGATATTATCTCATCCAGCTCCCTTTTATAGATGCTGATATGTCTGTCTCCTGTTTTATAGGCCTCAAAGGCCTTGTTTAATTCGTAGCCTATTTTCTCATAATTGTTATAAAAATGTGCATATTTCTTTTGTAATCTAGCCAGCTTATTCTGCACTTCCCTGGCATGATTTAAAACTTCCAGGTTTCTCATGCTGGTTAAAACAATTTGCAAAAAAGCATAAAAATTTCTTGGACTTACGGCAATAACCTTATGTTTTTCTAAAGCTTCAGAAATCCTGGAAGGCTGCCCATAGAAATTCTTGTCTGCTATGGTTTCATAGTATATGGCTTCTGATGGAATAAACATCAAGGCAAAATCCCCTGTCCCATGCTCAGTTTGAATATATCTGGCTGTTTCTTTTATTTGATTGAGCAAATCTCTCTCAAATAATTTCCAATAATACTCCTTGTCCTGCTTTGCCTCACTTTCAAGGTATTTTAGATAGTTATCCCTGGGAAATTTGGCGTCTATCGGTACCAGCATGTCTTTATATTTGATCATGGCGTCTACCACACATCCAGGGGATATTGTATACTGCCGCTGCCACATGCCCATTGGAAGCATTTTTTCCAGCAAATCCTCAAGTATGACCTCTCCATAATTTCCCCTTAGCTTTGGCATTGTCAGGACATCCTTTAAGGACTGTCCAAGCCTGTTGGCCTCCTCCTGCTGGGAAATAACCCTCTCCATGGTAGACTGCATTTGAACTAAAAATTTCAAGGTATCTGCAGCTTGTCTATTTAAATCTGCACGTGCATCAGTCATTTCTTTTTTTGAAGAAAGCATTGATTCTTCAATTTCATGGCGAAAGCCTTCCAGGTGATTTCTAACAATCAGGTCCAGGGTTCTGGTATTTTCATTTCCCTTTTTTACAATAAAATAGATAAGGAGCAGTATAAGAACAGCTAGCAGGGCAATTATTATTAACTCCATGGCATTTTTACCTCACAATTACTTATTTAGCATATTTTCATTCTCTTCATGGGGCTGGTTCTCATTGGGACTAACATGGATAAATACTTCCTTGATATTGTCATTGTCTTCAATTATTCTTTTTTTTGAAAGAATAGCAAGCTGATGTCCTTCGTCTACTGTTATCAAGGGATTGACCACTATGACACAGTCAACTATTAAAAAGACTCCATATTTTCTAACCTTGATATTTCTGACCCCTTTAACACCAGGCACTTCATTACATAGTTCCTTAATACGTTTTGGAATATCCTTGTCAGGTAATGTATCCATAAGTTCTTCTATTGATTCTCTTAACAGTTTATACCCTGCCCAGACAATAAACAGGGAGACAAGCCCTGCCATAACAGGGTCTAAAACGGGATAGCCAAAACGCGCTCCTATTATACCAAATAATGCTGCTACTGAGCTCAAGGCATCAGTCCTATGATGCCAGGCATCAGCAGCTAGAACAGTGCTTTGTATTTTATTAGCGGCCATTAAGGTATATCTATATGAAAATTCCTTGACCAGGATAGACAAGACAGCAACCCAGATTGTAATTTCTGTGGGTATTAATAAACTACCAATTAATATCTTTCTAACGGAAGCAACCAGCATCAACAAACCCACACCAATTAATACAAGGGAGATGATTTTTGCAGCTATAGATTCTATTTTCCCATGTCCATAAGGGTGTTCCTTGTCAGGTGGCTGCTTGGAAATACGCAAGCATATAATAACACACGCTGTAGTGAAAACATCCGTCAAGGAATGGAAGGCATCTGCTATTAAAGCCACACTATTCCCCAGTACCCCTGCCATGAACTTAATAACAGATAGAAAAATATTGAGAATTAAAATATGAAGGCAAACCCTTTCTCCATATTTATTTTTATCAAAATTATCTTTATCAGTTCCACTTGGATGAGACGTTTCCACACAATGCCCCCCTTCCTTCACCAATTGCAAGAGCAAACAAATAAAATACCCGCAGGAAAGGTCCCGCAGGTATACCTGCTGCATAAAGCCCAATTTATATAAAATAAATCTGACCACATTCTCTTATTCTTTTAAGTCAACTACATTTTATGCATAAAACCTTTGTTCTGTCAAACTTTTTGGGTTAATTTAGTGAATACTTTTCTATATTTTAGGAGATATTATGATTGTAACCTGTTATCTATTACAGGTCAACACATGAAAGGAGGAAATCAATAATATGTCATTAGACAGGATAGCCCTTATTTTAGTTATAATTGGTGCCCTAAATTGGTTGCTGGTTGGTGTATTAGGTCTTGATCTTGTAGCCACAATTTTTGGCGGCCAGGGCGCTGTTTTAAGCAGAATTATTTATACCCTGGTTGGCGTTGCAGGTATATGGGCCATTTCCCTACTTGTAAGACCAAAAACAGAAGTGAAATAATAGTATAGTTTTTGCGGCAGCACCTTAACCAACTTATAGTTAGTTAAGGTGTTCTGCCTTAAAAAGCATGCATTTCCCATGCTTTAGAAATCATTTTAAGAAGCTGAATTCCTGCAATGCTGTTTCCGTATTCGTCAAGTGCCGGCCCATAAATGCCTATGCCGCATCCTTCTTTAAACAGGCTGGCTTTATTTGAGGAGTATACTGACAGTATTCCTCCACTCACACCACTTTTTGAGGGTATGCCTGCAGAAACTGCAAATTTCCCCGATGCATCATACATTCCACATGTAAACATTAATGATTTAACTATCCTGGCAGCTTCACCAGGTACTATTTGTGTGTTTTTAACAGGGTGACGGCCGCTATTAGCAAGGACCGCCCCTATCCATGCCAGCTCCAGGCTGTTTATTTCTATGGAGCACTGCTTGAAATACAATTCCAGGGTCTGCTCCAGATCATTTCCAAGAAAACCCATGTCCTTTAGAAAATAGGCTAAAGATCTGTTACGGTCAGCAGTCTCCCATTCTGATAATAATACTTCATGGTTAAGGTCTGGCCACCTGCCTGTACATCTATAGATCAGGTCTAGTATTTTATTCAGCCTTTCATCCACATTTTTACCCTTAATTAAAGAACAAACTGTAATGGCACCTGCATTAATAAAGGGGTTGAAGGGCCTGCCAGGCTTAACTGTTTCCAGTCTGGCAATAGAATTAAAGGGGTCACCGGTAGGCTCCATGTCAACTTTTGATAATATATACTTAAAGCTCTGCTCCATAAGGAGCACTAGTAAACTTAGTATTTTTGAAATGCTTTGTAAGGTGAAGGGAACATGCCACTGGCCGGATGTCAGTTCTAGTCCGTTTATACCTACTACGGCTGCCCCCAGATCATGGGGGTTTGCCCTTGCTAATGCTGGTATATAAGTAGCCAGCTTACCCTGTGAAGTTATTTTTTTGTTCATTTCCACCCATTCAGCTAATTGGGCTTCTGGTGATAGTGTTTCCCTAGAAGATATCATAGCCTGCTCCCCTCTTTGTAAACTTTATTAATAATTTGTTCATTTCTTATTTTAATGATGTATAAGATATTTCTTCTAAAAGCAGGAATTATATGGTGGATGTCGAATAATATTTTATGATAAATATGATGGATATTGATGGATGCCTAATAGGGATGCCAAGTAAAGTTAAGCAAAAAGCAAAATTTAGGGAAGTACAATTAAAAAATACTCGCAGATAACAGGTGCCCATATAGGGAGAATAGAGAATCAGGTTTAAATCCTGAGCGGTCCCGCCACTGTAACTGGGGATAACCTTATCACAACCACCTCTGCATTATGCATTGGGAAGGGATAAGCAAAGATGATCCAGAAGCCAGGAGACCTGCCTGTAATCCAAGAAGTATGCAGGGTGATGGCAAAGTCCTCAACTATTATTGATATAGTTGAGGACTTTTTTATTTTATTATAAAAAGATGGGAGGTAGTTTAATTGAACAAGATGGTGTTTAAAATTAATGAACAAAAATGCAGGGGGTGTAGAAGATGTGAGGCAGCTTGTTCTTGGACCACTTCAGGAATGACTAATCCACGCCTTGCGGGAATTAAAATCTTTAAATCTGAAGAAGAGGGCAGGGACTACCCGGTAATCAACCAAACATGCTACCAGGATTTCTGTGGAAAAGCACATCCTAAAGAAAAGGGGAATAATGTTCCCCTGTGTGTGACAACCTGCTTATTTGGAGCTATAACTTTAGAAGGAGAAGTGATCTAAATGAATAAACTTCAATATGGATATGCCGGTAAAATCCTATGGATTAATCTCACTTCAGGAGAAATCAGGCATGAAAAGCTTCCCGAAGAACTAAAAAGATCCTACCTGGGGCAATCTGGCGTAAACGCCAAGCTTCTTTACGATTTAACAGATGCAGCTACTGATCCTCTTGGTCCAGATAATCCACTAATTATTGGGGTAGGCCCTCTAGGCGGTACATTAGCTCCATGTTCAGGAAGGTATACAGTTACAGCCCTTTCTCCCTTAACTGGAATATTTGGTGACTCCAATTCAGGAGGGCACTTTGGGCCAGAATTGAAATATGCAGGCTATGATCATCTTGTAATAACCGGTAAGGCCCCAGAACCTGTTTACATCTGGATAAATGATGATACGGTTAAGATCAAATCTGCAGCACTACTTTGGGGCAAAACAACCTGGGAGACTGAAAGGGAAATTAAACTGCAGTTGGGCCAGGATACAGCACAGGTTGCCTCTATAGGGCCTGCAGGAGAGAACCTGGTAAAATTTGCAGCAATAATCAATAACCTGTGCAGGGCAGCAGCCAGGACCGGCATGGGTGCAGTCATGGGTTCAAAAAACCTGAAGGCAATAGCAGTAAAAGGTACAAGGGGTATTACAGTTAAGGACCCTGATAAGTTTCTGAAAACTGTACATAAATGCGAGGAAGACATCCTAAATGATCCAATGTATGAGGTTTCTTCAACCCTTGGAACAACTGCAATTACTGGTCTAGCCCAGATGCTGGGCTTTCTTCCAACAAAAAACTTTCAGCTATCAGCTTTTGAAGAGGCCGAAAGCCTTCGCGGAGAAATCCTTCTCCAGAAATACGCAACTAAACATAAGGGCTGCTTTAACTGTGCAGTCAGCTGCAGCAGATTTTATAAAGTAACTGAAGGCGAATATGCAGGCACCGTGGGCGAAGGACCTGAATATGAAAGCATCTCAGCGCTAGCCTCAAAATGCGGCAACTCTAACCTGCCATCAGTACTAAAGGCCAATACCTTGTGCAACCAGCTGGGGTTAGATACTATCTCTACAGGTAATGTTATAGCCTGGGCAATGGAATGTTTTGAGAAGGGCATTATCAAAACATCTGACCTTGATGGCGAAAGTCTTAACTGGGGTAATCACCAGATGATAAACAAAGTCATTGATCTTATTGCCCACCGCAGGGGTATTGGCGACCTGCTTGCAGAGGGCAGCTACCATGCAGCCACAAAAATTGGCGGCCTGGATTTTGTGATTCACAGCAAGGGCATGGATTACCCTGCAGTTGATGTTAGAGGAACCAAGGGCATGGCCTTGTCCTTTGCAGTTTCACCCAGGGGTGGAGATCATTTAAAAGGCCTGCCCCTGTATGAAGTAGCACCTGAAATCTATAAGGATGATATTAAGGAAGAGTTGGGAATAGAAATAACTCCAGAATACTGGAAGGAATACTCATCCAAAGCTAAAATGATGATCTGGCATGAAAATTGGCACTGTATAGTAGATTCATTAGGGCTGTGCAAGCTGGAGGGAATAGCACTTAAACCCCTTAAGCCCAAGCATTTCAGGGACCTGCTAGCAGCTGGTACAGGGTTGGATATGACCATTGAAGAATTGGAGCTAATTGGGGAACGCATATGGAATTTAGAAAGGCTAATTGGTATCCGTACCAGGGGCATTAACAGACAACACGACCTTCCGCCAAGAAGGCTCATGGAGGAACCCATTGCCAATGGGCCAAACAAGGGTGAAAGACTATCTGCAGAGGATTATAATAAAATGCTTGATGAGTATTACCAACGCCGCGGTTGGAGCATGGAAACTGGATACCCAACTCTAGAAACCCTTAAAAGATTAGGAATAGAAAATGAAAGGAATTAAAATGAAAAAGGAATTCTTTACAATCAAGATAAGGTATTATTCCATTTATGCAGTTGCAGCGGGAAGGCTTGAAGAGGAGATTACAATAGAGCCTAATTCCAGCTTTGACCTTTCCCAGTTATTAACTACCCTGATAAACAAGTATGGCACAGCACTATCGAATAAAATATTTGATAAGGATTATAATTTTAAACCAATTTTTTGGATACTTGTTGACGGCAAACGAATGCCACTTCCTAAAAACTATTCCGAGTTTAAAACAAAATCACCTCCAATTGGAGGCAAGAAATATACAGAAATAATAATTACTTCCCCACTATTAGTTGGAGGTTAGTACAAGCGAGGAAATATTTATTTTGTAGAGAAGTCCATATAGAGAATATATATTATGAAGTGATTTTAAAAATCAAAAAAGGGGCCGCGGCTCCTTTTTAATATGTTATAATAATACAGTTATGATGATAAGACGTTGAGAAAGGGGTCCTTGGTTTGGAATTGTTAGGTTTGTTTATAGCTTTAGTAGCTATTGTACTAGTTACTTCTAAATGGCATGAGGTTATTTATGCATTATTATTAGGAGTTGTATTTATTATAATCTTTTCGGCAATGCCCATTAATTTAATACTATCTATTTTTATGAAAGTAACCTTTAACCTGGATACAATTTCCCTGATGATAGTAGTTTTGTTAATCACATTATTTAGTTCAGTTATGTATAAAACCTTGTTGCTCAATAAGCTGTTAAAGTCATTAATCGACCTGGTTAAGAGCATTCACCTGCTTATTGCATTAATTCCTGCTTTAGTAGGACTTCTTGCTGTTCCTGGAGGTGCAGTAATGTCAGCACCTTTCATTGATCAGCTTGGAGAAAAGGTTAAGATGAGTGCTGGTTACAAGTCAGCAGCAAATACCTTCTACAGGCATTTGTCTGTATTTTTCAATCCTCTGGCACCCTTGTTAATAATAGCAGCAGACCTAAGTACATTGGGCTTCCTGCCTCTTATGAAATTCCACCTTATCCCGGTGATAATTACACTGGTAATATCTCTTATAGTTATAAACCGTTTTTGGCCTCATGAATCCCATGAATCCAGTGTTTCAACCAACCAGGGAGAAGCACATATAAATAATTCCTTTGCAGCATCCTTAAAAAGTGTCCTCTTTACCGGACTTCCTTTAATAGTGGCCATTGTGCTTACCATAATACTTGAAGTTAACTTTATAATTGCCCTGGTCATAGCCATTGCCCTTACCATACTCCTTGATTACAAAGAGGATAAGATACTAAAAACTTCAGATATTAAGATCATGCTCTCCCAGGGTATAAACTGGAGGCTCGGCTTCTCAGTATATGCTATCATGCTGTTTGGGGCATTTGTAAAGGATTCTGGAGCAATTCCCATACTGGCCCAGATAATCACCAATTCAAATATGCCCTTACTTTTAATATTAATACTAAGCTCGGTTATAATTGGCTTTGCTGCCGGACATCCCATTGTAGGCTCGGCAATCCTCTATCCCATCTTTTTACCTTTAATAGGGGAAAATGTGGCATACCTTTCATTGATACTCACTGGAATGATGTTTGGATATGTTGTATCCCCAATCCATTTGTGTTTGATAGTCTCCAATGAGTATTTTAAAGCAGATTACCTGGAAAGCTATAAACTGCTCTTTCCCTTACAGGCAGTATTAATGATTGCCGGCATAATTGTGGCTGTATTAATCTAAAAACCTAATAATCTTTGTAAAGATTCACCTAACAATTATTTTGGGGACATTCCTGCCATGAATACTATTAATGTCAGGTTTAAGTCCCCAGATTTAGTTTTTTCTTCTATTAATTAATGTGAATTTTACAACTATTACTTATTAAAAATTTTCATATGGTCTATAAGTAAAGCGAATGTTATAATAATCACAAGCTTATTATTGAATAAAAACAATAGCTTTTATTGTGATTTGAAATATTTTTGTTCTTTTTTGTAGAAATTAGCAATGGAGGTGATATGGTAATCCTGTTATGATAGGAAAGGTTAATAAATTTTAAGTTCCAATGTAAAAGTATGAGGGAGGATAAAAATGGAAGACATTCTAATACAACTTGCTAAATTACAAATTTTAAATCAGTTTTGGTTATCACTTTTCTTATTAATTCCCATGGTGCTTATTTCAAGAACTGTTGTTGCAGGTACCAGGTATTCACCAATCTTAATTATCGTTATTTTTGGACTAGCCATGGGTTATGTATTAGTTGCCAGTGGTGTTTCTACACCAGGATTGCCTGAATTTCAAATTATTGATCTTATTAGTAGAACCACAATTATTGCACTAACAGTATCCTTTTTTGTTGGTGGACAGGAGTTAAGAAAAATATTTGGTGGAATAGAGCTGGAACCTGATAGCATGGTAGTTCCGTCACAGGAGGAAACTGTTTTAGGTACAAACAGGACACAGCTTGTTTTCATTATTCGTGCATTTTTCCTGTTGCTGGGTATAGAAGCTGCATATAGGTTAATTGTGGGTATTAATGCTGGTGATTTGAGCAGATACTATCCTCTGTTAGCTTATATAGGCCTGGTTGGTTCTGTAATTCTAATTGACTACAAGGCTACAATTAAAGATAAGAGACTTTATATCAGAAAAGGCCTTCTAGAAATCTTAACCATTGGTATTGTTTTGATAATCTCCTTCTATATTGCTGCCTGGATTAGACCTATTATTGCATTACCTCAAATATTCTTTGCAATGCTGATTTCAGCTGGTCTGGGAGCTGTGCTGTATAAGTGGTGTTTTGGTCCAACTGTAAGGGCATTATTATTTGCTGGTATACCAGTAGTGCTGGCAGGAAACTTCATGATTGGCGGTTCCAGGATTGCCGATGCCTTTGCAATAACAGGAATGAATGCAGTATTGGCTTATGGTTTCTTTGGACAGCTTTTATGGATGTTTGGTGGTATTGCTGTGCTTATGCTCCTTGCAAATACATCTCATGCACGCAACCTGGCGCCTGGTATGGCTGGAGCCTTATCCCACTCTGGTCTAACAGGTGCATGTACTGCAGGAGACCTTGGTAAAATAGCAGCCAACAGGGCTCCCATTATGATTAACGTACCCTTTGCCGCCCACATCTTTGTGTTTTCAGTATTAGCCCTTAGCGCTGGTAAGGGAGAATTGATGCTGGCTCCTGCAGCAGCCATATTCGTAGCCGGTGTTATAATAACAGCATTATCTGTAAAAACTCTTAGAACTGCTGATGGAAAAGACAGTAAAGAGGTTAAAGGCTTAATGCAGTTTTCGCTTGGATGGCAGCTTACCGCAATGTTTGGTGGTTTTGTCCTATTAAGTGTTTTTGGTATGCCAATTGGCTACGCAGGTATGGCTAAGTCATCTGCCCTATCTCACTTCGGTTTATTTGCTGCAACCCAGGGTGGAATGTTTGGAACTGAAGAAGCTAGCTTGATTCCCTTTATCTTTGCCATGCCATTTTTGGTTCACCCATTCGTATTCTTCATGTTTGGCAAAGCAATGGAAAAGGATGGATATATGCCAAAGCTTCCTGTATTCATATTAGCAGGTATAGGATTACTAGGTGTTATATACGCCCTGCTTTCAATTTAATATAATTCAGCAGAAGGCCGTCACATATGACGGCCTTTTTATTAGGGAACGCTCAGGGGGTTGCCCATGGAAACTTTTAAAAAATCATTTAAGCATGGCAAGATAATCTGCAATATATTTATACAGTTCTCCCCTGGATATTTGACTGTTTTCTTCATCATCCTTAGGAAGGTTATTAATAAAGCTATTATAATCAGCTTCTGTATAGAGGCTATTTAAATGGGGATTAAACCTCTTAAAGTTCTCAAAAACACTTTTAATATTATCTGAATTTACATCTCCCTGTTCCTGTGATATAACGAAGTACATTTTATCAGCAAGGTCCCCGTGGCCTGCAAGATTAAGTGTTCTAAGTGCTCCATTAAAAAGAAGGTTTAAAAAGGCCTGAATAGATAGGGGGTCGTCCAGCATATAATTGTTGTTGTAGCCGCCTACTATAACCCCCAAGCGTCTTAACTCCTGCATTGCAGGATAATGCTCATGCCCAGCCACTTTAGGGGGTTTGCTTTCCCATGGCTTTACAAGTGCACCTTGATCGGCCAGTACACCTCTAATGAACTCTAAATCTTCTTGAGATGCTGCTATCTCCTGAAAGCTTCTTTTTGTAGCCAGAGAATAGGCCGAAGCAGCACCCGCTGCTTGTGCTCCTGCCATTCCAACACCTACAATCCTGGCACTTCCATGGGCCAATGAATCATAGCTAGCAGAACGGCCCACCACCAAAAGGTTATTAACATCTAGCGGAACCATTGTCCTAAAAGGCAGTGCATATTTAGAGGGTTCCCCAATTACAATGCCAGGAAAATGCTTGTCTACAGCCTGGATGTCTACTGGATACCCTCCATAACCAATTCTATCCCAATGGTCACGGTTTTCAAGGACATCATCAATGGTCATTCGGTACAAACCCTTCATATGTCTCGTTTGTCTAACATAAAGTTCATCTGCAAAACCTGATATGCTGGCTTTTTCAAATCCCGGCAGGTTTTTTCGGGCATACTCTATAAACCTGTAAGCCTCACTTTTTGCAAGTTCTTTTGCATCAGCTCTTGATTGAGGGTTAGCTGCGTCAACTCCATATATTAAAAGACCATTAATTAGCACCTGCCCATCTTTTTGCCTTGCCATATTAAAGCCTCTAAAGCTAATTCTATCACTTTCAGGCTGATACTTTCTAATATGGTCATCATAACCCCAGGCAGCTTTAAAGGTAGCCTTTGAACTTGACCTTCTATCCACCAGAAGGGTCTCCCACATTACACGATACCAGTTAACTCCCACAATTCGAAATACCAGAGTAGATGCCTGGAATTTTCCTGGAAGCCCAATATCTTCAAAGCCCATTGTAAAGGGAACACCAGCCATATACGCCAGGTCTGCGTCCTGGGAAGCATCAATAAATATTTTACCGTAAAAATCTCTTTCATTGCCTGCTGAATCTCTGACTTTGATAGATGTGACACTTGTTTGCAGCTCATCTATTTGCGGATGGATTAGCTGGTAATTGAGCTTAACAGTTAGCAATTCTTCGGCAGCCAGCATTTCCTCAAAGACCCTTTGCCCCTTGTCAATATCAAAAACCATTCCTCCAACCTTTTTATAAAACTCTTCAAAGATGCCTTTAGTAACAAGATTCTTGTTATCATCATAATTCATGTCAATAAAGTTAAGCTCACCAACAATAAACAATCCTCCAACCCTATCTCTATGGTCAATGAGCAGGGTATGCAGACCATTTCTGGCTGCAGAAAGGGCTGCCGCAATGCCTTCAGGATCACTGCCCCAGACAATCACGTCATAAGGGTTAGCATTGGATCCGTCCACTTCTCTGCCAAAAGGATCGTCCACGCCCTTTTGCTGCCACACTTCTTTTGCAAAAGCATAGCCCTCTGGCATTTTATAGCTTCCAGCATTTATATGCAGTAAAATTAGAACAATGGCTGTTACTAGTGCAAGGGCTACAATTTTTCTAGATTTAAGTAGTTTCATGTTATCCCCCTATAATTATTTCCTCCAAGTATTTATTGTACTTTATCAAAGGGGAAAAATAAATAGACAGACTCTTTAAATCTCTAGGTTAAATGTGCCAGTGAAATATTCCATAGCTTATTAATCACTTTATAATCGGCTCTTTAGAAATGTATTTATCATAACTAATCAGCAGAAGGTTTATTAATGTTAGGGCAATAAGCCAGCCAGGCCTGTTTTTACTTATACTCTAAATAGAAACTGGATACCAATTATCAAGCCAATTACTCCTAAAAGTATCAACCATGCCTTTATACTAGCAAAATTTATAGTCCAACCTATGCCAAAACGTTTTTCCAGAAAGATGGTAGGATCATTGGGGTTAAAGTAAAACTGTCCTAACTTCCAATATTTGTCATCATCTCTGTCAATTTCTTCTCTTTTTGTCCCATCGCCTACAACCACTCGGCTTCCGCCCTGCCCAGTGGTTATGCTTATTGCAGCTGCCCCTATGACAAGTAAGGCAGTTATAACCATGGGTACAGACCATACTATTTGGGGACTTATGTTAAATATAAAGGATAGCTGAACTACTGTAAAAATTAACACCATAAATGTTCCTGTGGCAATAATATATGCCGACCATCTGAGTCTAAAGATTTGATTTTGCACAAGAGACTTTTCGGGATTACTTGGGTCTATTTGTTGCTTTGCCCTGGATATTGTATAGTTTATAAATGCAAATAAGCCTATCATCATAAGCTGCTGAACAGGAATCCAAAACACTGATCTTGGTGATTTTTCAGCCCATCTGGTTACCTCACCGGAAAAATTATATTGCAGAGGTATCCTTTCAGGGATTCTATCAAAATAAACAAGGGTTACTGCAAGTGTAGCCATCATTATTATTGTGGGGATTATAAACCAGGCATTGGAATAGGTTAGTTTTTTATTTCGGAAGCCTGTATCTATGATAATGGCCTTTGGTTTTTCTTCACCCCACTTTTTTTGGGACTTAAATTTTTTCATTTGAAAATGGTATTTTAAATATAAAGCAAAAAGAAGTCCAATTAAAAGTACAAGGCCTATTCCATAAATAAGTGATGCTCGTTCCTCTGCTGCATTAAATGACAGTATTATTGAACATATTGTCAATGGCACATATATCAGAGCAGCTTGTAGTGAGTACTTTTTTCGCATATTTCTTAATTCCTGACAATAATAAGTATCCTCAGGTATGGTCACACCAAAGCTTTCCGTTTTTCTTGTAAGATACGGCATAAAGCCCATAAGAATGCCTAAAATAAGATAGATGCTATACGTGACCAGTAAGAATATAAAGTCCATTTAAACCTGCCTCCTTTTCTCCTGTAAATTACTATAAATTCCACTGCATAATGTATTAAAGTCTTCGGCTTCCATTCCCCTGCATAAGGCTTCAGCAATTATGGGTCCAAGTACTTGCTTGAGCTTTTCCAGATATTCTTCAGTCACCTGGGGCATGCCATCTGGATTTATCACAACACCCTTTTGCCTATGGCTCTGGATAAACCCCTCCTGTCTAAGCAAATTATAAGCCTTGTTAACTGTATGCATGTTTATTCCAATATCTGAGGCCATATTGCGCACAGATGGGAGCGCTTCACCAGGTTTTAGTTCACCTGTGACAATCCCTTCAATAATGCTGTTTTGAAGCTGGGTGTAGATTGGAATTTCCGACTGCAGATCTATTTTTATAATCATCATTAGCCTCCTTAATGCTTGTTATAAAAGATATAACTGTTATATATATAATATAACAGTTATAAATAAAAGGTCAATATTAAAATCCATAGGAACTTGGTAATTCCATGGCCTACTAAAAACAAAATAAATACAGAGCTGCTTAAATTTTTAGTAGCTAAGCAAATATAACTTTTTTCAGTTTATCAAACCTACCCCCTGGTCAAGCCTTTTTAGTGCTTCAGCTAGAACTAATCCGTATACAGAGGAGGCAATGATGTGGACTACAACAGCTTCAAAAGGATGTCTAGTTAAAAAAGGCACCTGGAATACTATGGTAAGTGCATATATAAAAAACCATGTCAATATTCCATACAACCAGCCCTTGAATAAGTAGTTTCCACTTGTAATCTTTAACATAATATATGCAAAAAATATTCCCAAGAAACCAGAAAATACAAGCTGTCCAGCCTGTGCTAGTGATGCCTCCAGCATGTTTTCTTGAGGCCTTCCATACATTAATACAGCTGCCCATTCGAGGAGAAGTACATCATCAAAACCTACAACATAAACACCAATATAGTCTATTAAATTCATGAAAACTCCTGCTATGATACCTGCTATAAAACCCATGGCAATCCTGTCTTTCATTGTAAACACCCCATCTTTATTATTATAAGGTTATTATAGCCATTTAAGTTATATATAAAACAAGCTTTGGCTTGCAACGGTGCTGCTAGCAGAACGCCAGTTTTATCCAGTTTTTATATGTTTGCTATAATAACTTATATTGACAAGTAGAAATTCTTTCGTTACAATTTATATAGTAATAATAATTATTATTACTTTTGATTCATTCTTTTATGAAAGTTGGTTTAAATATATGAATGATTGTCCCACAAAAAGCATGAAATCCCTTACAGAAAAGGGTAAATCTGATATAATATAAATATCAGAACCCTTGGAGGAGTGAGGAATACATGTTTTGCAGGAATAATTCACAACAGATTACAATGATGGACCCAATAAATACAATGCCCCAATACCTTAAGAAAATATTACTAAAAAGCTGGGCCCATACATTCCAAGAATATATATTTCCTAACATAAAAGAAGAACGGTTTGCTGTATTATACAGCGATAACCATGCTACCAGACCAAACACACCAGTAAATATCATTATAGGATTATTGATCCTAAAAGAGATATTTGGACTAACCGATGAGGACCTAATAGGCTCACTACATTTTGACACCAGATTTCAATATGCATTAAGAACCACTAGCTTTGAACAACAGCCTGTTTCAATTAACACCTTAACTAACTTTAGGACTAGATTATATAACTACGAAAAGGAAACCGGCATTGACTTAATAAAGCAGGAAGTAGAAGAACAGGCTGAAATTATAGCTAAATATCTTGAAATAGATAACAAAAAAGTACGAATGGACTCATTTATGGTTAGCTCATCCTGTAAAAAGCTAAGCCGCATAGAACTAGTTTATTCAGTAAATGCCAGATTTGTAAAGCTCTTAAACAAAGTAGCTGGTGATGCTATTGCAGAAGAATATAAAGCTTACCTAGAAAGCGGTCATAAGAACGAAACAATTTATCGAACAAGAGATATTGAGTCAGAAAGCAAGCTAGAATTTCTTTTAAAACAAGCCCAAGGATTACATCAAGCTGGCTCACACATTGGTGAAACTGTTACACAAACAGAAGAATATCAATTACTCACCAGGATGCTTAAAGAACAATTAACCCAAGATGAAACAGGAAAATCTATTCCCAAAGCAGGAAAAGAAATAGCACCAGACAGCCTACAAAATCCAACAGACCCAGACGCCACATACCGCAAAAAATATGGGAAAAACACAGGATATGTGGCAAATGTAGCAGAGAGCTTTAACGAAAAAAACAGTATAATAACCTCATACGACCTAAAACCAAATACCTATAGTGACTCTAAGTTTGCAGATGATACCATTTCTAAGCTAGAAGAAACAAGTTCAGAAAAAATACAATTGATAGTAGATGGCGCCTATTATAAACAAGAAAAAGCAGAAAACGCAGCATCTAAAGGCATTGAGCTAATCCCAGGCGAGCTAGTTGGTAGAAAACCAGCAACAGACAAACTAAGTTACAGCAGCTTTAGCATTGATGAAGATAAAAATGTAGTAAATAGATGCCCTAACAATCAGGAACCAATTGAAGCTTATTATGATGAAAAAGGCAAATCATATACAGCAAAATTTAGTAAAGAGCAATGTCAAGACTGTCCACATAAGGACAAGTGTCCTATGAAAGAGCAGAAAAAAGATAATGTAGTTAGATTTAGTGCTAAGAGATACAATACTGATTTACAACGTGCAAAAATGGATGACGCTGAATACAATAAGCTTGTAAGCCAAAGAGCAGGAGTCGAGGGTATCCCTTCTGTATTTAGAAGAAAATACCAGGTAGATTATATGCCTGTTAGGGGATTAGTGCGCTCAAAATTCTGGTTTGGCTTTAAAGTTGCAGCCTACAATATCAAAAAGCTGATAAATAGAGTTTCAGGCTTAGGCTTAACTTCTTTATCTAATCTTTGCTCAGTTCATTTTAAGGTGTTTTTGCCAAAAGGCAAATGGAATTTTTGTTCAATAAGAATTGCTTAACAGTTTTAGCGTGTAAAAGCTTACTTAATGTGGTTTAACCATGAATACTTTATTTAAAAATCTATCAAATGAATTGATAAACAAAAATGTTCGCCCCTCACATCAAAGAATGATGGTTTTAGATTATCTAGTAAAAAATCAATGCCACCCCACGGTAGAGCAAATATTCAATGATCTGAAAAGTAAACTTCCCACTTTATCAAAATCTACTGTATATAACATATTAAATTTATTTCTTGAAGCGGGTTTAATAAAGACAGTTGTTGGCGAAGACCAAGAAGCTAGATATGATATTATCACTGAAAGCCATGGTCATTTCAAATGTATCACTTGTGAAACGATCTATAATTTTAATGTCAATATTGATGATTTTACATCTGATGATTTAAAGGAGTTCCATATAGCAAGCAAAGACGTTTATTTTAAGGGTACCTGTCCCAGGTGCCTTTCAAATAAAAATAAACTTAAGGGGGAATATTTATGAGTGGAGAAGGCAAATGCCCGGTAACAGGAACGGCTAGGCATAAGACTGCCGGCGGTGGCACAACGAATCGGGACTGGTGGCCCAATCAACTTAATCTTAAAATGCTTCATCAGAATCCGGTAAAAAGAAATCCTATGGGTGAAACATTCAATTATGCTGAAGAATTCAAAAAATTGGACCTTGAGGCAGTGAAAAAGGACTTATATGACTTAATGACTGATTCTCAGGAATGGTGGCCTGCAGATTATGGCCACTATGGGGGACTTTTCATCAGGATGGCGTGGCACAGTGCCGGCACATACCGTATGGGCGATGGCCGTGGTGGTGCAGGCTCTGGAACTCAGCGTTTTGCTCCTCTAAACAGCTGGCCGGATAATATCAACCTAGATAAAGCACGCCGGCTGCTTTGGCCTATTAAGAAAAAATATGGCAAAAAGATTTCCTGGGCAGACTTAATGATTCTTGCAGGAAATTGCGCATTGGAGTCAATGGGATTTAAAACTTTTGGTTTTGCTGGCGGTCGTGAGGACGTTTGGGAGCCTGAAGAAGATATTTACTGGGGTTCCGAGGATGAATGGCTTGGGGATAAACGTTATACTGGTGAAAGGGAACTTGAGAATCCTCTGGCTGCTGTGCAGATGGGTCTAATTTATGTGAATCCAGAAGGACCAAATGGTGAACCGAATGTTCTTGCTTCCGCTAAAGACGTACGTGAGACTTTTGCACGTATGGCCATGAACGATGAGGAAACTGTGGCCCTGGTTGCAGGGGGTCATACATTTGGCAGATGTCACGGAGCAGGCAGTCCGACCCATGTAGGTCCAGAGCCCGAAGGTGCCAGTATTGAAGAACAGGGTCTTGGTTGGAAAAACAGCATGGGCAGCGGTAAAGGAAGTGATACAATCTCAAGCGGTATCAATGGTGCATGGACCCCCACCCCGACAATATGGGATAACAAATACTTAGACATTCTGTTTAAATATGACTGGAATCTTGTTAAGAGCCCTGCTGGTGCCTGGCAGTGGGTTCCGGTCAATCCTGATGATGAAGATCTTGTAACAGATGGCCATGATCCTTCTAAAAAGTATTCAACAATCATGACCACGGCCGACCTTGCCTTGAGGATGGATCCCATCTATAAGCCAATAGCCAAGCGTTTTCAGGAGAATCCAGAGGAATTTGCTGATGCTTTTGCCCGTGCATGGTTCAAGTTGACTCACCGTGACATGGGGCCAGTATCCCGCTATCTCGGCCCGGAGGTTCCATCAGAGGTACTGATCTGGCAAGATCCGGTGCCTGCAGTTGATCATGAACTGATTGATGAAGGGGATATTGTAGATCTTAAGGGCAGGGTTCTTCAATCAGGATTGTCGATATCTGAGCTGGTCTATACTGCGTGGTCATCAGCATCGACCTTCCGCGGCTCAGATAAGCGCGGCGGAGCCAATGGCGCCCGCATTCGCTTGGCACCACAGAAGGATTGGGAAGTAAACCAGCCAGAACAACTGCAAACTGTATTGCAAACCCTTGAAAAAATCCGGGATGCTTTCAACAGTGAACAGGCAGACCAAAAAAGGGTTTCCCTTGCTGACCTGATTGTTTTAGCAGGATGCGCAGGTGTCGAGCAGGGAGCTAAGAATGCTGGATTTGATATATCTGTTCCTTTTACACCGGGCCGCACAGATGCACTGCAGGAACAAACCGATGTATTTTCATTCTCGGTACTGGAACCCAAAGCAGATGGTTTCCGCAACTATAGTAAGGCCAAATATGCTGTTACTGCTGAGGAAATGCTTGTTGATAAAGCACAGCTCCTGGGCTTGACAGCACCTGAGATGACAGTTTTAATTGGTGGTATGCGGGTATTAAACGCTAACTACAAAAATTCTCCCCATGGTGTTTTTACTGATAAACCTGGAAGTCTCACTAATGACTTTTTTGTAAATCTTCTTGACATGGGTACAAAATGGAAAGCTTCATCAGAAGACAGCGATATCTTTGAAGGAAGAGATTTTAAGACAGACCAGCTAAAATGGACTGGAACTCGAGTTGACTTGATATTCGGTTCGAATTCTGAGCTGCGGGCCATTGCTGAGGTATACGCAAGCGATGATGCCCAGGAGAAGTTCGTGCAGGATTTTATTGCTGCATGGAATAAGGTGATGAACGCAGACCGTTTCGATCTTGCTCGAATATAACTGTTTTATCCAAATAGAGTAAGCATGAAGCAGGTGGAGCAATCAGCGTTGCCCCACCTGCTTATTAAATTAACGAAAGTTTACTGCAATTTTAGAAATGTCAATTTGTCAAGCCTGACCCTCTAGTAAAGCCTTTCCAGATCCTCGTCATTCATTGTGAATTCGTGCTTTTTCTCTGGGAATTTGCCTTCATCTATTTCTGTGCACCAAGTATCAAATACTTCTACCATCTGCTGGCCCATCTGGGCATACTGTTTGACGAATTTGGGCACAAATTTGTCAAATATGCCCAGCAGGTCATATGCATTTAAGTTTTGTCCTGTAGTGTAGGGTCCTGCTCCACAGCCGATTGTAGGTATTGATAATTTTTCATCTATTAGCCTGGCCAGACCTGTGGGCAGGCATTCAAGGACTATGGCAAATGCTCCAGCCTCTTCCAGGGCCAGGGCTTCCTTTAAAAGCCTTTCAGCTGCTTCTGCACTTTTGCCCTGTACTTTAAAACCGCCAACTAATGCTGCTGTTTGGGGAGTTAACCCAATATGAGCAATAACAGGAATGCCGGCGTCTACAACAGCTCTTACCCTTTCAACTACCTTCATGCCGCCTTCCATCTTCACGCAGTCTGCACCAATTTTTAGCAAAGTACCGGCATTTCTAATGGCTTCTTCTGTACTCACCTGGTATGATAAAAACGGCATGTCACCTACTATAAATGTATTAGGTGCTCCCTTTCTCACAGCTTTAACGTGGTATATTACATCTTCAATGTTAACTGGAACTGTACCTTCATGTCCCTGGATTACCATTCCCAGTGAATCTCCCACTAGTATTAGCTCTGCCTTTGATTGATCCACCATTGAAGCCATGGGATAGTCATAAACTGTTATCATCTTAAATTTTCTGCCTGTTTTTTTCATCTCCATTATTTCCGGTATAGTCACTTTTTTCTTGGCCAAATCAATTGCCCCCTTTAATTTTTACCTTTTGAATACAGCACCACTCATTGCTGAAGTTACTATTTTTTCATATCTATCTAGATAGCTTCCCTTTTGGACATTGGGAGTTCTCTTAACCCATTTTGCTTTCCTTTGTGTCAATTCTTCATCACTTATTTCCAAGGTTAGTGTTCCCCCAGGTATATCAATGTTAATCATGTCTCCTTCTTCAATCAAGGCAATTGGTCCGCCCTCAGCTGCTTCAGGGGAGATATGGCCAATTGCTGCTCCAGAGGTAGCACCGGAGAATCTTCCGTCAGTTATAAGTCCCACCTGCTCGTCTAATCCCATACCCACTATTGCGGCAGTTGCTGTGAGCATTTCTCTCATGCCTGGACCGCCCTTTGGGCCCTCATATCTAACTACCACTATATCGCCAGGATTGATTTTTCCTCCATAAATGGCAGCAACTGCAGGCTCCTCTTGATCAAATACCCTGGCAGGTCCCCTGTGTTTCAACATTTCTGGTGCTACAGCAGCCCTTTTGCATACTGAACCCTCTGGGGCCAGGTTTCCATATAACAGCTGAATTCCCCCTGTAGCTGAATAGGGCTTATCCATTGGTTTGATTATATTTGCATCTATTACTTTTGCACCCTCCACATTGTCTGCAACTATCCTTCCACTGGTTGTCATGAGATCCTTATGAAGCAGTCCTGCTTCACATAGCTGGGCCATTACTGCGGTAATACCTCCAGCCTTGTGCACGTCAGTTGGGTAGTGACCACCCCTTGCAGGTTTCATTTTTACAAGATGGGGAACCTTTTTTGCCATATCAGCAAAGGAATTAATATCAAATTCAATGCCTGCTTCATGGGCTAGGGCCGTCAAGTGCAGTACTGTATTTGTTGAACCACCAATGGCAAGGTCAACCACTATAGCATTTTCTAATGATTTAGCAGTCACAATATCCCTGGGCAGGATGTTCTTTTTATGAAGTTCCATAATCTTTTTCCCTGTCTGCTTTGCCAATGCTATTCTTTGACCTGAGACTGCTGGTATAGAGCTTCCAGGCAGACACATTCCTAATGCTTCTGTTAAGAAATTCATTGAATTTGCAGTGCCCAGCAGGTTGCAGGCCCCACATCCTGGCAGAGCTTCTCTTTCAATTCTTGCCAGCTCTTCCATTGTCATATTTCCCCTGGCAACATCCCCCTGGGCTGCCATGAGGTCTGAATAGCCTACTTCATTCCCGTCTATACAACCAGTAGCCATTGGTCCACCACTAATCATAATGGCAGGAATATTTAGTCTTACCGCTGCCATTAACATGCCTGGAGTAATCTTGTCACAGTTTGTTATTAAAACCATGGCGTCATATGAGTGAGCATTTACCATGACTTCAATGGAGTCTGCTATTAACTCCCTGCTGGCCAGGGGATAATGCATACCATAGTTTCCCTGGGCTATGCCATCACAGATGCCAATGGTGGGAAATTCAATGGGTGTACCTCCTGCCGCTATTATTCCTTCTCTAACTGCTTTAGCTATGCTGTCCAAATGAATATGTCCGGGCATGGTTTCATTTTGTGAATTTACTATTGCAACCAGGGGCTTATCTAAGTCCTCCGGCAGCAACCCCATGGAATAGTATAACGCCCTGTGGGTAGCCCTTTCTAAACCCTTTGTAGTAACGTGACTTCTCATTTACTGTTCCTCCTTCTATCTTGTATTTTTGAGTATATTCTTACATTATTTACCTAGTAAATTGGGTAACCACATTAGTATTTCTGAAAAATAAGTTAACATTAGAAGAATTCCAACTAGAACCAGAAAGTAAGGAACAATTCTTTTGCTTATTTGTTCAATGGAAACCTTTGATATTCCACTGGCAACAAATAGGTTCACCGCCATGGGTGGGGTAATCATTCCTACGGAGGTGTTAACTATAATTATAAGTCCCAGGGCAATAGGGTGAATGCCTAACTGTATTGCCAGGGGCAGCAGTATTGGAGTCATCAATAAAATAATTGACTGGGTCTCAAGGAAGCAACCCAGGAATAATAAGCTTACATTTATCATTATGAAAATTATATACTTGTTCTGAAATGAATCCAACATAAAGCTAGCAATTTGACCTGGAACTCCTGCACTGGTCATTAGCCATGAAAAGGATGATGAAATTGCTACAATAAACAAAACAATTGCTGTACTAGTTGCAGACTTTGCAAAAATACCCCTAAGCTCAGAGTATTGTAATTCCTTATAAATAAACCTGCTTACAAAAAAAGCGTAAACACAAGATACCGCAGCTGCTTCTGTAGGTGTAAAAACTCCACCATATATGCCACCCAGGATTATAACTGGCATTAATAATGCCCAAATGGCTTCTCTAAGGGCTTTGAATAAGGGAACAGTACCAGTACTATCTGCACCGCCCTTTTCGTATTTTCTGCATGTTAGGACACTGACAAATATTATTCCACATGCCAATAACAACCCCGGTACAATACCTGCAATAAACATTGTGCCTACAGATACAGAAGCAACAACAGCATAGGTAATCATTGAAATACTTGGAGGAATAACAACTCCAAGGGTTCCTGATGCTGCAGCAACAGCGGCAGCCTTATCCTTGGGATACCCAGCTTTAGCCATGGCAGGTATCATTAGTCCGCCAATGGCAGCAACTGTAGCCGGGTTTGATCCTGATATAGCTCCAAAAAAAGCAGAGGCTGTTGTGGTGATAATTGATAAGCTGGCAGGCAGTCTTCCAAGTAAAGCCTTTGCAAAGTTTATCAGCCTCTTTGAGATGCCCCCCCTTTCCATTAAATCCCCAGCTAGAATAAAAAAGGGAACAGCCATAAATGGAAAGTTATCAACTGCAGTGAACATTCTTTGAGCAATTATCATGCTGGATGTTGTGGTGTCAACAAATGTCAAGGCTGCAAGAACAGCCATACCCATGGAAATACCAATGGGCACATTTATTATTAACATAAAAAATAGCGTTCCAAAGAGTACCAGGGCCATTTATTTCACCACCTTATCTAAATCCATTAGTCGGTTGTCTCTCCATTGAAGTATGATGTATTGGACTGACCTTAGAGCCATTAAAGTACAGCCAATTGGTACAGCCAAATAAGCAACCCATATTGGTATGCCCAGTGAGGGAGAGCTTTGACCCATGGCCATTTGGGCCTTGATTAATTTAGTTGACAGACCTATTACTGTGGTACAGAAAACTATAATAATAATGGTCCTTAAAATCTTAAAGTATTTATGGGTCTTTTGGGGCATAAGCTTATAAAAAGCCTCTACAGCAAAGTGCGAATTTTTTTTAGCTCCCGTTCCTATTCCTAAATAAATAATCCATATCATCATGTATCTTGCCAATTCCTCAGCCCATGGAAGAATCAACAAACCTGTATACCTAAAAAAGGTTGCTGCAAAAACCAGTAAAACCATTAAAGGAAGTAAAATAGCAATAAGATTTTCTTCAAAATTATCTATAAAGCCTGCTATCTTATTCATTAGCTTACTCCTTTGCCATTTTTTAAAAAAATAGAGTACAGAAGTCCATCTGTACTCTATTTACTTTTCAATTACTGACCTAGTAAAGCTTCAATATATTCTGGCTTTATTTTATCCATGAACTTTTCATAAACTGGGGCACATGCTCTTTGCCATTCGTCCTTGTCTACTTCAGTGACAATCATTCCAGCATCTGTAAGGGTTTGAACTAATTCAGTATCTAACTGGGCACTATACTGCCTTTCCCAATCTCTAGCTTCCTTTTCAGCCTTTAAGATAGCTTCTTGAATGTCAGCTGAAAAACCATCGAAAAGATTTTTGTTAATTGACATTACAGCAGGCGAATAAAAATGACCAGTTAAAGAAACATGTTTTTGGACTTCATAGATTTTTGCGGTATAAAGAATAACTAGCGGATTTTCTTGTCCATCAATTGTTCCCTGCTGCAGAGCTATAAATACTTCACCCCAGGCCATTGGTGTAGGCTGCGCACCTAGATGTCGGAATGTTTCAAGGTGGATTGGATTTTCCATGGTTCTAATTTTCATACCGCGCACATCTTCTGGACTAACAATAGGAGCCCTGTTATTTGTTATGTTACGGAACCCATTTTCCCAAAACCCTAGAGCTTTAATTCCCATGGGGGCTAAACTTCCAAGTATCTCTTGTCCAATTGTACCATCCATAACTTCATAAGCCTTTTGTCTATCGGTTACAATAAAAGGCAGATCAAACAACATGAAGTCAGAAGAGAAATTGGGTAGTGGACCGGTAGACGTTAAACACATTTCAATTGTACCAACACCAACACCTTCAACAAGATCTCTTTCATTTCCTAGTTGGCTGCTTGGAAATATCTGCACTTCAACCTGACCACCTGTGTACTCAGCTACTTTATCTGCAAAAACTTTTGCGCCTTTACCATAGTGACTGTCAGCTTCAGCAGTCATGCCTAACCTTAAAACAACTTTTTTAGGATCATCTACATCCTTCCCGGGATCTTGTGCCTTATCATTGCCGTTACATGCAGCCAAGGCTAGCATCATTACCACAACAACACAAAATAATAAGACTTTTTTCAATTTCCTAACCTCCCATATTTAACTAATAATTAGATATATTTAAATATTTTTAAATATATCTTTGTAATAAATTCCGCTCCTGCCAACTCTCTTACTTTTCATAAGTTTGTCCGAGTTAGCCGGACAAACTTATTGATAAAAGTAATATATAGTTTTTAAGAGGAGAAGGGTTGTTTATTACTTGTTGTATTTATCTAGTTCAATAATAATTAGAAATTACCTTGGGAGTTTTTTGACATTGACTATAAGATTATTTACTTTTAGAATCTTCAACCAATTTGCTTGGGCTAATATCTGTATGTTTTTTGAATATGCTGCTAAAATAGCTAGGGTCATATATTCCCACCTGTCTACCAACCTCACCTACTGAGAATTTTCCTGTCATAAGTAAAGCCTTTGCCTTTTCTATGCGTATCTTGGTTAAAAACTCATTAAACCCTTGTCCCGTTTGCTTTTTAAAAATTCTGCTCAAATAAGAAGGGTTTAAAAAGAGCTTTCCAGCAGCCTCATCTAAGGTAACCTCTAAATGATAATTTTTCTTAAGATAGTCAATAACCCAATTAACATAGTACTCTGGAGCTGATAACTTGTCTGGTACCATTCTCTTAAGCAATTCCTCTAAAATCTCACCTATACCCAATGTCAAGTCATCTACATTAGCAGATTTCCTATTTAGCGCTAAAATTTGTTCTCTAAAAAACTCCATTTCTTCCTGCAGTAATATATTCTTTGCTGATTCGCAAACCACGAGGGTAAGCAAATCCCCGACATATTTAACAGCTTTCTCCTTTGTTAAACCCTTGGTTCTCATCTCAGATAAAATTTCCTTAATCATTTCCATTGCATGACTGTAGTCTTTTTGAAGGAGGGAAGTAAATACCTTATTTTGAACCTCCGCAACATTGGGTGTTGTGCTGCTAGTATCTTTTTTTGAAAAGAACCCGCATCTATGCCAGAACAAAGCATTTTCAGCGGTTTCTTCAGCAATTTTATAAGCTGAATAAATGTCACATCCCTTTTCCAGGATGGCTGCTCCAGCAAAAACATCATACCCATGCATTAAACACCATTTTTGAATACTTTCCATGGTATCCCTGTGCACTGTTCCTTCCAGCAAGAATACTAACCTGCCATCAGCCAAGACACTATATAAAGCAGATTTTAACTCCATGTCAATTGCTGTTCCAATATTTGTCAGAGTTGCTTCGTTGGTAACCACTCTCCTATTCTTTCTATCAAAAAATTGGGCTGCAAGTATCTGATTAAACTGGTCAGTTTTGATGCCTAGTAATTTTTTAGCTGCCCTCTGCCTATCTGTCTTTACCCCGCCAGAAATTAGATCTAACACCAACTGCTTCTTTATCTTTGGTTCTAATGCCTTAATATTACTATGGAGCCTTGAAGCCTTACACTTCTCCAGCTTTTCTTTAAGTTTGCTTTTTATGCCCTTTTTCAAGACATTAATCAATTTATCTGGGCTTATGGGTTTGGTTAAATAATCTTCCACATCTATTTCAATGGCTTTTTTTGCATAATCAAATTTTTCATAAGCAGTTAAAATATATATTTTAATCCATGGATGCTTTTGCTTAATAATAGCTGCTGCCTCTAAACCATTTTTATGGGGCATGGAAATATCAATAATAACAAAATCCGGTTTAAGCTTGTCAGCTAGTTCTATTGCTTCAAGACCATCCTCAGCTTCCCCACAAATATTTAGAGGCAGATTATACTTTTCAATCACATGTCGGAGAAACTGTAATTCAACTGTTTCATCATCAACAATTAGAATTTTGTACATACTTTTTCTCCTCGTTAAACTTTAATAATAAATAGCTCATTAACATGGATAAACATTGGTGTTCTTGCAAACAAAAATGAAAATAGAAAGTCATGTTTACGTGTTCTCTATAGCCGTTTCAGCTGGCAGTTCTATAGTTGCTTTGGTTCCGCCCTTATTTAATCTTTCAAGACAGAAACTGAATTTTTCTCCATAATAGTATTCAAGCCGCTTGTAAATATTTTTTAAGCCAATTCCCTTCATTGGTGATATGGGGTTAAAGCTATTACCTGTTAACTCCCTTACCTCATTTATCACTTCGTCTTTAACGCCTGCTCCATTATCAATAACATCTATAACAACCCTGTTGTTCCTCATATATCCATTGATTTCAAGCATGCCGTGCCACCTAATATTGGAAAATCCATGCAAAATAGCATTTTCAACTAGAACCATCAAGGTCATATTTGGAACCTTTGTAGATAAAACTTCTTCTTTGATATCCATTCTAACGGTAAACTTCCTTGGAAATCTTGTCTTTTGTATCAGTAAATAGTCATTTATTTGCTCTATCTCTTCTTCTATTGAAATAAGAGATTGTGTTTTACCCAGGCTCCTTCTTAAAAGATTAGACAAGGCATAGGTAAGATTTGATGCAGTTGCAGCACCTTCCATAAAAGAGGTTTGAGCAATTGTATTTAACGTATTAAACAGGAAATGAGGGTTAACCTGGGATTCTAGAAATTTTAGCCTGGCCTCGTTTAATGAACTTTCAAGTTCCGCTTTTCTCTGCTCTTCTTTTACCAGGCTGAGCTTATAAGCACTAATTTGCTTGCTTCTGGCCGAATCTATAATCATCTGCACAAGAGATGCTCCAACTAGTGAAAGGGTTTCTGCGACAGATTTCAAGTGGTTCCTGTTAATAATGCCTAGATTTACATAAGCCTTATGGGCTAAAGGATAATCTCTTCCGGAAAAGGAGTTTTTGAGCAATAGTTCATCAGCATCTGCAGGCGTCTCTACCCTGCCATAACCACATCCCAGGTAGCCCAGCAACCTGTTATTGATTATAATAGGTGATTGTATTGAATATACTTTAAATTTACATTTAAATACTACCAGCTCTTTACCCTTTTTTTCACCCTTTTCCGTACAGAGAACACAATTACCCGTTTTCTGCTTTATACAAAGAGAACAAAAATCAGGAAAGCTTTTTGGTTCAGCTAAAAAAACGCCATTGCTGTCCACCAAAGTAACAGCTAGTTTAACGCTCTGGGCAAATTTATCAGCTATTGTATTAAGGTTAACTAATTGATCTATATCATATAATTCCAGGCCATCTATTGTTTCCATCTCATTCAATGGTGCCGGCAGGGCAGGATAAACTATACTTAAAAACTGGGATGGTTTATCTGATTTATTAATAAGGTAATGTTGGGCACCATCAGGAACATAGCCGAGCTTCCCTTTTGTAAGAACTAGCTCTTTTCCATTGATTATATGAATACTTTCCCCTTCTATACCATGCAGTATTTCCACATAACCAGCATGGGTGTGAATTTCCTGCTCTTTACCTGGAAATACAGTTGCAAAAGAAAGAGTTGGCTGGGTTTTTAGGCCATTAGAATCCAGCTGAAGCCAGTAAAGATCTCCCCACTCGTAGTGCTGTTCATCTAAAATTTCTAAATCAAATATCTGGTTAATTTTATTTCGTATTGCTTGATTCATTATTATCACCCTGCAGCATGTTTTTAAAAGTTTTTATAGCTATTAAAATGTCAATTTGTCAAGCCTGACCCTAATTTGCTAGAAATCTCCAGGCCGGCCTCCACTACTAGCTCCGCCATTTTCTCTAGAGAATCCGTGGAAATTCTGGTTGTTGGTCCGGCAATGCTTATTGCAGCAATAACCCTGCCAGAATAGTCCATAATGGGTGCCGCTACACATCTCAGACCTTTCTCATTTTCCTCATCGTCTATTGCATAGCCCTTTTGCCTGATCTCCTCCAGGTGCTTGTATAAGGCAGCTTCATCTGTTATGGTCTTGTCTGTAAGCCTGGGAAGGCCATGTTCTCTAATTAACTGCTTACTTTCCTCAGGATCCATCCAGGCCAGCATGACCTTTCCCACACCTGTACAGTGACAGGGTTGACTCTTGCCTATTTCTGTATGAATTCTCATTGACTGGACACTTTCCTGCTTTTCAATATAAACTACTTTACCCTGGCGCAGTATGACCATATGAACAGTCTCATTGATCTGTTTTGATAGACGGGCGATAACAGGTTTTGCCTTATTTCGAAAATCCATGCTGTTTAGGGAAGCATTTGCAATTTGAGCGAATGCAATCCCCAGTCTATATTTGCCGCCTTCAGCATCCTGTTCGAAATAACCCTTACCCAGCAGGGTGTTTAGGGTTGCATGAACTGTGCTTTTGTTTATTTTTAACCTTTTGCTGATTTCTGTAACACCCATTGGTCTGCTTTCCTGTGCCATGAGCTCTATGATACGAAATGCTTTATCAACTGATTTGATAATGTTTTTGTCCTCCCCCATATTCCTGCCTCCTCATTATATATTACATGGTTTATTACATGGCGAGAGGTTTTTAGAGGCTGTTTTGCCTGGTGCTTAATTCATAAGCCACATCAATTATCATGTCCTCTTGTCCTCCAACTGTCTTTCTCCTGCCCAGTTCAACCAAGATATCCCTTGCGTCAATTCCAAACTTCTCTGAAGCACGCAGGGCATGTAAAAGAAAACTGCCGTATACTCCAGCATACCCTATGCTGAGGGAGTTCTTATCAATAACCTGCGGTCTTTTCATTTTAGGTGCAACTATATCATCTGCCACATCCATAATTTTATATAGGTCAACTCCAGTTTTGTATCCGAGTTTATCCAGAACCGCCACCAATACCTCAGTTTGTGTGTTGCCGGCACCTGCTCCCAAGCCCTTGCATGTACCATCAACCATGTCCGCTCCTGCCTCAATGGCAGCCAGGGTATTGGCCAGAGCTAGACTTAAGTTGTTATGGGCATGATGGCCAACTGGAATGCTCACAGCTTCCTTAACAGCTCTAATCTTAACAGCCACCTCCTGGGGAACCATTGCTCCCGCAGAATCAGTAACATAAACAACATCAGCTCCATAGCTTTCAAAAAGCTTGGCTTGTTCTACAATCTTTTCAGGGGGTACCATGTGGGACATCATGAGAAATCCTATAGCTTCCATTCCCAGCTCCTTGGCCAGCTTAATATGCTGTTCCCCAACATCTGCCTCAGTAACATGGGTTGCTATTCTAGCAACTTTAGTATTATACTTAGCGGCAAATTCCAAGTCCTTTTTTGTGCCTATTCCTGGTAATAGCAGTACATCAAGCCTGGCATTTTTTAGCACATCTGACACTGCCTTTAAGTACTCCTCATCGGAAGCAATGGCAAATCCATATTGATATGAGGTTCCTCCCAATCCATCTCCATGGCCAATTTCTATGGTATCAACTCCCGCCTCATCCAATGCTGCAGCTATTTGTGCCATGTCCTCTGGTGTGAACTGATGGCTGACAGCATGCATTCCATCACGTAGGGTTGTGTCAACTATTCTTATATGCTTTTGCATCTAGATTACCTCCTTGTCTATATGTCTTGAGATTTTCCGGGCAATTTTGTCTCCAACAGCTGCTGCAGCCGCAGTAATTATGTCCAGGTTGCCTGAATACCTGGGAAGATAATGACCGGCACCTTCTACCTCTACTATAATTGTAACCTTATCCCCGTCAATTATTGGGGGCATCTTTAGTTTATAACCTGGAACATATTCCTGGACCCTGGCCACCATGGTAAGTACTGATTCTCTAATGGCCTTTTTATCTGGATTCTTTACTCTGGTATAGATTGTATCTCTCATCATAATAGGTGGTTCAGCTGGATTAAGAATGATAATTGCCTTGCCCTTTTTAGCCTTGCCAACTATTTCAATTCCCCTGGCTGTGGTCTGGGTGAATTCATCAATATTTTGACGAGTACCAGGCCCAGCACTTTTACTGCTGATAGTGGCTACTATCTCAGCATATTCAACTTCTGCTACCTGACTCACTGCTGCAACCATGGGAATGGTTGCCTGGCCCCCACAGGTAACCAGATTAATATTTGGACTATCAATATGCTCATCCAGATTTACAGGCGGCACCACATAGGGACCAACTGCAGCTGGTGTTAAATCTATGGCAATTTTCCCAGACTTTTCTAGTAAGGGAGCATGCTTTAGATGTGGCCTGGCACCAGTAGAATCAAAAACTATTTTAATTTCATCATTGCCAAGAATTGCAGAAATGCCTTCATGGGATGTTCTAAAGCCATTTTCTCTAGCAAGTCTTAAACCTTCTGAATTTGGGTCTATTCCTACCATCATATCCAGCTCAACATATTTGCTTTCCATTATTTTATACATTAAATCAATGCCAATATTGCCGGGACCAATTATGGCCGCTTTAACCCTCTGCATCATTTTAAAAAATCCTCCCTTTGTATTTGATCTTATTTCAATATAGCACCTTCTGCTGCTGAAGAGGCCTGCCTTGCACAATTAAATAAAATTTGTATGTTTATTAATGCTAAACCCTATTTAGAATAACTGTACATATGTATTCTCCATTTTTTAATAAGTTCCTTCAATTGGATAGATATTTATTGCCAAATCTACAGCTAAATATAGAAAACAGCTTTCCAGGACCTGGCAAGCTGCTTATTCTCTAGTTCTAGCACAGGGAAGATATATTACAAAGGTCGTACCTTTATTGTTCATGCTTTCCACTACTATGCGCCCACCATGCTCCTTGACTATCTGGTAGCATACACTAAGGCCAAGGCCTGTCCCTGTTTCCTTTGTCGTAAAAAAAGGTGAGCCTAACCTGGCAATTTCAAACTGTGACATTCCTACTCCATTATCTGAAATTGCAATAAATACCTCATTACTATCACTAACATAGCCTGTTCTAATAATTACCTTGGGATTTTCTCTTTCCAGGAGAGCATCAAAGGCGTTTTGAACTATATTCAGGATTACCTGCTTTATTTGGTTTTCATCAACCTTAATTACTCTATCTTCCTCATCATAAACTATTTCTAACTTTATTCTTTTCATAAATGCCTGATTATCCAGCATTATATACATTGAGTCTATTATTTCACGTATTGAAATGTATTTAAATACAGGGTCTCTAGGTTTAGTAAATAACAAAAACTCTGTAATAAAATTATTTAGATTATTAGCCTCGCTTTCAATGACGCCAACATATTCTTTAATCCGCTTGTCGCTTGTTATATGGTTTATTAGCTGACTAAAGCCTTTAATGGACGTAAGTGGATTTCTAATTTCATGAACAACTCCTGCAGCCATTTGGCCAATAATTGCAAGCTTTTCCTGCTGCTTGATTTTCTCCTGGTCCATTTTAAAACTAGTTATGTCAGAAGCCACAAAGATTTTGCCAATAGTCTCCTGATCCACATTACAAATGCTAGCTGTATGTACGACTGCAACCTTAACTTTATCATCAACAGTTCTATAGATTATTTCATAGTTTTCTAATTCTTTCTCACTGGTATTTTTTAATTCTTTTACTTTTATCTTTAGTTTTTGCAAAAACTCTTCCAGATCCTGCCCAATAATAACTTCCTTGGTTAGACCACTTTGCTGGGATATTTTATTGTTGCACATTATTATCTTTTCGTTTTTATCAGTTAATAAAACAAGATTGTCTACTGAATCTAAAATAGTTTGGGTCTGAAGCTGCAGGTTTTCTAACTCTTGTTCTTTTTTAGCTTCTGAAATTAAGACTAAATAGCCCTGATCTTTTAGTTTATAGCCATCAAACTTGAGTTTTACTATTTTCCCAGACTTATGTTTTATAGGAAGAATCCTATTTTTTATTGAGCTTTTATTCATTGAATGCAGCTCACAAACTATAGGTTTAATATTATTAGAAACATAAATTTTAGCTGCTATCAGTTCCGGCGTTAAACCTAACACTTGTTCTTTATTAAGACCCGTAAACTCCATGTACTTTTTATTTAAATAGGAAGCCCTTAAATCAGTATCGTAAGTCATTACTCCAACAGGCATTTGATTTAATACACTTTTTATAAATTCATTCTCCCTTTTCATTTCTTCAAAATTAATATTCTGGGATAATCTCTGATAACTTTTCCAAATTAGAAAAAACACTAAAAGCCCAGCAAAAATTCCCCCTGCTTTTAATGTTATACCAATAAATCCAGCATTATCTGAAGTTTGTAAATAATATAAAACTACTGCAATAACACTGCTTACAACTACCATAATTATAAATTTAATAAAGATACCTTGCTCCTGTACTTTGTGCTTTTTAACCTTTGGGCTATTATGAGGCATCAATAAACCACCTTTTGTAGCTTAAGAGAATACTATATGATAATTATTATATTGTAACACAGAAAATGTCCTCAAGTCTTAAATAAAATGTCGAAATGTGCCTTCTAATGCATGAATGTATGTAATGTAAGGATTATAATTAGTAGTATAACTAGGCCTGGTTCTATGAACCAGGCCTAGTTATTTTTTTAATGCTTTATTGGTCTTAATCTATACGCCTGTTTAAATCCCAGATACGTTCAGCCTCAGGAAACAGCGGCAAGTACTCCAACCATTTATGAGATTTAAGGTGTTCCTCACTTTGCTGTAACTTGCGGCTGTGCTCCATAATGGGAGGTACAATTTCCTTAATATCCCCTTCAAGATTGGGGGCTATTCCATAAAGAGTTGCCCTGAGGGCTAAATCAACTGCCTCTCTGCTGTATTGTTGAGATTTAGCAAGGGTGTCTAAAGCCTTTTGAGGGTTATGGAAACCCACGCTGTTTTCCGCAGAGACATAATCCCAGAACCACTGTCCCTTACGGGTCATTTCTCTAGCCTGTTTCATTAGTTCATCATAGTTGCTGTGACGCTCTCCCTCATATTCAGAGGCTAATCTTATGGCTTCATGGGCACGTACTGAGATATCCTGAGCAATTAGCAGCTGCCCCCAGGTTCGTTCCTGGGTATAAATTACCCGATCCTTTAAATATTGAGCACTCTTGTCTGAATGACACTGACGGCATGATTGTTCAATATATTTTAAAGGCGAAGTCCAATGGTGTGAGGAGATTTTTTTCTTGCCATCCTCTCGGACATATGGCATATGACAATCTGCACAAGAGACTCCAGCTGCACCATGGGTACTGTCAATCCACATTTCAAACTCTGGATGCTGTACCTTTAACATGGGTGTCTGGGAGACAGGGTGAATCCAGTCTGCAAAGGCACCAACAAAACCCCTTTCAGGATTCCCTTCATTTAAATGCTGGTACATCTCCTCTGGGCCAAAACCATAATCCCATGGGAAAGTAACCTTGGCAGCTACTCCAACATCTCCCCTCTGGAAATAGTATTCCACATGACATTGGGCACACACATAGGAACGCATTTCATTTTTACTTGCCTCACGCCAATCAATCCCCTGTTTCTGCAAAGCTATATCAAGAGGCTCACTAGTAATCTGCAGCTCCATGGTCTGGGGATTATGACATAAATTACAGCCTATGGTGTGTTCCTCTAGATCATGCTCCAGTCGAAAGTCATTAAATTCCATGGACCAGAAAGCATCTCCATATTCTTCAATATATCCAGGTGTTTTATTGCTCTTGCAGTTCCAGCAAGAAGCAGGCAGTCCGGCACTTTCACTATAATTGTTTAAGCGATCTATATGTAAAAGATCTTCTAGTGCATAGGTGTGCCCTCGAGCCCTTTTGTATTCATAACTGAAGGGATAGCCCAGCCATAGATTTTTTAGATAAGGCTGAGCATATTGGTAACCTATGGGCAGTGGGTTAATTCCGTCATGCTTGTCATGGGGAACAGAACCACCGTAAACAGTCATCTGGGTATCATCCAAATTATTCAAATAGCTCTGGTACTGTAACGGGAACTCTTTACCAAAAGCACTGTTACGGGTTTCATTTGAAGCTAGATTAGTGTCAAAAGTAGGTTGTCTTGTGTCAGGTATAGTCTTGCAGCCTGCAAAAACAAAGGAAAAAATTACAACCATGATTACAGTCTTAAGCACATTATTATTCACCAGCAACTCTCCTTTCATCAATAGGTCTTTTGGGAGAATGGGGTACCTGTTGATGACAATCTGTACAATACTGCTTGGCATCCATGTTTATTTCAACATTAATATTAGTCATGGTATGGCAATCAGAGCAGTTTTTATTGATTATTTGTTTGGTTTTATCTGTAGCATGTATCACGTCATCAATGTCGGCAAATAGGTTTTTGTAAATGTCCTTAGATCCGGCATAGGTTTTAAAGGCTGCCTTTTCTAAAAGAGGTTTAGGTGCATGACAGTCATTACAGGTTAGATTCCCATGTACAGATTCCATATGTGTTCTAACTGGTTCATGCATCACATGACAGCTGCCGCAAAACTGGGGTGTATCAGTAGACCGCATGGCAAACCCTGTACCTAGATAAAGAACAATTATAGTTATGAGAATTATAGCCACAAGAAACCATCTGTCACTCTTTAATGTATTAATAATATTCCTCCCCATTAGATGCCTCCTTCCTCCTTTAAAATGAGACTTTTTTAGTCCTATTTATATTTATTCGTGTTCACATAAAAATCCTTCTTTTTAAGTAAATCTTTATAAATTTTTCACAAAATAATTTTTGACAACTTGCAAATACACCCTATAGAATCTGGGAGGCAAGCTGGGCTAAAGCTGACCTTTCACCTTTTTCTAAATTAACATGGGCCGATATGGACTGTTCCTTGAATTTCTCTACTAAATAAGTTAATCCATTGCTGGTAAAGTCCATGTAAGGGTGGTCTATCTGTTCTGGGTCTCCAACCAGTACAATTTTACTCCCTTCCCCTACCCGTGATACTATGGTTTTAACTTCATGCTTTGTCAGGTTTTGGGCCTCATCTATAATTATAAATTGATTGGGCAGAGTTCTGCCGCGAATATAAGTAAGGGCTTCTACCTCCACCCTTTTTAAACCTGCTAAAATATCATCCAGTCTTCCATCTTTATGTGTACCAAACAAAAACTCCATATTATCAAAGATTGGCTGCATCCAGGGACGCAGTTTTTCCTCCTTATCTCCTGGCAAAAAACCAAGCTCCCTACCCATGGGTACAATTGGCCTGGCAACCAGAAGCTTTTTAAATAGGCCTAGTTCCTCAGTTTTATATAAACCTGCTGCCAGGGCAAGTAATGTCTTTCCTGTTCCGGCTCTACCTGTTAAAGTTACTAGAGGTATATTATCACACAGCAAAAGCTGCATCGCCATTTTCTGCTGTATGTTTCTAGGATAAATGCCCCAAATGTCCTTGTCTGGGATCCATAAAGGTTCAAGGAGATTTTTTTCAGGATTATAATAGGCAACAGCAGATTTAGATGAGCCAAGCTGATCTTTTAATATGAAAAATTTATGTGGGTAAATTTGATGCCTGGAGAGGGGCTCAGTAGAAATGTCAAGAGATTTATTAGTGTAGAAGGTATCGATAATTGAAGGATCCACCTCTATGGTTTCAAAGCCTGGATAAAGGTCATTTTGCTTAACTACCATATCAGACAGATAATCTTGAGCAGGAATTCCCAATATGTCTGCCTTGATACGCATTAAAGCATCCTTACTAACAAGATAGACTTTTCTTGGCAGTTGTTTTTTTTGCTCCTCCTCAAATAGGTTTAGAGCCACTGCAAGTATCCTGTTGTCATTATTTATTTCATGAAAAGCTCCCTGTATACAAGTGATGTGCTTGTGATTCAGCTCTATGCGCAGGGTTCCGCCATTTTCCAGGGTGACCCCTTTGTCAAGCCTTCCTTTTTTTCGAAGCCCATCGAGGGTGCGGGAGATTTGACGAGCATTACGGCCTAATTCATCAGCCTGTCTTTTTTTGCTGTCAATTTCTTCTAAAACAATAGCTGGTATAACAAGCTCATTTTCTTCAAATGCAAATATGGAATTAGGGTCCTGTAACAAAACACTTGTGTCTAACACAAATAATTTTTCCATTTAATGCCCCCCACTTTATGTTATATTTATAATGATATTCTCCAAAAATATATAAATTACCTGTTTAATAACCCAGTTAATAGATTAAAATTATGTTAAATATTGTTTAAGTATTGAAATTTCAAGGTTTCGAAATTTATAGTAGAATAAATTCCATAATATACTACTCTTTATAATACTCTCTGGTAAATACTATACTTAACAAAACCATGCTTAGGAGGAAACAATGGAAAGCTTGCAAGAATTGGTGAAAAGACTTGAGGAAAAAGGTATATTGAAGACTCCATCCATCAAGGAAGCCCTTCTTAAAGTTGATAGAGTTCATTTTGTTGTACCCGAATACAGGGATTATGTTTATCATGATAGACCATTACCTTTAAAGGAAGGACAGACTATCTCCCAGCCTTTGACGGTAGTTTTTATGCTTGAGCTTTTACAGCCTAAAAAGGGTCATAAAGTTTTGGATGTTGGGTCAGGCTCGGGCTGGACAACGGCTTTGCTGGCAGAGCTGGTAGGGGAAGAGGGCAATGTCTTTGCAATTGAAAGGATTAAATCTTTAAAGGAATTTGGAGAAAAAAACCTAAATAAACTCAAATATAAAAATGTGCAGTTTATAGAGGGAAATGGCGCCAGGGGCCTGCCTGAATATGCTCCCTTTGACAGAATCCTTGTAAATGCCTCGGCTAAAACCACACCCCCTGCATTAAAGGAACAGCTTAAAACAGGGGGCAAAATGGTAATTCCCATAGATAATTTATTGTATGGGGGGTACTTAACCCTTTTAAATAAAGTGGGTGAAAACCATTACCAGGAAGAGATTTATCCCGGTTTTACTTTTGTGCCTTTTATCACCTAGCAAGTTCATATTATTCATCGATAACACTTTCTAATCAGCGGGTAGTTTTTCTAGAAGATGCTTGATGGGAACAGCTAAACCTATTGCCTTATCATTATCTAAAGCAGACCTTAGGGTAGCAAATACAACAGCAACTACTTTTCCTTCAGTATTAAATACTGGGCTGCCGCTGCTGCCCTTATGGATAGCCCCTTCAATCATCAAAACCTCCCTGTCCCATCCCTTTAAACTGGTAGTTCCAGTGATTTGCCCCTTGTTAATAATTCGGGTAAAGCCCAGGGGGTTGCCAATAATTAAAATTTCATCACCTGCTTGGGGATTGCTTTCTGTTTCAAGTTCAATGATAGGTATATTTTCACCTTCCACCTTCAGTATTGCTATATCTATCTCTGGAAAGCTCTCAATTTCCTTAACATGATATATGTCTCCATCAATAAAATTCACATAAACGATTCTAGAATCTCTAATGACATGATGGTTTGTTATAATTACACCTGTTGGAGATATGTTAAAGCCTGTCCCCTGTCTGCCCATGGCATTTACAACTACTACTGACTCCCTTAATTCCCTAAATTCAGGGTTTTTTGCCAGTTCTCTTGATTTAGCTAAAAAATCAATGGGGGGAAGACTAAAAACCTTAAACCAATTGGCCAGGATCAGCAGTATGAAGATACACGCTGTAACCAAGCCTATTAATTTAATGACAAGAGCCCTGAAAGCTGATTCTTTCTCATCATCAGCTTCCTCTTCATCGCCATAGTATTCATTAAGCTCTTCCACTAACTCAGTATCTACTTGTTCTGCTGCATTTTTATCCAGGGCAACCTTCCAATACTGTGTGTCTTTATCCATTGTCTACGCCTTTCTTTAACCAACTTTTCCTTCCTTTTTTTCCAATAGGTCAGCACAGTATTCTATAATATCACTACGTTTAACTATCCCAATAAAAACTTCATTATCATCCACTACTGGAACAAAGTTTTGAGATATGGCAAGCCTCAGCAAACTATCTATCCTTGCGGTAATTTTTACCGGCTTATTAGTAATGTGCAGTGGAACCTCGGTAAGCAGTATTTTATGGGTGTTTTCAAAGCTCAGGCTGGGAGTATTTTTGATTTTCCAAAGTAAATCACCTTCAGTTATAGTTCCCACATATTTGCCCCTTTCATCAATTAATGGGACAGCTGAGTATCTATGGTACTCCATTTTCTCTAATGCCTGCCTCATTGTGTTTTGGGGAGACAAAACAACAACCTCCTGTTTAGGTGTAAGAAAAAATGGTATGAGCATAAGTAAAAACTCCCTTCTATCATAAGCAAAAAATATCATGCTTATGAAAGTGATATATAACCATCTTCCATGATAAAGCATTAAGCCATTTATAACAACCTAAGGATAAAAAATTTCATATAAAATTGACATCCAATATTTAGATTACATATTATGTTTATATCGTACTGAAAGTTCATGGCATTGCGGGTACAAAGCCTTTCATCGTAAATAGTGATATAAGTAATCCAACCTCCCCCTTTTCACATAATAGATGCCGGAAAACTTCATAACCTTGCGAATTTGCTCCCTGTATTTTGAAGAATAACATGGTGTATCACACTTTTTGCAAGCTGGCTTGGGATCCTTTTTGCAAAGCTTTCTTTTTTTAATGGCATATAATGCAAGCTCCATACATTCCTTACACAGCCTGGTATTGTTTTCATAAAGAAGATTTTTCTCCCTGCCCTCATGGTTTTTCTTACAATATATATTAATAAAGTCAAGTACAACTTTTATGTCCCTATCTTCCCTTTCCACAAACATCCCCCTTTCAACAATAAATTCAGCAAAATATTTTCAATTACCCACTTGATATCATACAACTGCTCTTTAAAAACAATTGTATTATAATTTTCATTTTCCTAGAATTCTATGACATTTATCACACAAATACAAGTTTTTGTTTTTATCTTTCCATAATATTCCTTTAGATTGTGTAATTATTTTTTAAATATTCTCCAATACTAACTAGAGAATACCATAATTGGAGGAATGTAAATGTCAAAGGAAATGATCCATCGAATGAATGGGCGTATCAGCTACCATGACTCTGTTCAGGATATGTATGAAAACAGATTAAAGCCTGACGGCATGAGTAATGTTTTTGACCGCATGGACCCCCAGGAAAAAATTCGCTGCAGCTTTTGTTCCGAGGGAGTCAGCTGTCAGCTGTGCAGCAATGGCCCCTGTAGAATCTCATCAAAGGTTGGTGCAGATCTGGGGGTTTGTGGCATTAGTCCTGATGCCATGGCCATGAGAGACATGCTGTTGAGAAATGTTATGGGTACAGCCACCTACAGTCATCATGCCTTCATGGCATTTAGCACGCTAAAGGCAACAGCCCAGGGTAAAACTCCCTTTGGAATCACAGACAAAAACAAGCTATATGAGCTTTCTCAGAAGCTGGGCATTGATACATCTGGTTCCCAGGAACAGGTTGCTGAAAGGTTAGCTGACTATCTTATCGCTGAGCTCTCAAAGGATTATCAAGAGCCAAGCAAGCTTATCCAGGTTTTTGCTCCCCAGAAAAGGCAGAAGCTCTGGCAGGAGCTAGCCATATTCCCTGCAGGTGTGCTTCATGAAATTAAAGATGCTACTGCCAGCTGTTTAACAAATGTTGATGGTGATTATGTGTCACTTGCAAAGAAGGCCCTGCGTTTAGGAATAGCATGCATATATGGAGCTCAAATACCTCTGGAAATGGTTCAAGACATTCTTTTCGGGACACCTACACCCCATGAGGTGGATATGGATCTTGGAATCATGGATCCAGATTACGTCAATGTGGTATTTAATGGCCACGAACCCTGGGTAGGGGTAGCCACAATCTATGAAGCTAGAAAGCCCCAATGGCAGGAAAAAGCAAAACAAGCTGGTGCCAGGGGTATCAGGGTGATTGGTTCCATAGAAACAGGTCAAGAATTACTTCAGCGCTTTGAAATGGATGAGGTTTTTGTGGGACATACAGGCAATTGGCTTTCCATTGAACCACTGCTTGCAACTGGTACAGTAGATGTCTTTGCAATGGACGAAAACTGCTCACCACCAAATCTCCATGATTATGGTGAAAAATACAAGGTTACACTGGTCTCAATAAACGACCTGGTTAGAATACCAAAGGTTGAAAAAAACCTTGACTACAAGCCCCCAGAGGGATTAGAAATTGCCCATAAACTTCTTGAATGGGGTATTGCTAACTATCCAGTTAGAAGGCAGCATGTAAAGCCATATGTACCGCAGAAAAGAACAAAAGCTGTTGCCGGTTTTTCCACTGAAGCAGTACTAAATGCTTTAGGGGGTAAGCTGGATCCCTTTCTTGATGTAATTAAGGCCGGCAAGATTAAAGGTGTGGTAGCAATAGTTAGCTGTTCAACCTTGAAAAATGGCCCCCAGGATTGGGTAACAGTTAACCTGGCCAAGGAGCTTGTAAAAAGAGATATCCTTATAGTAGCGGGCGGCTGCGGCAACCACGGACTAGAGGTAGCCGGCATGGCTAACATGGATGCCCTGCAATATGCGGGGGAAGGATTAAAGGAGGTCTGTACCGCCCTTGGCATACCTCCTGTACTGCCCTTTGGAACCTGTACAGATACAGGCAGGATATCAATGTTAGTAACTGCCATAGCTGATGCTCTGGGAGTAGACACTTCTGATCTGCCAGTTGCCGTCAGTGCCCCAGAATACCTGGAGCAAAAGGCAACTATAGACGGACTCTTTGCATTAGCCTATGGTCTCTACACCCACCTATCACCAACACCTCCTGTAACTGGAGGCCCGGAACTGACCAAGCTGTTAACCCAGGATCTAGAAGGGATAACTGGGGGAAAGGTAGCAATTGGTGATGAGCCTGCAGAAATTGCTAAAGCCATAGAAGAACATATAAATAAAAAGCGCCAGAAGTTAGGCATTTAATGTAAAAAGACCGGGTTTATATAAAAACCCGGTCCTTTTATTCAATATTTTTTCCTTTCTACTTTTCTTTTTTCTTTTGATAAATTTTATAAAGCTTTTCCAGTCCTTCAATAACATATTGAGTATGGTAGCTGCCTATAAGACTTTGCTCCTTTTCTTGGTCCTGGACCTGGTTCAGTTCTTGACTCTGGTTTTGGTCCGGGTTTTGGTCTTGCTCTTGTTCCTGACCCTCTTGTTCATTAATATGCGAAATTAAACTTTCCTCGTCTTTATCGGCTATGTCTATTTCCACAGTTTCATCTACTGTCTCGAAAGCTGCAGGCTCCATAACTTCTTCTACTTGACCTTGTGCACTTTCAGCACTAGTTTCCTGGACTCCTTCTGGTATATTGTTCTCTTGTTCAGCTTTAACTTCTTTTTCATTTTTTGGGGAAACTTTAGCACGATAGTTACTAGAATAATAACTTCTTCTATTTTAATTAAATATTTTTCTGTCCATCCTTTTCTCTCCTTACCAACTATTTGCCCGTATAGTTTGTGATTTTTTTTAAAAAGTTATATAAATCTCTTTCACTAACACCACAATTCTTAATTAAAGATTTTGTTTTTTCAACTGGTTCTGCACTTTTGTAATACCCTGGATCCCTATCTATTTCTTTTAGTACAGCGTCATAAATTTTTTTTTCATATGGGAATAAGGTATCTTCAAATTGAACCTGGTAATCTTCTGGTCTTTTATGAGATCCACCCTGATCAACGTAATTTTCAGACCATACATGTCCCCTTATACATTGAAATTTAACCCTTTCAAATTCATATATTTTAATAATCTCTGTTTCATTACACATTATACAATCCAATATCAACACTCCCAACTATCTAACTACAATACCAAGAATACTAATTCCCGATTTAATTTCTATTGGTTTAACCTGGCGCCCATTTATCCAGATTTTACCTTGTTCATCAACTTTCAAGTCAATATTCAAATCTTCAAAAATACACTTATCCAATGCATATGGTGAGACAAACAAAAAAAATGAATTTAACTGTACTGGTGATATATTTTTAGCATCAACTAAATTTGCCTGGTTGGATGCATTAACCAGCAGATTAAACCTTCTGTCTGATTCAGTATCTATCATGGAATTCATTTAATCCCTAATCTCCCTTCGTACCTTCTTGAGTTTTACTAATTTTACTATCTGAATATATTTGAACATTTTCTCTAGTACTATCATCTAGACCTGTAAGTTCTATTTCTCCTGATTTAGTCACCTTTATGGAAATGGGTACCAGGTTATTATCAAGATCATTATATTTCTTTAAGTGAGCTAATCCTAAAATAACTATTAGGTTAAACTGGGATAGTATGCTTTTTTTTGCTTCACAGAAATTTGCCTGATTTGACAAATTTACAATTGCAGGGAATTTTCCTTGTTTCAAATATTTCACCCCACATATTTTTTTATTGCTTCTCGTACCTTATCTTGTTTTTCTGTATCGTTTAAATTTTTATCCTCTTTGATTAAGTACATTTCTTCCAGCAGTTCAATTGGATTGCAATTAAACTCTTCATCATTAATCTCTATCTCTAACCCTGCAACTGAAATCCTGTTAAATTTACTTTTTTTAACTTCTTCTGTTTCAATTGTTGATTCGTCCTTGGAAAACTCTTCTCTATCCATATTTGCACTTTCCTCAACTTTCTTCTCTTTATAAATGTCAACCAAATTTTTACACCCCCTAGACAAAATGTGGGTTAAAACTTAACTGTAGTTAGTTCTGTTTTATCTTTATCCTTTATATCTGTAATTACTTTTGTTTCCCCTTTGGCAGCTTCCTTTTGACTGGCAATCATCTTTTTTGTTTCTTCTCCAGTATTTAGCTTATTGTATTTTTCAACACTCACACTTAAGTTCTTATATTTTGTACTGGTCTCATCAAATAGTTCGCCATCTATATAAACACTACCGTCCTTGTCAATTCTGATTTCCTCCGGCATTTTTTTGTTATTCAGATTTTTAATCCTTATCCAATTGTTTGCTTTCATTTTGAACATGACTAGATATTTCACCTCCAGCTTCATCAGTACTAGATATTTTAACCATGGAACTAGATTGGGTAATTATAGAATAAGCACTAAGTGTCATGTTTGATTGGTTATTAGTATTAAGCTGATCAATAATTTCTGCCTGCATATATACATGGGCGGGTCCCTTTAGCTTGGATAATTTATCCAAATTGTCCTTTTCTGACATATAACATCCTCCCCAAGTTATTTTTTTAAGTATATATATTCTCTAAATGATTATTCCTGTATAATAGGTTTTATGTTTTAAATCCGTCTGGTAAAAAATGCAATGAGTTTATGTAATGAGGCCTCTAATATTAGAGGCCTCATTACATAACTCCTATTTATTTTCACGTAAGAATTTGGTCATTATCTTCATTAGTAGAGAACCCAAACTGAGCTTCTATTATGAAATTAACCTGTGCAGCAACAGCAACTAATACCTGCTGGGCACTCTGGTTAACAATTTTTTGATTGATTACACTGGCAACAAATAAATCCCCAGATTGATTTGGTGTATTGTTGCATCTCCTTCTTCTTGAGTGAGGAGGATTTAAATATTTTCCTGCTAAACTATTCATTTTTTATTTAACCTCCTTAATCTTCAATAAGATCATTATCTTCATTAGTAGCAAAACCAAACTGAGCTTCTATTACAAACAGAACTTGTGCAGCAACAGCAACTAATACCTGCTGGGCACTTTGGTTTACTGTTTTTTGATTGATCACACTGGCAACAAATACATCTGGCATTAATATTACCCCCTGAATATTTTTTTTGACCTATCTAAATCTAGATATAACTGATTGTAGAGCCCTTATTTGATCTAATCTAGTAGCTTCAGGCCTTCTGCATGAGGCCAACCCCTCTAACAACTGAAAAGGATCTACATTTTCTACTGTCCTATTTGATTCTATCCCATGACCGTTTACTGTAATATTTAAAGGATCAAACTTCTTAGAATTGAGCGTCAAGCCATCCTTTGTGAAACCAATTTTCAATTTACTCATTCCTTTCCTAAGTTATAATAAAATTCCCTAGTTATTAATCTGATCGTTATCCTCATTAGTGGCAAATCCAAACTGGGCTTCTATTACAAATAATACCTGGGCTGCTACTGCAACTAATACCTGCTGAGCACTCTGATTAACTGTTTTTTGATTGATTATACTAGCAACAAATACATCTGGCATTTTTTTACCCCCTCTTATTGTTTTTCACTATATAATATGTGAGGGTAAGCTAAATGACACAGTTAATTCCTTTTTTTCCCACATGTTGAGGATTTATTTAGTGCAAAATAGCCACAATTAAATTGTGATTTTTTTCACATTAATTGCTGTAAATATGCCTATATAACTCTCCGTCGGTTAATTCGTTTAGACACTGTTACATATTTCTCAGCCTCTCAACTCTCTTTTCAATGGGAGGATGTGTGCTGAACAACGAATCAACATTTACCCTTTTTGCAAGAGGATTTACTATAAAAAGCCCTGCATTAGCTTCATTGGCAAAGCCATCTCGCTGCGCTTTTATGGGATCGTTATATCTGCCCAGCTTCTCTAGAGCAGAGGCTAGACCCATGGGATACCCCAGCATGTTAGCAGCAGTGGCATCGGCCAGGTATTCCCTGTTGCGGGAAACTGCCATCTGGGCAATTTTTGCAGCAATTGGTGCAAGGACTACGGTTATGATTCCAATAATTATAATAATGGGATTAGCCTTGCCTCCCCCTCTTCTGTTGCCTCTATAGCCTCCACCAAAGAAAAAGGCCCTGCGCAATATGGCTGATAAATAGACTAGTGTCCCGGCAAGGACAACCACTAAGGTAGCAAATAAAATATCGTAATTCTTTATATGAGCCATTTCATGAGCTACTACTCCCTCAAGTTCTTCCCTGTTAAGCATATTCATTAATCCCCTGGTAACAGCTACGGCAGAATTGTCAGGGTTACGTCCTGTGGCAAAGGCATTAGGCACATCTGTTTCAATCACATAGGCCTTAGGAGTTGGAATTCCTGCTGCAATTGCCACACCTTCAATTGTGTGGTATAGATAAGGTTCCCTTTCCTTGGAAACAGGTCGTGCATTTGCCATCTTCAAAAGAATTTTATCACTGTAATAATAGGAGAAAAAACTTCCAACCAGGGTAAAAATAAAAGCCAGTGTAACAAAAAAATAAGCAGATTGAGGGTCAAGGCTAATAGCTGCTGCGTAAACAACAGCAGCTATCAGAAAGATAAAAAGGGCTAAAAATATTAATGTATTCCTCTTGTTTCTTTGTATTTGCTGATAAATACCCATTTAATATTACCTTCCTATTTCTTAGGTAAGCCAATGCAAGCCTAAAATTTAACCTTAACAGCCTGACGAGCTTCCACATTTTCAACTTCAAAAAAGTCTGTTTCCTTAAAACCAAACATGCCGGCAAATAAATTGGCAGGAAACTTTTGAATTGCAGTATTGTAATCCATAACAGAGTTGTTATACCGCTGCCTTGCATAGCTAACCTTGTTTTCAGTTCCAGCAAGCTCTTCCTGCAGCATTAAAAAGTTTTGAGATGCTTTAAGCTCAGGATAATTCTCAGATACGGCAAAGAGGGTTTTTAAAGCTCCAGCCATCATGTTTTCTGCCTGGGCAGTTTCTTTTACTGAATCTGCATTTAAAAATGCAGTTCTAGCCTTTGTTACGCTTTCTAGAACCTCCCTTTCATGTGCCATATATCCCTTTACTGTCTCAACAAGATTTGGTATAAGATCATACCTTCTTTGCAGCTGGGTTTCTATACCAGACCAGGCATTTTTTACAGAATTCCTTAGTGTAATTAATCTGTTGTACATGAAAACTGCAATTAATATGAGGATACCTATTACTCCCAATAGTATTTCCATAGTATGTCTGCAATAAGGTAATTTACTTATTGCTGCCTCCCTTCCTGCTTTTCGTTATAGTATTATTGTACCACTATAAACATTCTACCTTGTTTCATAAACAATGTAAATTATTCCATTGCTATTATTACAACTAAAAATATTTTTTAGAAGGAATTAGGTTTATTAAAGAGAAAAGATTAAGGCAATAAAAATTTGCCTGGAGGGGGGCATATAAAATGCTGGTAAAGGAAATAATGACCCAAAATGTAATTACAGTATCTCCTAATACTAATATTTTTGAAGCGTTGGCATTGATTAACCAACATCGTATAAGACATCTTCCTATTATTAATGATACCGAACTTGTAGGCATTGTATCCGACAGGGATTTACGAGATGTAAAACCTTCAACCCTAGAAAGTGAGAATATGGATTTCCTCAAAGCCATTAAAGTGGAGCAGATAATGAAAACCAATGTGATAACCGCCCACCCATTGGATTCTGTTGATGAAGCTGCCGCCCTACTCTATCGCAATCGAATTGGTTCCCTGCCTGTAATAAATGGGGGTAAAATCGTGGGTATTGTAACCCATGGTGACTTGATTAGAGCACTTGTTGAATTAATGGGAGTTGACACCCCAGGTTCTTTAATAGTTATTGAATTCTTGGATAGACCTGGAGTTCTGGCTGATGTGGCTGAAATTATGAAGAAAATGGATATTAACATTAATAGTGTCTTCCTTAGAAAAGTAAAGGATAAGCCCGGTTTTTCCACCTTAACCATGCGGGTTGGTACAATGGTGCCAGATGGGATTATAAGTGAAATTAGAAAGGTAGGCTTCAAAGTACTCTGGCCCTAAGACATAGGGACGGTTCTTCTGTCTTGTTTTACGGATTGGGGACATAGTCGGCTATAGAGTTAGACCTAAAACCAAGTGTCTCCTTACCTAGTCATGTGTCCTTTTACCATATTGGGAGGTGTATAAACATGCCAGGTGCTGGAAAATATATATTTTCGCAACAGTTATCCCAGTACAAATTTGCTGAGGGACATCCCTTTGACCCTCTTCGTTTAGAAATAACTACTGACCTTCTTAAACATATGCATGTGCTTTTTTCAGATGAAATCGTAGCACCATTGCCAGCTTCCTTTGAAACCCTTACCCTTGTCCATGATCCAGGTTACATTGAATTAGTACAAAATGCCAGTTTAAAAAATTTAACCACTGGCAAAAATCTTTCCTGTGGATTGGGGACAGATGATAATCCCATATTCTGCAGCATGCATGAAGCAGCCAGTCTGACGGTAGGAGCTACCGTCAAGGCTGCTGAGCTTGTTCTTGAAACACGGACCGACCATTCATTAAATATTAGCGGCGGATTGCATCATGCTAAGCAGAATCAAGCCTCTGGTTTCTGTATTTATAATGATATAGCTGTAGCAATTGCCTGGATGAGAAAAAAGTACAGGATTAGGGTAATGTATATTGATACTGATGCCCACCATGGTGATGGAGTCCAGTGGTTTTTTTATAGTGACCCTAACGTATTAACTGTATCAATTCACGAGTCGGGCCGTTATCTTTTTCCTGGAACAGGTAATATTGATGAAATGGGCGTGGGTATGGGCAGGGGGTACTGCATCAATCTTCCATTAGAACCCTATACAAATGATTGTTCATATATGGAATGCCTTGAAAAGCTATTAACTGCATCTGCAAAAAGCTTTAGACCAGACATAATAATCAGCCAGCATGGATGTGACATTCACCACCTGGATCCCTTAACTCATATTTCTGTAACAAATAAAACCCTTTCCTATATACCACAGCTTATACATAGGCTAGCCCATGAATATGCCCAGGGAAAGTGGGTTGCTTTGGGGGGTGGAGGCTATGATATCTGGAATGTTGTTCCCAGAGCCTGGTCCCTGGTATGGGGAGAAGTTTCAAACAGAACTATTCCCAGGGAATTGCCCAGGACCTGGCTTGAAAAATGGGGCAGGATTAGTCCAGTAGCTCTTTCCAGAACATTATTCGACCCATCCTGTTCCCATGAAGACCACCCTCATATAGAGGAAATTCGGGAAAAAAATATAGTAAACTTAAATCGCCTCATGGGATGCCTTCAAGGAGGTGGACACCATATCAAAGGTTTACAGCAGCAATAATAATGCTCATATTGTCAAAGAATTAATAGTGGAGACACCTGCTGGCAGTATTGTTGTGGAAGGCCCCGTGGTGCCTGAATATATAAAGGAGCTGGACTTGGAGCCCTGTTTAAAGTCTTTTAGGAATCATGGATTGCAAAAAAACGCACTTATAGAAATATCAGCCCTGCCAGAGGGGAGAGTCTTTATAGCCAGACATGAGAAGCTTGTTGTAGGATATGCGGCATTTCACAGACCTGATGAGTACCAACGTTGGAGCCATCCAGATTTAGCTAATGTTCTCCTGGAATTAGGAGGAATAGAAGTCAGCAATCATTGGCGTCAGTATAGACTTGCCTCGAAAATACTTGAGGCTGCCTTCTCCACAGACTATTTTGATGACAAAATCGTAATCTCCAACGAGTATTACTGGCACTGGGATCTTGAAGATACAAACCTTAAAATGTGGGAATATAGAAACCTGATGGAGAAGCTGCTGTGTTCCGTGGGTTTTGAAGCGTGGATAACTGATGAGCCTGAAATAATAGCTCACCCCGCCAACATGTTTTCAGTAAGAGTAGGAAAAAAGGTTAATGAAGAAGCCATAGCACGTTTTAAAAGCCTTTGTATACTAGGTTACCAGCCATTTAAGGACTCCCCCTAAAGGGAGTCTTTTATTATCCTTCCATTTACCTTTTAAAATCTTCATATTATCTTAAATATACTGCAGTAAGCCTCATTTCTCTTTCTTTTATTTTACGACCAACGTAATATAGAATAAATATCTATCTATATCACTTGAGAGGGAGGAGTATCATTGGAAGAATTATTAAGAGAAGAAAGAAAATTTTATCCATCTTCCACTTTTACAAAACAAGCAAACATACAGGATAATAGTATATACGAAACTGCTTCAAGGGATTTCACAGCATATTGGGAGAAGGAAGCAGAAAATCTCTATTGGTTTAAAAAATGGGATAAGGCCCTGGAATGGGAACCGCCCTTTGCCAAGTGGTTTATCAATGGAAAAATTAATGCTGCATATAACTGTCTTGACAGACATGCAGATGGCCTCCGAAAAAACAAGCCGGCAATTATCTGGGAGGGTGAACCAGGAGAATCAAAAACTTTAACCTATGGTGACCTGACCAGAGAAGTAAAACTCTTTGCAAATGTTTTAAAGAACCAGGGCATACAAAGGGGAGATAGGGTTACCCTGTATATGCCCATGATACCTGAACTGACAATTGCAATGCTTGCCTGTGCTAGAATTGGCGCGGTACACAGCATAGTTTTTGGGGGTTTTAGCTCCCAGGCTCTACAGGAGCGCATTAATGACTGCAAATCCAAACTTGTCATTACAGCTGATGGCGGCTATAGGCGCGGGGGAATAATCCCGCTAAAGCATAGCGTAAATGCAGCTGTTGAAAATTGTCCATCAGTTGAAAAGGTTATAGTGGTCAGCCGTATAGGTGATAATGGTCTAGCGTCAATGCACCCAGGCAGGGATTTGTGGTGGCATGAGCTCATGGCAGACAGCTCAGACCACTGCCCTGCAGAGGAAATGGATTCAGAGGATATGCTGTTTATTTTATACACAAGCGGTACCACAGGCAAACCAAAAGGCATAGTGCATACAACAGGTGGTTATTTAACAGGAGTTGCTTCAACCCACAAAATGGTATTCGATTTAAAGGAAGATGATATTTACTGGTGTACTGCTGACATTGGCTGGATAACAGGGCACAGCTATCTAGTTTATGGGCCTCTAGCCAATGGTGCTACCACTATCATGTACGAGGGTGCACCTGATTGGCCTGAAAAGGACCGTTTCTGGGAAATAATTGAAAAATACAAGGCAACTATTTTCTATACTGCACCAACTGCAATAAGGGCATGTATGAAGTGGGGCTCAAAATGGCCTGAAAAAAGGGACCTGTCAAGCTTGAGGCTATTAGGAACTGTAGGAGAACCCATTAATCCTGAAGCATGGATGTGGTACCACAAACATATTGGAGGTGAAAGGTGCCCTATTGTTGATACCTGGTGGCAAACTGAAACTGGTCAAATTCTCATATCACCTTTACCCGGCATTACTGCCACAAAGCCTGGTTCAGCAACCAAACCCCTGCCGGGTATAAATGCCCAGATAGTTGATGCAGCTGGAAACCCTGTGCCAAATGGGACAGGAGGATTTCTAGTACTTAAGTCTCCCTGGCCTGCCATGCTGCGAAATATTTATGGGGATACTGATAGATTCATATTCCAGTACTGGAGTAGGTTTGAGAATACTTACTTTACAGGTGATGGAGCAAAAACAGATGAAGATGGCTACTTCTGGATAATGGGCAGGATTGATGATGTAATTAATGTAGCAGGCCACCGTATTGGAACCATGGAGGTAGAAAGTGCTTTAGTGGATCATCCCGCTGTTGCCGAAGCAGCGGTTATCGGTCGGAGCCATGAGTTAAAAGGCCAGGCAGTTGTAGCGTTTATTACCCTTAGAGAAGGCCACGAGGGAAATCTTGACCTTGCAAAGGAAATCAAGCAGCATGTGGTAATCAAAATTGGTGCCCTGGCAAGACCGGAAGAGATATTTTTCACAGAGCTTCCCAAAACCCGCAGCGGAAAAATAATGAGACGTTTGTTGCGAGATATTGCAGAAAATAGATCCCTGGGTGATACCACCACCCTTGCAGATGCCAGTGTTATTAACCAGCTTAAACTGCTGCAGGCTAACTAGTGATAATTAGTTTATTTGAATAATTCCATAGGTTAAAGGGGGCATGAAGCATGTTTCATTAGCCCCTTTTCATGTGTAAGTACCTGTTAACAAAAACATCTTAACTAAATAATGGTAAGCCTCTCTGCTTTGTTCCCAGAAACTTACTGTAATGCTCACTGGCAGTGCTGTTTAGCATTATATTATTATATTTTTGTTTAGCATAGTTTGTGGGAACAATATCTTTTTTTCCTCGTCTAAGTTAGTAAAGCACCACATAAAAAGAGAGGGGATTTACATGAAAAACAAAAAATTACTGCTTATTTTGGCCGCATTTCTAGTTTTATCACTGCTAACATTTAATAGTGCATCAAGTCCTGGCATTGCATCTGTTCCTGACAGCAGCGGTGTAATTAGAGTAATAGGAGAGTCCATGCTTACAGCATCTCCAGATCAGTGTATTATTGTCCTGGCAGTGGAGACTATTGGCACTGATGCTAGAACAGCTGCGGCAGAAAATGCTAAATCCATGGATAAAGTAATAGCAGAATTAAAAAGGCTTGGATTAAAGGATGACCAAATTAAAACAGGGACTTACAGCCTGCACACACAACTTGACCATGGATACCCAGAAAGACCTAAAGAGCAGCTGCCTACCCAGTACAGGGTTTATAATTCATTAACCATAACCCTTAATAATTTAGAAATGATTGGACAGGTTATTGATAAGGCCATTGCCTCAGGGGCTAATCAGGTGCAATCAGTTCACTTTGAACTTAAGAATAATGAAGCTGTTAAGCTGCAGGCACTGCAGGCCGCTACAGCACAAGCTAAATCTAAAGGTGAAGCAATTGCAAAGGGTGCTGGCGTAAAAATAACTGGAATTAAATCAATTAGTGAGGAAGGCTCAGGTTATTCTCCCTTTAGAGCAGCATTTCAAAAGGAAATGATGATGGATGAAACGGCTGGATTTGATCCTCCCACCACAATAATACCAGGTGATGTAGAGGTATATGCCAGGGTTGTAGTTGAGTATAGTTTTTAAATATAAAGAGATAAGAGCAAAGCCCGGCAATTGTCCGGGCTTGTTCATTATTTAAATACAATCACCCAGTGAACTACCGCGGCACAAGGACACGCGGCTTCCGGCAGTTATGGGGAATCCTTTGCAAGGGGAAACTTTACAATAAAGCTGAGACTATTAAAGTAAACTTTCTTACTGAAGAATAGACCTGTATTCTCCCCTGTGGAAAACTTCCTCCACGGCGAATTGATGCCGTAGATTGGGATAAGTAGCGTTCTTTATTAGCTCATGGGCTGCCATAAATCCTTCTGAAATTGCTTCCCTAAGTTTTCGTGGTTTTTTAGCGTCTCCAATTACTGCAACTTTTAACCCCTTTTGCTTCAATTGGTCCTCAAGATGGTTGATAGGGCCTGCACCCATGGACAGTACAACATGATCACATGGAAACCAGTGTTCCCTCCAATTTTTATCAAGGACCACTACCCCATTTATCTCTATCCTCTGAACCTTATAGCCTGTAAAGGCCTGAATCTGAAGGTTTCCCATTTCTTCCAAAAAGACAGTTCTTGTGATGGGTTCCATGTCATCTGCAAGGGTTTCCTCCATCTCCAGAACGGTAACTTCAATACCTTTTAACCTCAGGTAAAGGGCAGTTTCACATCCAACACTGCCGCCACCAACTACAATGACCTTTCCCCCAGCCTCATATTGACCAGCTAATATTTCCCATGCAGTTGTCACATTGGGGCTGTTTACACCTTTGATACTTGGAATAATAGGGGCAGCACCTGTTGCAATGACAAAACAATCTGCATCCATTCCCTGGAGTATTTCTGCCGTAGCTTCCGTTTTTAATTGTATATCTACTCCCAAACTGCGAATTTGTGTCTCTAAATATTCAATACTCCAGCGTATCTTATCCTTGCCTGGAGGAACAGCTGCAATTCTAATTTGACCACCTAGCTCAGATTCTCTTTCAATTAAGCTTACCTTATTACCTGCCTCTGCTAATACCCTTGCAGCCTCCATCCCGGCAGGGCCACCTCCAACTACAACAAAATGCTTGGAATTATAGGAGAAGGGGATTGAAGGGTACTCAATTTCTCTGCCAGCTACCGGATTAACTGTACAGCGAATGTGGAGGTTTTTAAACACACGTTCACTGATACAACCAAGATTGCAGGTTATACACTTCCTAATATCTTCATCCCTATCCAGCATAACCTTTAAAGGCCATTCAGGATCAGCAATAAGTGTTCTTCCAAGGGCTATAAAATCTGCCTTTTCTTCATTGAGAAGATTTTCTGCCACTTGTGGGCTGCGAATGTTGCCAACCGTTATTACAGGTATGCCAACTACTTTTTTTATTTGCTCGGCCAGGTAGGCTCTCCAGGCCTCAGGGTAATTCATTGGCTCCAGGATAGTATGCATGGAAGCATAGGTTCCAGAAGAAATATGTAAGGCATCTGCACCTGCTTCCTCCAAGATTTTTGCCATTAATTTTGCCTCTTCTAGATTGATGCCGCCTTGTATAAACTCATCTCCACTGTACCTAAATATTACAGGAAAGTTTCCTTTTGTTTCCTTTTTAATTCTCCTGACAATTTCCGTGGGAAACCCCATACGCCCGGCAGTATCTCCACCATACATATCTGTTCTTCTATTACTTGAAGGAGACATAAACTGGGCCACAAGATAACCATGGGCTCCGTGTATCTCTACACCATCATAGCCTGCTTTTTGGGCTCTAATGGCTCCCTGGACAAACTTGTCAATAATATCCTCTATCTCGCTCAACGTTAGTTCTCTAGGAATAATTTGTAAATAAGGGTCAGGGATGGCAGATGGCGCAACTGGCTGTAGTCCCCTGGTATTTTCTGTGGTGGTCTGACGGCCAGCATGGTGTAGTTGGGGAACTATTTTAGCTCCGTGCTCATGAACAGCTTCTACAAGCTCATTGTGGCCAGCTATAAATGCGTTACTGTGTAAATCAAGCTGCTTGGGAATGGCATACCCACCTGGAGAATCCACACTTACTAATTCTGTTATAATTAAACCCACACCCCCCTTGGCCCTGGCTCTGTAGTAGTGTACCATTGCCTGGGAAACCCCACCTGTTTCATTAGCCAGATTTGTCCCCATTGCTGGCATGACTGTACGATTTCTAATTGTCATAGTTCCAATTGATCCCTTTTCAAAAAGCCTTGGATATTTCATCTGCTTGTTCACTCCTTTTAATGTATTATTAATGCAGCTTCTACCTTCTCAGGTTTAGTATTAGCAAGTAGATGACAATTAACCCAAGGTTTCTATAGTAATCCGTCATTATCTTCTAATATTTTAACATCCTTGTTCAGGAGCTTATCATGTGTTGCCAGGGAGAAGTAATAGATATTGAAGGTTCAAAAATGGTCAGGGCTTAAATTTTAGCACTGAACTTAAAGCCTGTTTTACATCACCATATTTATCAGCATAATCAGCATGTGCCGCCTCAATAATTTCATAGGCTTCATCCCTGCCGTATATACCCAGTATCTCAGACTGGGTTTTTTTGCTGCCTGGAGCTTGCTTGTATGTAAGAAAATAATGCTCTAAACGTTCAATTACTGCTGAAGGACAGCTCTGGATATCTGACCAGTTTTCATATAGGGCATCATTTTTCATTACAGCAATTATCTTATCGTCAGCCTCTCCACCATCAAGCATACGAAAACCCCCTATGGGCCGGGCTTTAAGTAATATGTCACCATGAGGCACTAGCTTTTCAGTTAAAACACAGATGTCTAGAGGATCCCTATCCCCTACTATATCTGTCCTTCCAGTTTTTTTATTGCATATACCTGCCACCCTTTCCCCGGAGTATGTTTGAGGGAGCATGCCATATAATGTGGGGCAAATATTTGAATAAGTCTGGGGTCTATCCACTTTTAGATGTCCACTGTATTTATCAATTTCGTACTTAACAGTATCACTTGGTACTAGTTCTATGTAAGCTGTTACAACCTGGGGCTGCTCATCACCAAGGGAAACCCCATGCCAGGGATGTGCCCGAAAAAGCATGCCTAAAATCTCCCATAATTCTTTCTTCTTTTTACCCATTTGCATTATTCCTCCAATAATTATATTAAAATATTTTTAGACTTCTAAAAGTTCAAATCCTGTCTGGGGATCCACTTTTCTTTTAGCTGAAGAGTTTACAAGTTCCATGATTATTACCTCTCCATAGAGCCATACATCTACACCCTGGCGAGTACAGCCTGCTATGGTATCCTTGCCATGACCAAAGGCTGAATGCATATGGAGCTTTAATACACCCTCTTCATTCTTAAAAATAGTTCCAACACCTAATGACTCGCTAACCCTGGGAAGAGGCAGTGTAACTGGTATAGGCTTTATAGCAGAGCCGTCTTCAGGACCAACCACAACCTTACTGCCTTTATCTGCTCCCCCAATAAAAAAAACAGAGGCAGATTCTATTTTCTTTTCACGAGCAAAGTCCTCAATTGTCTTTGGAATAATATCCCCTTTTTCCAGGCGTAAGATAAATATCCTGCCAATACTAGCTTCTGTATATTTCAATTATGCTTCCCCCTATCTCTTTTTTCTTATTGTTAACAACTAGTATACTGCAATAGCCTTACAACATACAACATTACCAAAAATATAATTATTTAGCACTGGTAAAATATTATGAAATTATGTTGGTGATAGTACAAGAAGACCCTATTAAGGTCCATTTGCCCAGCCTGTAATAGGGTTTCCAGCAGGTTTTAATATTTTTAAACAATCCTTATCCTTAAAGAAACACGCTGACTCATTAGCTCATCAGCCACATTCTCTCCTTGAACTGTAAATACTCCAGTTCCCACGAACTCCCCTTCATTAGTCCTTTGATCCCAGTTTGCTCGAAAAACTTGCGATTGTCCTGGCTGAAGTACAAGTCGTTCAACTACCTGGGCAAAGACCCTATCTGCGGACCACTGCCATAGAACCCGACCTGCAGTTCCCCTGCGAACATAAAAATCAAACCTCTGGGAAGTTGGATATCTTAAGGCAATGGGATGATCAGTAATATTTGTCTTGACTAGTGTCATCCTTACAGGTTGACTTCGGCGATAGAGCATTCTATCAGTCGATAGGACATACAGCAGACCTCTTATTACTCGTACAGAAAAATTTGCCGGTGGTCTTGGTGAAGGTACAGTAGGTGGTACTATTGGGACTGGAATAATGATTACAGTTCGTGCTGATATTCTAGTAGGGTTTCTTATTTCATTGTAATTCATTATTTCTTCAACTGTGGTATCAAAACGCTGGGCCAGGTTTTCCAAAGTTTCTCCAGTCTGTATCTCATGGGTAAAAAACATAAAAATCCCCCCTTTCAAGGTTATCCATAATAGATTTAACAAACTAAGTTTCTATCTATTATATGCTTGACAGGAGGACTTTGTTATTTGGGTTAATTTTTCCTTTACACCTTTCTTTTTATAAAAAAAAGATAAATGAATATCAAAGCCAAAACCCCTATCTGAAGAGCGTTAAAGGATTAATATCATCTAAAATATCCTATTTAAAATCTTTATTGTTGTGTTTATGCCATATCCATTTGTTATCAAGGGCTTAGGATATTCGAATAACCACACGAGGGCAAAGTAAAGTATAATTAAGTGCAATACCCCGGAGGTTAAAAAAGGAGCGAAGGTTTATGAAAAAAATCAAACAAGTACTGCCAGGTATTGCTTTCTGTTTTGCAGTAATGCTATTAGGTGGAGTAATTGCAGATATTATTGGTCAAGTAATTACTAGATTACAGGGTCTGGAAAATGCCTCCAGCCCAATCTCAGGAATTTTCCTGGCTGTTATCCTGGGACTATTAATTAGAAATATCTTTGGATTACCCCTTATTTTTAAGGATGGTGTTATTTTTTCCATTCATTTTATGTTAAAGTTTGGGATAGTTCTATTAGGCATCAGGCTAAGCTTTCTGGATGTCCTCAAGTTAGGCTCATGGGGACTGCCAATTATTCTTGCTAGTGTATTGACTGGACTATTTGTCACCCTTTGGATTACAAAATGGCTGCATCAATCCCAAAGACTAGGCGTACTAACTGCTGTAGGCACTAGTATTTGTGGTGTAACAGCCATTGTAGGAACTTCCCCAGGGATTAAGGCAAATGATGAGGAAATAGCTTATGCCATTGCCAATGTAACCCTATTTGGTATTATTGCCATGTTTTTTTACCCATATTTAGCTTTTTATATTTTTCAAAATGATCCAATCAAAGCTGGCCTGTTTTTGGGAACAGCAATACATGAAACTGCCCAGGTTGCCGGTGCTGCGTTAATCTACGATCAAGTTTATAATATGGCTCAGGTAATAGATATTGCAACGATAACCAAGTTAACCAGGAATTCTCTGCTTGTAGTAATAGTTCCCATAATGTCTTACTATTACCTGAACATTGTTGCTGATAGAACAGGTGCTAATGACAAAAACCTGTATAACTGGTATAAACTAATACCCTTATTTGTATTAGGCTTTCTATCCCTGGCTATTATCAGAACTATAGGTGATGCTGGAGTAACGTCCCAGGGACTAGCCTTTGGTGCACTTAATCCAGACGCCTGGCAGACCCTCTGGAGAAGCCTAAGCACGCTAGGCTCTAAATACATGCTGGGGATTGCCATGGCAGGCATAGGACTTGCAACTAATATTGGTGTATTTAAGGGCCTGGGTCTTAAACCTTTTTACATTGGCATGGTGGCTGCCATATCAGTAACCATTATAAGTTTAATTATGGTGCATTTACTGGGTGGGTTTATTAAATTCTAGCCTATAAACTCCTTGATAATGGAATTCAAAGGTATCTCTTTTCCATCTAAAGGCAGCACATAGGTCAAAAACCTTAATAATCTCTGTGCCTCAATATAATCAGGGCTTTCCCTGGTTATTTCAAGTAACAGGGGCTGTGCATATTCTTTTAAGACTGCCAATTCATATATTAATGATGAATTAAACATTATATCTGCGTCTTCCTGGAAGGGAAATATATTTCTATCCTCTCCCCTTCTGACTGAAGGCCAGATTCTTAAAGTATCTAAAGCGCTAAGGCCTCTAAATTGATGGTCTCGAACAAGCCTTCTAAGCTTTCTTATATCAGTAGTAGGAATTCTGTTATGATTGTCAATGTTTAACTGGGTTAAACATGAAATATAAATTTTGAATTTATGATCCTTGGGTATTGAATAGGTTAGCTTTTCATTTAGGCCATGTATTCCTTCAATAATAATGGGCTGTTCAGGCCTTATTTTTATTTTATGACCTAAAAATTCTCTTTTTCCAAGCTTAAAATTAAAAACAGGAACCTCTACCTCTTCCCCTTGAATAAGCTGGGTCAGGTGTTCATTTAATAATTCCAGATCCAGGGCCTCAATGGCTTCAAAGTCATATTCCCCATTCTCATCAATGGGAGTTTTATCTCTATCTACAAAATAGTCATCCATTGATATGGATATGGGTTTTAAGCCATTAACCATTAGCTGAATCATAAGCCGTTCAGCAAAGGTTGTCTTTCCTGAAGAGGAAGGGCCGGCAATAAGGATAATATTACCCCTATCCTTGTATTTTTCTATTTCATCTGCAATATTTGCAACCTTCTTCTCATGAAGGGCTTCAGCCACCTTGATTAATTTTGATATACTTCCATTGGCAATGGCTTCGTTTAAATCTGCAATAGTATTGACCTCCAAAATTTCTGCCCATCTTTCAGCTTCATAAAATATTCTTGCTAACTTTGGTTGGGGCTCAAAGGGAGGTATGGTATCTGGATTTTGGGCTAAAGGAAAACGTATTATTACGCCTGGTAAATGAAATTGGAGAGTAAATTTTTTTAAATATCCGGTACTAGGAACTAGATATCCATAGAAAAAATCATACATCCACCCACATCTGTAGATCTTCCCTTTAGATGAAGGCAAAAACTGCAGCATTTTAATTTTATCGTGTTGTCCATAACCTTCAAATATTTCTAATGCTTCTTCTTTTGAAACCTCTATCTTTTCTATAGGCTCATCAGCATCTATTATTTCTTTCATCCTCTTCTCTATGTTTTTCACTAAAGCTGTTGTAAGTGATTTACCCCTTATTTCACAATATAATCCCTTTGAGAGTGAATGTTCAACCATTACATCACAGTTGGGTATCACTTCCCGGGCAGCTCTTATGAAAACAATACTTAGACTTCTTACATATATCCTGTTGCCTATATCAGTTGTTAAATCTATGAAGCCTACTTTAGATGGTTCATAAATCCTGTAGTGAAGATCCCTGAGCTCATTATTAACTGCTGCGGCAACAAAGGGGTATGCCGGCTGCTCAATCATTCTAGTGATTTCCAGCAAAGAGGTCCCAGGGTTAATCTCTAAATTCTCACCTGTATTGAAAGTAACATTGATTGTCATAAAGCACCTCCATGAATTCCTTTTTTTACACAATAGTAATTATTTCTTCATCTGACACTTAATTTCCTACTGGAAAATATGTATATATGGTGAAGATTATAAGACAAAAGTAAAGCCCTGGGTTATAAATCTCTCCAGAGCTTTACATTTTAAACGGGTTAGGCCCATAGTTTTCAATTAAGGACACATATTCCTCAATGGTATTACCTAAAACGTTATCTCGTTTACCAGATTTTCGACAGTATTTAACCTGATTAACAGCTAAATTTATAATTTTTTTGCAAAGATTGGTTGCATCTTTAGTGTTATCACATGACCAGGCACACTGTTCTCTAATATTAGCTACTTCCAGGGGTGCATCAAATAGAAATTTTAGCTTTTTCTCCATGACAGAGGGTGAACATCCGGCAAATACTGTTGGTTTCTGAGGACTGCTGAACAGCTCAATTTTTAAGCTTTTAGCCACCTCTTCACAGAAATTTTGGTGCACAACCACTTCACACCCATGTTTTTCAAAGCTTTCTTTAATATTAAAAATATCTATTTTGTTGTCCAAGCACTTTTCATAGCTGCATATTAATAGGTTTATGCCCATATTTACCTCCAATTTCAACTAGCTAGTATAGTGGCAATAGCGTCCATTATCTTCTTATCACTGGAATCTGGAACTACAATTGCACCGGCTTTACATGAAGCTGCACATGTTCCACATAAACGACAGGCCTTTGCATGGATCTGATAACTGCTATCTCCCTGGATTTTAACAGCACCATATGGACATATCTGCCTGCAGAAACCACATTTATTACATTTTTCCTGGTTTATTGCAGAGGCCTCCTTATAGCCCTCACCTAGAGAAATATAGGTTAGTCTCTCCCTCTCCAAAAACTGCTCTTCCAAATTTTTTTGAAAATTTTCTATTCTATATCTAGCCAGCTCATTGCCCTTTTTCCTTTCACACTGACTGGCTTCACATCCTGCAATCAAAACTCCATCTAACCCTTCTCCAATGGCATCATTTACTGTAATCATATTAACTGCACCTGAACAAGGCACTCTGATTATATAAAGGTTAGTTGGATATTTGGCACCCATATGTCCCATTAGGTCTGCTTCCTCATAAGCAAAGTCACAAAAGAAACCCGCTATTGCCGGAAGGCTTTCACCTGGTATTGCTTTTAACATATGGCTGATTTCTTCAATCTTTAAGCTGGGCAATGATATAACTCCCAGGGGGCAGCCACCCATACATACGCCACAAGCTTGGCAAATCTGTCTATTAATCAATGGGTAGCCATTCTCTTTTAAGCTAATGGCATTGTTGGGACACTCCTCTAAACAGCGTTTGCATTTATCACATTTTAGTTCATTGATTTTAGCACATTTCAAGATACAGCTATCTGGTTCTGTATCCGGATCTGGTTTTGCTTTTATAATCCTGTTTAGACCCATTTTAATAAGTATCAAGCCCTTTTGTGTTGCTCCTTCCATATCATGGACCCAGGCACATTGCTCTCTAATATTCACTATTTCAAACAAGCCTAATGAAATGCCTAGATTGGTTGCATAATTTGTAAGAACTGTACCTTTAGCAAAGGGGGAGCAGGCCGCCACAACAAACCTATCAATACTATTATCCATGGCAAGCTTTTCAAAGGTGTCTCGACCCACAGGACTGCATAACATATCAACTTCAATAATGGAAGAAATATTCTTATCTCCAGTCAACTTTTCCTTGATATATGTTATGTCAATTTTCTTATCAATAAGAGAATTGCAGCGGCATAATACTACTCCTACCTTAGACATTTTGGAAATCCTCCTAGTTATTGCGAGTTTTTATAACATACCTTTCTACTTTGCCATTTATATCCACACAGGTCCACATGATTTTATCCGTTCCTACTTTTGGGATGAGCTTTGCCGGATAGTACCCTAGCTGGTAAGGGAGTTTCGTCTCTATAGCACCTTGTGGGCATATTTTTGTACATGACATGCAGTCCCAGCAGTCCCTGCTGGCTCTACATTCAGCCTTGTTATTTTCATTTAATTTCATTAAATTACCTGGACAGATTTGATCGCACAATGGTTCTTCTTCTGCTTTGCATCCATCACATTTATTAATGTCAATTTTGGGTGGCATAAGGTGATCCCCTCCTTTTATGGTTTTAACCTGTCGCCAGGTACTATCTGTTCATATTTTCTTTTAAAAGCTTTTACCTCTCCAGTTTGTAAATCCTTAACAGTATTTACAAAGTAATCTCCATACTCAGCATCATTTTTTTCTGGATAATCAGTTCTAGTCTGCCAGCCCGGCCATCTTGTCTCTTTTCTAAACATTAAATGATGAATTAGAACTTCTGCCACATCCAGCCTGTCTATTACTTCATGGGCTGACATTAAGTCAAAGTAATCTTCTGCTATAAGGTATTTAACCTGGCTTTGAAGCATTGTAATATGCTTTAGAGCATATTTTAGCTGCTCTTCATTCATTCGAAAGAATTGATGAACTCCACCAGCATATTCATCCATTAATCTCTGCATCCTTTCCTCCATCTCTAGAGGTTTAATGCCATCGCCTTCTTTTGCCATTCTGAACAATGGTGCATAGATTCTTTCCTTTTCATCTTCAATCTGCCCTTCCTCAACCTCAACACTTGAGTCCCCCACTTTGGCTATATAATCTAATGCTCCCCTTGCTGCAAGAAGCCCCTCTGCTGCGCAGCCACCAACAAATTTATTAGGTACTCCACCTGCAACGTCACCACAGGCAAATAAGCCAGGTACGCTAGTACTCCAATCTTCTGCATTTAGCCAATAGCCGCTGGCTGTGTGTCCCCCAACAATATATGGATCATTTCCATATATCTCAATAGGTTCTTCCTTTAGGTCCTGGCCCCTTGCAGCTAAAAATAATACATAAGATGGTCTTTCATTTAAATAGTCTGTTTTCATGTCCTTTATATCTTTATCTGACATTTCTCTTGTGTCTACAAAGCATGGGCCTCTGCCTTCTAACCATTCTTCCATTGGGGCATTAGCTCGTATATATCTTGGTGCAGTTTCTCCTCCCACATCAGCATATCTTTCCTGAAGTATTTTTTCACCCTTGGCATTTATCATGGGAGTTCCGTAGCCTACTGATATAGTATCAATAGGACCATTAAAATCCTTTGTTCTGGTTGCACACCATCTCATTTCAAAGGTAGTCATCTCAGCCCCTGCCCTGATGCCCATAGCATAGCCGGCTCCATTATTAAATGGGCAGTACCACATTTGATGATGACTGTCTGTTGCATCACTGGTGTAGTTTTTATACAACCCAGCTGCCCCACCAGTTGCCACACACGTAGCCTTGGCTTTAATTATATACATTGCTCCATCTTTAATTCCAAATCCAAAGGCACCGACTACCCTTCCATCTTTTATAAGATAGTTTGTGGCAATTACCTTGTTTATTACCTCACAACCATATTCTTTAACCTTTTCCGCCAGGATAGGCTTCATGGATTCCCCTTGTATAACTATATCCCATTTGCCTCTATGAGCATATTCACCGGTTTCTTCGTCCTTTTTAATTGGCAGTCCCCATTGCTCCCATTCTTCAATTGGCTGGTTGAGGTTCTCTGCTATTTTAATAAAAAGATCCTCTCGCAATAGTCCCCCTGCCTGGGACCTGCTCCATCTTACAAATTCATCAATGGTTTTGCCCTTTTTAAGATAGGTGTTAATTGCATCCATTCCAGCAGCCAAACACCCACTTCTATCAATATGAGCCTTTTCCAATAAGGTTACTTTTACATCTGGGTTAATTCTTTTTGCTTCAATTGCTGCAAAGCAGCCAGCGTTTCCTGCACCAATTATGAGGAAATCTGTTTCCAATACTTTTACAGACACCTCTTCAGAACTTTTGGGAAACTTTTCTTTTGCTGTTGCTGTCAATATATATCGCTCCTTTCATTTATAATGGCTACTGGCCATTATACTGTTACATCATTAATGGATATCCTATTAATGGCAGCCAAATTGCCATGGTTACTATTGTATAAACATTACAAATTATTGTTAAGGGCACTCCAAATTTTATTACTTCTCCCATGGACATACCCGATGCTCCCCATGCTATAAAGAAGGCTGTAATTGACATGGGCAGCAAAAATGCATAGCTTAAGCAGTTAGTAACAATTAAAGAGAAAGGTAAAACATTAAAACCAAGCTCAGGTCCCAAGCTCATTGTTAACGGTATGAACATTGCACCCATGGCTGCAGCACTCACAATTCCTGCCCTTGGGATCTGGATAACGAAAACCACCACTATTAAAATCAGAATTGCAGGTAGGCCAATTATAATGTGCTCTACAGGGTTAAGAATTAAGCGTACCATCCAATCAACTGCTCCTGATCTAAAAAGTGCTGTTCCCAGGGAAATAGCTCCTCCAAGAAGAATCCATACATCCCACATGATATGAGGAGAGATTTCCTTGAACTTAATTTTACTAAAGGGCAGAAAAATCAAGACCAACAGTATTAAGGCTACCATACCTGTTCCAATATTATGAAGGTACTTTTCAGTAACCCACAGAAAAAGACATATACCAAGGGATATTAAAGCCCACTTTTCTGGCCAGGTAATTTTACCTAATTCCTTTTTAAGTCTAGGCATTTCATCTGCTGCTCCTGGTATCTCAACCTTCCACAATTTGTAATATGAAACTACATATATAAATACTACAGGCATCAAACCCCATAAGGGAAGGTTAAGCACCAGCCAGTCTGTCCAGGTTATTGTATAACCAATTTCCCCCATATAGCCAGCCCATAATATATTTGGGAAGTGGGCAGTTAAGATTAATAGACTTGTAAACAAGGGCATAAGTCCAACTACCAAGAGAAATAACCCCTTGTTCATTCTTTGCACCTCAGGAAGATGTTCCTTATCCTTTGTTAGAGAGCTAAAGCCCTTTGCCAGGGGAAGCATCAGGCCAGTTTCAGCAACTGTGGGCAAGAAACCACTTATTGCAAAGTCTGCTGCTGATAAGCCAAAAAAGATTCTGGGAACCCTTACTGATCTAAATAAATCGGTTATCCATACTGTAATCCTTTTACCCAGTGGAGTTGCCGTCATAATGGCAGCAAAAGTGAATGCTCCAATTGCCAGGAAAAAGGCATCACCTGTAAAGGCATTAAAAGCTTCTCCTATTTTTAAGTCTGTAAGCATTATTATTAGTACTGGGGATGCAAAACCTACAACAAAGCCATGCAAGCTGTTTGTTATTAAAACAATCATGAACCAGAAAAAAATACCTAAAATTGACTGACCATTAGGTTCTAAACCAGGTATTGCAGGGCCATAATGGAAACCAAGCATTATTGCAGTAGCAATTAATAGACTAATACATTTTTTCTTTTCTTCAGGTGTCAAGCTGCTTAATACACCCTGGTTAACTAGAGTATTTTCTGTTACTGTCGAAGTATTAGACTCAGAACTCACCCATATTCCTCCTTTAAAATTTGTAATGACCTACCGACAAGTATTTATTTTACAGCCACGTGCCCCCCTTCCTATAATATCCCCTTATAGTGCCTATTGCATTTGTTAATATTATAGGGGAGTATTAGGCATGGGGCGGTCAGGTATCTTGCAGTATTATGGTCTTTATAATTGCAAAACCATAGTCATTTACATGACACTATCTAGGTCAGCTGGATGACATTTTGTGTAAAAAATAAACCCCAAAAGGGGTTAATATATTTTTGATTGCAGCTTATTTTTGTTGGTTACGATTATTTTTTTGTCATTAATCTTTATTACTCCCTCATCCTTAAACTCATTAAGTATTTGGGTAACACTTTGCCTTGTGGAACCTATAATTGCAGCTATTTCACTGTGAGTAAGCTTGATATTTAGCACTATACCATCAATTGTCTGGCATCCGCATTGGTCTTGTAAATGTAATAATAGACTGGCCAGGCGGCCGGATACATTATAAGTAATTAAGTCGTATATAATCTCTTCAGCTCTTCTTAACCTAAGGGCCAGCATTCTGTTGACTTTAAGTGAAAGCTCAGGCATTGTTTTTAATATAGTTTTCCAATCATTATTTTTTACAGCCAACAGAGAGGCGTTATCAATAGCCTGGGCAAAGCATTTTCGCGGTTCGTCAAGTACGGCTTCTGCCAGGCCAAATAATTCACCAGAATGTCTAATTGCCACTGTAATAGCGTCACCATCGCTGTTTAATCGATAGATTTTTACCAACCCACTTTCAATTAAATATACATAGTCAGGCTGGTCACCATTAGCAAAAATAATATTATTTTTCTGGAAATTCAACTTAAATGCTATGTCTTTATATATTTCTTTCTCTTGAGCGGTTAAACGAACTAGGAAATCATTTTTTTTAATCACTGAAAGACCTCCATAGCCTGGGTAGATTATTTAAATAATAACACAGTTTAAATTATATAATCTATTAAAAATATTTATAGATGAATATAAAAAGAAACTTGATTTTTGCTAAATCTTTTTTGAAGCAGCGGAAGCCTTACGAAAAAAACAAGAAGCCTGGTATAATCTACCAGAGCCTCTCATCTTTTTTATTCAGTATTTGTACGTTTTTTCAATTCTTTATATGCTTCATCAATGGCTGGAATATCAGCCCACCAGATGTCACCAGCTCCACTGGTTTGCCCGGTAAACTTACCCTTGTCAGTAGAAATGATAAACAAGGCTCCCCCTAGTATAACTATAAATAACATTAAGTTTATTATTTTTATCCATGTAGGCAGCTCATGATTATCTTCTTGATTGTGATTATTCATATGTTCATCTCCATCACCTCATTGAAGTCCAACCAATAATTAAAAGGGAAGTTTAAAGAAATAACCACTAAAGAAAATATATGCAGCAATTAGAGTTAAAATAACATTGAATGACTGGCCAATAAGGTATAAGGTTAAGGGTTTTCCACCCTTTACCATTTTAGCCATTTCACCAAAGTTAGATTCCAGGCCAATACTGACAAAAGCTAAAGTAAAGAAGAAGCCTCTATACCCATCAATTGCTTCTAGTGATGTTTCCACTAGAGCCTCTGGAATAAACAAAGAAAAAACAATGGATGCACCGATAAAACCTAGAATAAACTTGGGCATGCGAATCCAGATTTCCTTTGGACCCACACTTGTTTCACCTAGTGATCTTTTCTCATAGACTACAACCCAAAATATTGCAATTCCAAAGGCAATAATGCCCACCATAATGTTTTGCACCATCTTAATTACTGAAGCAACTTCCATGGCATTATCCCCCAGCATGGCCCCGGCTGCAACTACTGCGCCTGTAGAGTCTATGGTCCCGCCTAGCCAAGCACCGCCAACAATGGGATCAATATTCAATAATCTAACCAGGGCTGGCATTCCTATCATCATCAATACAGTAAATATCAATGTAACTGAAATGGCCAGGGATATTTCTTCTTTTCTAGCCTTGGAAGCTGCCCCGGCTGCTATTGCAGCCGACACGCCACATACTGAGGTTGATGCTGCAATGGTAATAGCCAACCCCCTGTTTTCCTGCATTTTTAAAAACCTCTGGGAAAACCAGTACATGAAGATTACCACTATTGGAGTTACCACCCATGCAACTCCCAGCCCCATGAGTCCCAATGCCAGCATACGGTCAAACAAGATTGAAGCACCCAGTAGCACTAATCCTGTCTTAATGTAAAGCTCTGTATGCATGGCCCCTCTTAAAAATATGGGGGTCTTTATGGTATTGCTGATAAGCAAGCCAATGACAAGTGCCCAGATCACATCATTAAACCCATAGTGTCTCCATGGAGCATAATTTCCTAAAATATAGGCAACTATAGCTAAAATAAATATTACTGGAAAAGCTGCCACAAACTTGCCAAAGATCTCTCTTTTAGTAAACCAGATTGATAAGGAAAACACTGCTAAACATATTACTCCAGTCAAAAGGATCCCTGAAACAATATCCCCTGGAACAGAAGCAAGGATTGATTCAACACCCTCACGTCCCCATCTTTTTGGAAGTGCAGGTTCGGTCAGAATACTAACCAGTGCACCAGCCATTATAACAACTCCTAACCATACTGCCCACCAGTCCTCTTTCCTCCATAGTTCAGAAATACCGCTTCTTTTTAATTTGGAATCTTGACTCAAAGGCCTAACCTCCTAATTGCTTAAATTTAATAAATATATATTTCATCCATATTCCAAATTCCCCTTGTACATATTTCTTATGGCAGTTATAAGGGTTCATAATATCCTATCTATCCTGAATGATTTAGAAAAATTGAAATAAAAAAAGGCCCTGTTATTTATCCAGAACCTATTAATATTTTTACTCTATTCGAAATGTTTCAGCATGTTTTAAAACAGTTTTTTTGGCAGAATATCTTGCAAACAGTTTTATTAAAAGGTCATATACCCTATGACTAAATCTAAGTTGACTTTTATGACACCTTACAGCTCTAACTTTTTTCTCAATAGCGTCAGAAATATCAATGATACTGTTAGGTCTCCGTGAAGCATAATAAACTATTTCAGGCAGTTTGCCTTTTATACCTTTAGCAGCCTCAGTAACAACCTTTCCCACAGCAATATGATCTGGATGCCTTATTGCCCGAATTGGATACCTATAATCAAAGGTAAATACCACATCCGGTTCAATTTTGGCAATAATCCTTTCTATGACAGGTGTTAGCAGTTCACTTTCTGCCAGCTTTAAATCTGGAAAATGAAGAAACTCAAGTTCAGATATTTTTAAAGCCCTGGAAGCATTCCTTTGCTCATTTCTTCTAACAGGGGCAAGGTTTTTGCGTCTCACACCCTTTTCGCCATCTGTTATATCCACTACAGTTACTCTATACCCCCTGCCTGTTAATAAAGCCAGGGTTCCTCCAGCAAAGAATTCCAAATCGTCAGGGTGGGCACTAAAAGCAAGTATATTTTTATAAGTATTTAATATTTTTTCGCCATTGTAGAGGGCAATTTTCTCACCAACAGATAATTTCATGGCAAATAATCTTTTTAAGTAAAGTCCTGAAAGGACAGCTAAGCCCCCCACAGCAATGGGTAGTTTTTTGCTAACCCTCAATTTAATTACCCCATTACCTTATAAGATACTTATTTTAATTTCCCCTTTATCTGGTTGTGTTATTCTTTTAAAGAATCTATAAGCTTTTTAACCCCGTGTATATGTTCCGGGGTGGTTCCACAGCAGCCGCCCACTAGTTTTGCTCCTGCCTCAATACATTTTTTGATATCCTCTGCAAATGCTTCTGGTGTCATGTCATATATTGTTTTGTTATCTACTAACTTTGGCTTGCCTGCATTTGGCTGAATAACTATGGGTACTTTAGATATGGACTTTATAGCAGATACAACCTCAGCCATTTCAAGGGGGTCTAGTTCACCACAATTAGCCCCCACTAAATCTGCTCCCTCATGGATTGTCTTTTCAACACAGTCTTCAAGGAAGTTACCCATCATGGTAACAAATCCCCTGGGGTTCTTTGAAAAGGTAAATGATACAATTACAGGCAGTTCTGAGATGCTTTTGCAGGCCTTAAGAGCACAAAGGGCTTCCCTCAAATCACTTTGAGTTTCAATGATAAAACCGTCAACCCCATTCTCAGCAAGTATCTCAGCCTGTTCCTTAAAAGCATTGTAAAACTGTTCCTCCCTATAAGCTCCATAAGGTTCCAATAGTTGACCAGTTAGCCCTATATTTCCTAAAACATAGCCGCCTTCTTTAGAAATACTTTTAGCAATCCTTACACCTGCCCTGTTAGCTTCAGCACTGTCAATATTTATGTTATGGGTCGCTAAATAAATTCTATTTAGTATAAAAGTGTTTGTGGTTACAATATCACTTCCTGCCTGGATATACTCCCTATGAATATCTCTAATGACTTCAGGGCAGGCAATATTTGGCGTTCCTCCAGGCTGTATCCCCTTACTAATCAATTGGGTACCCATGGCACCATCTAAAAGGACCGTTTCTTTTTTTTCTAAAAAACTTTTTAAGTCCACATTATTCCCCCCAAAAAATTAAAATGTTTTCCTCTAACATTACGCATACCCATATCTAAATGACAAGAAGTCTCTTATTTCCCCAGCAGCAATATTAAGGTTGTTACAATTGATTGAGATGTCATAAGTATTTGCTTGTCCCCGTGGATACCCATATAATGGATCATAGTAATCCCTTAAGAGGGCTGCCACAACCTCGTGGAACTTTTTATTTCTAACTAGTTCAATAAGGTTGTTAATTTTTTCCTGACCAAGGGCCTTTTTTAAATGCAGTATTGCATCAATAAGCTTGTCCTCAGGAAAGCCTGCATAATCCTCTAATAGTCTTTCTACCCGCTTATCAAAGTCTGCATAAAGGTGAATTTTTAGGCCTGTCTTCATCTTATGATAAATCATATCTGGAAGATAGATTTTTCCTATTCTTTTACTTTCACACTCTATAATTGAGAAGCCCCAGTCATTACTCCTAAAATTTTCATAGAGCATGGCCTCAAAGTTTTTTTGAGTCGGCTGACTTCCCCCATGAATCTGACCAAAAACCGAACCACGATTATTTGCAGCCTTTTCAATGTCTATTACGGGCACACCATTTTGGGCCAGTAAAGACAGCAGTTTTGTTTTTCCAACACCTGTTAAGCCCATTAAAACAACCATTTCAGGAATTTTTTCAAAATCATTAAGAAATGAATAAACAAGCCTCCTGTAAGCTCTGTAGCCTCCAGAAAGGTATGAAACCTCCAGTCCATGTTCACTGCAGTAGTCAACCAGGCGCTGGCTTCTCATGCCTCCGCGCCAGCAGAATAAGACAACTTTTCTGTTGTTTTCTGAGAGGCTCTGAATGTGACTAAAGATGCCCGGCAGCTTGGGCTTAACAATGTCATACCCCATGCTTTTTGCTTTTTCTGTACAGATTTGCTTGTAAACCGTTCCAACTTGTGCCCTCTCGGCATCATCTAATAAGGGAATATTAAACGCTCCAGGAATTGTTCCATCAACAAACTCACCTGGTGAACGGACATCTATTTTTACAAAATCTTTAAACTGTTGTAATTGGTCTATAGTAATTTCTTTGGACTTCAAAAGTACTCCTTCTTTCATTAGACATGAAAATAAAATGGTAAAACAAGACACCTATTAGCTTTAAATAGGTGTGCTTGAAGTATCCATTACATTTTCTGCGGTTCCTCATATTCTACCCCAAAGGTATCTACAGTAACTCTAGCAATTCGCTGATCTTCTTCAGGCTTATCTCTATAATCCCGATTAACATTTACTATCCTGTCAACCTCTTCCATTCCTTCAATAACCTTTCCAAAGGCAGCATAATCCCCATCTAAATGTGGGGATTTCTGTACCATTATGAAAAACTGAGAGCCGGCAGAGTTGGGGGCCATGGTTCTTGCCATGGAAATAACTCCCCTGTCATGTGCCAGGTCATTGGGAAAGCTGTTCTTATTAAACTCTCCCTTTATGGAATAGCCAGGTCCGCCCATACCTGAGCCTTCCGGGCAGCCTCCCTGCACCATAAAGCCAGGTATTACCCTATGGAAAGTAACTCCATCATAAAAGCCCTTATTTATCAAAGACACAAAGTTTCTTACAGTATTGGGAGCCTCGTCAGGATAAAGCTCAATCTTAATAACATTCCCATTTTCCATTTCCATTGTAACTATTGGATTTTTTGACATCTTGTCACCCTTTCACTATTAATTACTTAGAATGGAATTATTGTACTCTTTTTTAATGGTTTTTGCAAAATTTTAATAAAAAATCCAATCTATAATTATCTTGCTTAATTCAATAAATTCTATTTATTGAATTGAGGAGTTAAGATGCTTTATTACAGCCACAAAATCCGGCAAGACCTTGAAGCTGACCCTATCCCCAGGACTGACTACCTTTTCAGGGTGAATGTGTGCCAGAAGCTTGCGCTTTTTTTTATTTGCCAGTTCCACTTCTATCACAGCATCAATTGAATCACCTGTATAGGTAGACTGTTTGATTTGACCAACTATATTTCCCTGGGTATCCATCTCCAGGCTATCTGGTCTTACAGAAATAAATACCAACTCCCCAGGTTCATGGTTATGGGTATGATTGCAGGGTATATTGCCTAATTCAGTTTCTACTGATCTGCCATCCCTGCCTATCTTACCCTCAAGAATGTTGGTTTGACCTACAAAGGTGGCAACAAATTTATTTTCTGGAAACTGGTAGATTTCTCTGGGTGTTCCGTGCTGCTGCACTACCCCGTCCTTCATGACCACAATCCTATCAGAAATAGCCAGGGCGTCTTTTTGATCATGGGAAACAAAAACAGCGGTGGCTTCAGCTTCTTTAATGATACGTTTTACCTCCAGTCTCATCTGCACTCGTAAATCTGCATCCAGGTTGCTAAATGGCTCATCTAACAAAATGACAACCGGCCTGCGTGTCAGGGCCCTGGCCAGGGCTACCCTTTGCTGCTGACCACCTGATAGCTCATTGGGATAACGCTTTTCAAATCCCTTCAGGTTAACTAATTCAATAACCTCCATTATCCTGGCATGATAATCCTTCCCCTTGTATCCAAAACCTATATTTTTATAAACATCTAGATGAGGAAATAATGCATAGTCCTGGAACACCATACCCACTCCTCGCTTCTCTGGTGGAATCCACGTATTATTGTCACTTACAACCCTTCCTCCAAGGGTTATGCTGCCTGAGTCAGCCCTTTCAAAACCAGCAATTAGACGAAGGGTTGTTGATTTACCGCATCCACTAGGTCCAAGTAGGGTAACAATTGATCCCTTTTCCACTGCTAGAGTAAGGTTATTGACCGCAGGTTCATTAGCACCTGGATAAGTTTTTGTTACTGAATTTATTTCAATATCAAACAATATTCTCACCACCTTAATATTTGCTTAACATGTAGCGCAAGGGAATTATGGAAACAATAATAATCAACAGGGCAGCTGGTGCTGCCAGATGATAGATTGCATCATGAGCTTCAAACCAAATACGGACTGCTAATGTATCAAAACCTGGAGGACGCAGCATAAGTGAAACTGGAAGCTCTTTTATAGAGCTAACAAAAACCAGTGCTCCCCCAGCAAGGACTCCCGGCAGCATATTGGGTAAAATCACCTTAAACATTACCTTCCAGGGAGGATACCCCAGGCTGCGGGCTGCTTCATCAATTCTTGGTGATATAAGGCTTAATGAGGCTTCTCCTGCCTGCATGGCTTGCGGCAAAAAACGAACTACAAAGGCTACTGCTACCATATAAAAGGTCCCATAAAGCATGGGTATATGATTGTTAAATATAAAAATAAAGCCAAGGGCAACAATCACTCCAGGGAGTGCATACCCTGCATAGCTTAACCTATCAATAAGAGTTGAAATAACTGATGGATAACGAGCCTTCAGGTAAACAACAGGCATGGAAAACATCATACAGAGTAAAGCTGCAAAACCAGATACTTTTAAGCTGTTTAATGCGAAACCAAAAAATCTATGGTCAAGGGCTCCCATGCTGATACCAATTTTTGACCAGTAAACAAGGACACTAATTGGCAGCAATACAGAAATAAAAAATATCAGACCTACATATATAAGTGCCAGGGTTTTCCACCTTCCCAGCTTCAAAATGGCTGGTTCCCTGTAGCTGTTTGACGTTTGATAATACTTGTTTCTTTTTCGGGTAAATCCTTCTATCCACAATATTACAATAGTCAATAAAATAAGCACTAGACTAAGTACAGATGCAGCAGCTGTATCAAAGCCCTGCCTTTGAAAATAAATTGCTGCCGTAAACGTTACATATCTAAGGGCTGCAACTGCACCAAAGTCTGACAGAACATATAGGGAAACTAAAACGGCTCCTGCTCCCATTGCTGGACGTAATAAGGGCAGGTTCACTTTCCAAAAAATTTGCCAAGCAGTCATTCCAAGAGAGCGAGCAGCTTCTTCAAAGTTGGAATTCATTTTTTTTAAAGAAGCACTTACAATCAAATACACATATGGATAAGTAAACATGGTAAGAATAAAAAATACTCCCCAAAAGGAATATATATTTATTGGGTAATCTCCAAATAAATTTACAAGCCAAGGTGTATCCTGCCAAATATCGCGTACCCAACCACTTCTTCCAATTATCATAATATATGCCACAGCACCAACATAAGGTGGTATAACCAGGGGCAGCGCCAGCAACCATCTAAGCACCCTTCGTCCTGGCAAATCAGTACGAGTAACTATCCATGCCAAAGATACTCCAATTATCACTGCACAAACAGTAACTGCAAAAGTAACAGAAACTGTATTCCATAATAGCTGGGGAATTCTCTCATCAAGCAGCCGCATCCAACGGTCCATACCTGCAAAAATTGAGCGCCACATTACATAAATAATTGGTATTGACATTATCAGTGCTATACACAGCCCAAAAAGAAGCAGGAGTGAACCTGGAGGATTACCGTTCCATATGTTCAGCCATTTGCTTTTAAAAAAATGGAAAATGGCTGGGGAAAATTTTTCCCCAACCTGGGCAGGTGGATTATTATTTAATTGTGTCATTTGTGTCATCCTGTTAGAATTTTTTCTCATAGTGCCCTCTCCCAAACAAGCAAATTCCAAAAAAACTATTTCAAATCAAGATCAAGACCAGATGCTTCAATTAGAGCCCTTGTATCTTCAAAAAACTGCCCAAGCTCTTTAATTGGCATATCCTGAACCTTCAAATCTTTAAAGTCAACTATATGTGGTTCAACTTCTGGCGGATACACTGCACCAAATTGTGAATTGATTAGAAGTTCTAGTGATTCCCCTACAAAAGCCACCTGGTTTTCAGGTAACAGCAGCCATTCAAGAAAGGCTATAGCGTTGTCTCCATTAGGTCCTCCCTTTACTAGACCTACACCAGCTGCATTTGCAACAACACCCATTTGATTATCACCCTGATCCACATAAATAAAACCCACATTATTATTTTCAGGTTCTAATAATTGTTGATGAAAATAATAGTTGTTCACAAGGCCAAAAGCATGCTCACCTGCACCTACTGCCCTGCGTATTTCACCATGACCTTGATAAATTCCTGCCGCATTTTCTCTTATGGCAGCAATCCACCTGGCAGCTTTTTCATCACCCCACTCATAACGAAGTGCAGAAACATGGCCAATCATACCACTATTGCCACCACGGGTAATGGCATATCCATTCTTAACCTGGGTCCACTTTGGCTCAAAGAGATCTTCAATGCTTTTTGGCATTTCCTCTTCTGAAATTAAATCTTTATTATAAATAAATCCTCTAGCTCTAACAGATATGGCAAAATATGAATTATCATCAGCCCTGAACAATTCAGGAATAGTTTCTATGCCTTTAGGATTTGATCCCTGCAATAAGCCCTGCATATGCAGATAACCCAAAGCCCCAAGATCATTTGAGATAAATATATCTGCACGTACATTGTTGGCCTCTTCTACTATTTGCAGTGGATTGGCCCCGTGTAGTGCAATCACTTTTATGCCTGTTTCACTTTCAAACTTATCAAGAAGGCTTTGGACGAACCTTTCATTACGAGAAGAGTAGACAACCAGTTCTCCAGTAGCTTTCCCATTATTTAATTCCTGACCATTATTTGAACTTCCTTGTGAGTCCTTGCCTTGATTAGACCCACAACCAGCTAGTAAACCTATTGTTATAAAAGCAATTATTATTAAAACTCCAAGTTTTGTTTGTTTTAGCAAAACAAATACCCCCTTTAATTTTTGATATTTTCCATAAGCTGCTGTAAAGTTTCATTTTATGAAATATCATTTACCTAACTATGTAGCACCTCCTGCTTCTGTTTTAAATGATAATGATTTTCATTATCTATTTAATTATACTTTAGCCTTTCTATTAATGCAACAAAAAAATATTTGAAAAACACATAAACTTTTTAAAAATAACCAAACTACTAATAATACCTTTTCAAATAATACCCTATCAAAGGAGGTGTTTAAATTTGTTACATAAGAAAATAAAACCAATAGTACTAAGTCTAATTCTATTTCTGTTTTCTCTGCTCTCAGTTGGATGCCCTCCAGCACAAGAGCCTGCACCCCAGGAACCAGCTCCCCAACCTCAGGAAGCTCAGGAGATAGACATTACTGAGTTGGTTACACAGTGGGTTGAATCCGGCCACTCCAATATAACCCTTTATGCCGCTGAAAGGGATGGTTGTGTGGCATGTCATGACGGTGGGGCATTTGCCCAGCAGTTAACAGAGGTTGCCCAGCTGGAAAGAGATTTTCATGTTGCCACTGATTGTAGAGCCTGTCATACAGGTCGTGGCAATGAGCTTCTTCAGGCCGGAACTGTAAGTATTCCTACCCAGGAAAATGTTGAGGCAGGTACGGGAGCACAGTGTCTAGCATGTCACAATGAAAGACGGGCACCAGACATTAATGATGAACGCAGAGCAGCCCCCCATCCAAGCAGTCAAGCAGGTGTATTTACTGGAACAGGTGGTATACGTGCTGCAAATTTTGACTACCAGGAGGAATCACCCCATAACCAGGTTGACAATTCTTGTGTTTCCTGTCACATGACGCCTACTGATGCTGGTTGGGCCTCTCACACCTTTGCAGTTGATAATGCTGAAGCAGCCTGTGGTGATTGCCATAGAGGTATAACTGATGTTAATCTAGAAGCTGGTGCTGATTATGATGGTGATGGAGATGCTAAGGGCTTTCAGGATGAGGTTGCAGGATTACTGTCTTTGCTTGAGGAAGCCATTTCCGAAGCCATTAATGGAGGATCCTTTGAGGCAGGTGGCGGTGTGATAAAATTTACTAATGGAGCAGGTAATGAAATCCAGGTTCCTAATGAAGTGTACCAAGCTGCTTACAATCATACTCTAGTTGCCCAGGATGGCAGCCTTGGACTGCACAATCCGATTTTCGTAGTTCAGCTGCTGCAGCAATCCTATCGTGAGCTCACTGGAGAAGATGTACCAGATGCAGACATTCAATAATCAAAATCCACTAATAGAACCTCAACAGGAGAGACATCAAGGCCTCTCCTGTTTTTTCTGGTTTTAAATATTTTCTAATTCTTACTTGAAGTTAATTAAAAAAATTTTTTGTCAGCAGGATGATAAATTCCCCGGCTAAAAAGGGATCAAACTGGGTTCCCTTTCCCTTTTCCAACTCAGTTAATATTTGTTCCTGTGACAGCCTGCTCCGGTATGCCCGGTCACTATTCATGGCATCCCAGGCATCCACAATACTAACTATTCTGGCGGCAAGAGGAATTTTCTCTCCTTTCAGCCCATTTGGATAACCCCGGCCATCAAATCGTTCATGATGATATTTAATAATATCCAGAACAATACTATCCAGCTCCATTGGTGCTAATATTCTTACTCCTTTTACCGGATGTTCTTTCACAACGTCAAATTCCCCATTATTTAATGAGGTCGGTTTATTAAGAATGCTGTCCGGTACTCCTATTTTCCCGATATCGTGTAAGAGAGCTCCATAGTGAAGCTTTTCAACAATATCGTCTAGCAGGCCCATGGCTTTAGAAAACTCTACTGTAATTTTGGCTACTCGCTGGGAATGATTTTGGGTATAGATATCTTTTTCATCAATAGCAGAAACCAAGCTGGCAATTGTTTTAATATATGTCTCCTTTTTGCCCTGCTCTATTTTCAGCCTAGTATTATCTAATAACAAGGCTGCCTGGTGAGCAAATAAGGTTAAATGCTTTAAATCTTTTGAAGAATAAATATTTGGATGGTTATGTACTGCTTCATGACGATGCATTACCACTGCATAACCAATAACATTATTATCAGCGGTCAATAATGGAACATTGATCAGTGAAATCAACTTATTATCGAATTTGGCAAAATATTCAAAGAGGGAGTTGTCTTGTGTTATTTCTACAATTTTATGTAATTCTTCATTTGTTAGCAATTGACTTAGCCTACTAAGAGCTTCTACTAAAGCATCGGAAATTTCGCCATTTACCTCGACTATCTTTAATTGACTTATGTTCTGATCTGCTATATACAGGCAACCTGCTTCACTGCCGGTGATATCCATTGCCAGCTGCAAAATGCTTTTAATCGTAGTCTCCAGGTCATGTCCTTTAATTAAGATATTGGTCATTTTAACCAAAAAAGACTGTTCCTGCAATTTATTGTTTAATAGCGTAATTTGCCTGCGCAGCTGCTCTATCTCTTGTTGCTCAAATGCAGCCTGTAAAATGGTAACCATCTCCTGTTACTTTTTTTCTTTACATTGACAATCCCCGGCACCAGTGCATGAGTGATTACTATTTCCATGACGCAAATTGCTGCTGCAACTACAACCGCATCCACTGCCGGAAAGACTTTTTTTCACGTGCCTCATTATTATAAAAACACTATAAATGAATAACCCTGCTATTATTATCCCGCTAATGAAATTCATCCAGTTACCTCCATGAAATATATAATTAGCTAAAGCCAAGGGCATGCTCTGTTGACAAAACCATTTTTAAAACTACCTGGCTTTTATCACAGTTTAAAATTTAGCAGCAGTCCAGCCTGATATATTAAAAAGGCAACAACCCAGGCCAGCACGAACTGGACGGCCATGGCAAAAATTGTCCACTTATAAGAACCCGTTTCCCTTTTAATAGTAGCTAATGTAGCAATGCATGGAGTATACAAGAGCACAAATACCATAAAACTGTAAGCAGACAGAGGTGTAAAGAAAGAACTTATTACGCTATGAAAATAAACTTCTTGACTGGAAGCAGCTAGATCGCCTATCCCATAAATGACAGCCATAGTAGTGATTACAACTTCTTTAGCTAAAAATCCGCTTAAAATTGCCACAGCAGCCTGCCAGCTATCAAATCCTAAAGGAGCGAAAACCGGAGCCACTATTTTACCGATACTTGCCAGAAAGCTGTCCTCCAACTGGCTGCTTCCTGCCAAGGAAAAGTTGGATAACCACCAAATTATTACTGACATGCCGAAAATAATTGTTCCTGCTTTTATTAAAAATATTTTTCCTCTATCCCACATGCGCAATAGTATTGTTGTTAACGTTGGGATCCGATAGGGGGGGAGTTCCAGAATAAATGGCACATAATCACTTTTAAAAGTCGTTAGCTTTAAGATTAATCCCAATCCAACAGCCACAGCAATCCCAAGTAAGTACAAGGAAAAGATTATACCACTTTCCCGCGTGGGGAAAAATACCGTCACAAAAACCAAATAAACCGGCAGCCTGGCACTGCAGGACATGAATGGGGTTAAAAGAATTGTCACTTTCCGGTCATTTTCATTTTCTAATGTTCTGGCAGTCATTATTGCCGGAACAGAGCAACCAAATCCTAATAGCATTGGAATAAATGCTTTACCATTTAGGCCAATCCGCCGCATCACTCGATCCATGATAAACGCAGCCCTGGCCATATAACCACTGTCTTCCAAAAAAGCAATAAAAAAGAATAAAATAAATATTTGGGGCACAAATATTAAGACACTGCCTACACCCCCAATAATTCCTTCCGAAACTATCGAAATCAACATGGGGGATAACTGCCATTTATTTAATAACTGGGTAACACTAGGAATAAAGCTGGTAACAAATAAATCATCAATTAGACCTACCAGTGGATTTCCAGCCAAGTCAAAGGTCAGCAAAAAAACTATCCACATTAACAAAAGAAATATGGGAATACCTAAAACCCGATTGAGTACTACTCTGTCAATTTTATCCGTTAAAGTAAGATGCTCCTCTGTTGTTTTGACTACTGCTTCCTCTATTAAGTTAGCTATAAGTTTGTACCTGTTTTCTACTATTTCAGACAGCAGGCTGCCTTCCAGGTTAATATCATTTAATTTTTGTAAAACAGATCTATAATTTATTTCTTTCAGCTTATCCAGAATAATATTGTCACCTTCAAGAAGCCTTATCGCCAGCCAACGCTTTTGACAATCCTTGACTAAATCAGGATAACTATCTAATTCATGGATAATAGTTTCAATTTTTTCTTCAATGTGCTGGTCATAATTCAGCTGTAGTTTTTCTTTGTTTTCATTCCTTTTTGCTGTTGGGACAACAGCCTTGCTCATCAGGTCTTCAATTCCTATTCCTTTGATAGCTACGATAGGTATAACCGGTACGCCTAATTTTTTTTCCAGTTCAGCTATATCTATTACTATACCCTGCTTTTGAGCAACGTCAATCATATTGAGTGCTATTATCATTGGTTTGTTGAGTTCTAACAACTGCATCGTCAAATAGAGGTTACGCTCAATATTTGACGCATCTACTACATTGATCAAAATATCCGGGCTCTCTTTAGTAATAAAATCTCTAGTTACTACTTCTTCCATGGAGTAGGATGACAAACTGTATATTCCTGGCAAATCCACTACCTTTACTGTTATATTTTTATCCTTCAAACTATGTAAACCATACTTTTTTTCTATGGTAACCCCAGGCCAATTAGCCACATGTTGTCTGGCCCCCGTCAAGCTATTAAAAAGAACAGATTTGCCTACATTAGGATTACCAGCAAGAGCAACAGTAAGAGAATTCATGTTATGATCCTCTCCCGTTCCATGACTAGAATCTGGCTAGCTTCTTTTTTACGCAATGACAATAAATATCCCCTGACCTTGATTTCAATAGGATCGCCCAATGGAGCAATTTTTTCCACTTTTACAGAGGTGCCTGGAGTAACACCCATGGACATTAACCGATATTTAGTTTTATCTTTAAGCATTATTTTTTCTATTGTCAATTCTTCGCCAGGCTTGGCCTCATCTAGTTTTTTCATCAAATTTTCCCCCCTGATAAGATTCCACCAGGATAAATTTGGCTAATTCTTTATCAACAGCTAATCTTGTACCCCCAAAATACAAAATATAAGATCCATTTGTGTCACTGGCCAACACCTTCAACGTAGTTCCTCTAATTAATCCTCTGTCTAACAGTGCCTTTTTTACACCATGGTCTGCCGTTATCTCCTTTAAAACCACCTTATCACCGATTCTAAGCAATGATAGAGGCATCATTTTCCTCACCTCCAATTTTTTAAACCTGGCTCATCTCTGCGACTATTTTATTTTTACCTGTTCGCTTGGCATGATAAAGCAGAGAATCAACTGCCCCGACAAACTGGCAATCTTCATCTCCTGCAAACAAATTACTTGTGCTGATGCCCCCGCTGATAGTAATGAAAACCGTCTGTCCATCAATGTCAAAAGGTCTTTCTGCAATTTCTTTCCTAATCCTTTCACATATTTTTACCCCTTCTTGAAGATTAGTATCAGTCATTACTACTGCAAACTCTTCTCCTCCATACCGGGCAGCTAGATCTGTTTTTCTGATTATATTTTTGATAACTTCAGCCACCCCAGTTAAAATATAATCCCCAGCCAAATGACCGTAAGTGTCATTAATTTTCTTGAAGTTGTCAATATCTAGCAATGCCAGGCAAAAATTTTGCTGGTCTCGGTTTTTTCTTTTTCTTAACTGGCTTAGAGTTTCAAAAAAAGCTTGATGATTAAGCAATCCTGTCATCTGGTCCTGCTGGGAGATATCTTTTAAATAGTTGTTTTTCTCCTCAAGCTCCTGCTGGACAAAGCTGACCTGTTTTACTAACGAGTTAATGTCCCTGATGACTGCAGCTATGACTAGAGCAAAAAAATACAAAAATGTTATATTAATTAAAATATCTCCTTGCAAAACAGCCTCAATGCCGCTGGTTAATAATACTATCCCTGCATATAAAATAGAGGCAATGAAGGCAAAAACTGCCGAATGAATTTTAGGAAAGCGAAGGGTTTCTACGACGACGTAGATTATAAATAAAGGGTACAGGTTTATTTGCATCTCTATTGCAGTAAAAAACATCAGACTAACTAAGGTGGCATCAGTCAAAATAGTAATAAAATGAGGCTGAAATTTTTCTGGGATTGATTTGATTTGTGTTTGATAAATGTAAATAACTCCTTCAATAAAATACACTATTAAAGTAAAGATCAGCACTTTTTTGAAATAGCTAGATTCATCAATTTGAGTATCATCCAGATAATTCACAAAAAATAACCCGGCCATAACAAAGATTATCTTTGTCTTAATAAATAACTCTTCTAAAACAAGTATCCTTCCTTGGTTTATATCCTGCAAATTAAACCTACTCCTTTATTTTAAATGAATATTTATTTGTCCATTTTTCATTTTATTCATAGCCTATCAGCGAACCATTTACAGATACTTATTTTTTAACCGTCATTGATAATTATTATTATATGATATTGATTATCATTTAGCAATACTTATTATAAAATATTTATGCAGTTAAAATGTAGTGATTTAAATTATTTCCATAGCTTTCTGCGTAATAATTTATTTGCTGCATTCCGAGGCAGCTCGTCAACGAAGTTAAAAGCTGCAGGCACCTTGTATCCAGCAAGTTTCATGCGGCAAAACTCCCTGAGTTCTTCTTCAGTCACCTTTTGATTCCCTTTGACCTTTACAAAGGCCACTGCAGCCTTCCCCCATTTCTCATCATATCTGCCTGCAACGCCCGCATCCTCAACAGCCGGATGCATGAGAATAACAGATTCAATTTCAGCCGGATATACATTTTCACCACCTGATATTATCAGGTCACTTCGCCTGTCAAGTACGTATAAAAAACCATCCTCATCTTTATAGCCCATGTCACCAGTATAAAGCCAGCCGTCTTTAATAGTTTTGCTTGTTTCCTGCTGATTTCCGTAGTAGCCCTTGGTTACATTCGGGCCCTTGACCACAATTTCACCAACTTCCCCAGTTCCTTGCTCTTTTTCATCTTTAATAATTTTGAGCTGTGCTGGAAACAAGGCCTTTCCTGCCGAACCCAGCTTTGATGTTAAGTAATCTGGGCCAAGTGTTGCTATCTGAGAAGCAGTTTCAGTCATTCCATATGTCTGGAATACTGGGATATTGCCTTTTTTACTTTGCTGAAGTAATGATTGTGGCACTGAGCCTCCCCCCAATAAAACACAGCGCAATGTACCTGGATAAGATAAATCAATCAGTTCGCCTAGCATCCTGGTTAACATAACACCAACTACAGAAATAATTGATATCTGATTATGTTTAATAGCCTTATTTACCTTTGCCGGGTCAAAAGCTTCATGAATATCAACGCTGATACCATAAATAACACTTCTCATCAAAATAGATAAACCGCTAACATGAAAAACAGGTACACAAAGCAGCCAACAGTCGTTATTATGCAAACCAAGATTTAAGGCAGAGGCTACAGCACTCCACCAGTGGTTTCCATATGTTAACATAACGCCCTTGGGATTACCTGTTGTACCTGATGTATAAATAATCGTATGTAACTGTTCTAAAGCAATTTCATATTTTAATGGAGCATCTTTTCCCTTTAGTGCCAGGAGCTGATCCACTGCTGCCACCTGCAGGGCTTGATTTCCTAAAACAACTACTGCAACCGTTTCCTCATAATCTCCATCATAAATAAGGAATGTAGTTTTTGAGTCCTTCAATTGCCAGGTTAATTCAAATGAAGTTAGGCGAGTATTAAGCAAAACCATTACAGCCCCAAGATACTCCAATCCATGGATTATTTCTACAGTACAAATATTATTGTTCATTAATAGTGCAACATGATCATTTTCCTTTACACCTAATTGAGCTAATCTTTGGGCCATTTTTTTTGAGCCTTCATTTAACTGGGCAAAAGTATATTGTTCATCTTCACTCCGCAGGGCAATCCTTTCTGGAGTAAGCTCTGATCGTTTATGCAGCCAGTTAGGCATTTTTTCGCTACTCATCAGACAATACTCCTTTCACTATAAAAATATCTACGTACAAAAACAGCTTGATGAGGGTTTTTATCAAGCTGTTTAAAAGCAAAAGTTTTTGCTTAACCTTTATGGAAAACGAGGAAATTTCTTGAATTCAGGTCTGCGTTTTTCTTTAAATGCATCCCGTCCTTCTTTAGCTTCATCTGTTGTATAAAAAAGCAAAGTTGCATCTCCAGCCAACTGCTGTAGTCCAGCTAACCCATCTGTATCAGCATTAAAGGAAGCCTTTAAAAAACGCAGGGCAGTTGGAGAATTTTCCAGCATTTCTTCACACCATTTCACCGTTTCCTCTTCAAGTCTTTCAAGGGGTACAACAGTATTAACTAAACCCATTTCCAGCGCCTCCTGGGCAGAATATTGACGGCACAAATACCAGATTTCCCGAGCTTTCTTATGTCCAACAATTCTAGCAAGATAACCGGCACCATATCCGGCATCAAAGCTTCCTACCCTGGGGCCTGTTTGTCCAAACACAGCATTATCAGCGGCAATGGTTAAATCACAGACAATGTGTAAAACATGGCCCCCACCAATGGCATAACCGGAAACCATTGCAACTACAGGTTTTGGGATTACACGTATCAAGCGCTGTAAATCTAAAACATTTAAACGTGGTATTTTATCATCTCCCACATAACCCCCATGTCCACGTACTTTTTGATCTCCACCGGAACAAAAGGCATCAACCCCTGCACCTGCCAGGATAATAACTCCAATATGAGCATCATCACGTGCATATGTAAAGGCATCAATCAATTCCGTTACTGTTTTAGGTCGAAAGGCATTGCGTACCTCAGGTCGATTAATAGTAATTTTTGCAATTCCATTATACGTTTCATAGATAATATCTTCATAGCTACCTTCTCTCATCCACTTAACAGCCATTATTCACACTCCCTTTTGTTTATCTTCATCTTGGAACATTGTATCAATAACATCAGAAAGAGACTGCCAGAGTTTTTTATGTATTCTAGCATTTTCGTCCCTGTTTGATGGTATTTCTATTACTGAAAGACCTTTGGATAAAGCACATTTGGTTATTTTTTCACGAAATTCCCCCCAGTTGGAGATACGCGTAAAGGAGCCTCCATACATTTTGACTATATGTTCATAATCCAATCCAATTGGGGTGCCAAATAACATTTCAAAACAATCTTTATTATTTGCCTGGGGCAGAAATGAAAAAATACCTCCGCCATCATTATTTATAACAATGATTGTTATATTTAGATCATATAGCTTAGTGAAAAGCAAACCGTTCAAATCATGAAAAAAGGATAAATCGCCAATAACAAGCACTAGTGGTGATCTGATAACACCAGCTCCCAAAGCACTAGAAATTACTCCATCGATTCCATTAGCTCCTCGATTTGCCATTATATATATATTCTTATAATCTGCAGCAAAAAATGTATCCACATCACGAACTGGCATGCTGTTACCAACAAATAAAGTGGCATTATCCGGCAGGTGTTTTTGCAGTTCAATTATTACCTGTCCTTCAAATAAAATATCCCCACGTCCCCTTGTTTGCATGTAGTTTTGAGCTGTCTTGTTAAGCTCCTGCCATTTTTTACTCCACCCTGTGGGCTCGCCCCTTTTTCTAAGAGTTCTTAAAAGCATACGGCAAAAATCTACCGGATCAGTATAAAGCATATCAGAAGCCATAAGTGTTGGTTCAATCCAACCACCGGGGCTATCCATGATGATTTGACGAGCTTGCGGGTTAGCCTGCAGATATAATAAAAATGCTTTAGAAATTGGCATTGCTCCAAAACGAATAATAACCTCAGGCTTTAGCTGTGCTTTTACTTTCCCATTTCGTAAAAACGCATCATAGCTGTCACATACCCACTCCTTTGAATGGGAACCACTCCGCAGCTGTGACAATGGATCAGCTAAAATTGGATACTTCAATACAGCTGCTAACCGGGTGATTTCAGCAGACAGCTGAGGGCAATCATTGGGTCCGCACACAATCAATCCCTTTTCAGTTCCCTGTAAATCCTCTGCCAGTCTTTGTGTATAGACAGGTTCAAGGTGTCTTTTGCTATCCGGAACCTGAACATAACATTGTCCTCCAGGTCGCCCCCTATCCCACAGATTTGCTATTGATAAATCAGGAATAAGGGGTTCTCTAAAGGGAAAGTTTAAATGGACAGGCCCCGCAGGAGCCAGGGAAGCCATGGCCACGGCTCTTCCTGCAGCTGTACGAACATAATTCAGCATGATATTTGTATCTTCAGGAAGGGCTAGATCAACAAACCATTTCACATGCCTGCCAAATAAACCAACCTGGTCAATGGCCTGGGGAGCTCCAACATCCCGTAATTCATGGGGTCGGTCTGCAGTAAGTACTAAAAGAGGAACACGAGCATAGTGGGCTTCAACAACAGCAGGAAGATAGTTTGCTGCTGCTGTTCCTGATGTACAAAGTACAGCTGCCGGCTGCCCTTTAGCTTTTGCTATTCCTAATCCAAAGAAACCAGCAGAACGTTCATCTACCTGCATCCATACATTTATTTTTGGATGCTCTGCCATTAAGATTGCCATGGGAGCAGAGCGGGAACCGGGGCTGATTACAACATCTTTAACCTCTAGTCTGGCTAATTCATCAACAAAAGATGCCACATAAAGTGTCATCGCTTCATCAATTGTCACATCCTCATCCCCTTAAAGCTGATAGCATTGGATTAAATTTCATTTGTGTTTCTTGATATTCATTTTTAGGATTAGAATCTCCAACAATACCACATCCAGCAAACAAGGAAACCAAATCATCTCGAATCAAACCCGAGCGAATTGCAACAGCAAACTCACCATCACCTTTTCCATCCATCCAACCAACAGGAGCACCATACCATCCACGATCAAGAAGCTCTTGTTCTCGTATCTCTTTTAATGCCTTATTTCGAGGATAGCCTCCTAATGCCGGAGTAGGATGAAGCTTCTCAACCATATCCAATAGTGATACATTATTCAAAGCTTGACCAACTATAGGTGTGAATAAATGTTGGACATCCCGCCCTTTATAAAGAGCTGGCTTTTCTGGTACTGCTGCTTCTGCACATCCATCTTGCATTGCTTTTTTAATCATTTCCACAACAATTGCATGTTCATGCAAATTCTTTTTATCATTTAACAGCTTATTTCCCAGATACTCATCCTCTTCTATTGATGAGCCGCGAGCTATAGTTCCCGCCAAGCACATGGTTAAAAACTCATCCCTTTGCTTTTGAACTAGTAATTCTGGTGATGCTCCAATAAAGCAATTATCTTCACTTTCAATGGCAAAGATATAACTTGAAAGCTGTTCTTCAAGCAAACGCGCAAGCACATTTTCCACCTGAACAGTACTCTTCATTTTAATCCTTAGTTCTCTAGCCAATACCACCTTATCTAGTAAACCTTTTTTAATATCCTTTGCAGCCTTTGCAACTGAATTCATCCATTGCTCCGGATTAATCTCCAATGTGGATAATATCAGATTTTGCAAGGGACAGAGTTTCTTTTGATTTTTTAATAATAAATGCTCTTGTTCTTCCAGCCAGGTAGTTTTTGTATCAAGATGACCACCTTGATTAATCATGATATTGGATGTCAACCATGCTCGTCCATTGAAAACTGTAAGCATGAAGATGGGCAATACCATTTTCCCCTCTGGATAACCTTTCCATAAACCTGTTTTAGGCTTATATGGGTCAAATGAAAATCCTCCTAACAAAATTGGTCCTGTACAATTAGTTGACCAGGAAGAATCAGAATGAACAATGCTTTGTTTTAATAAGTACTGCCACTTGTTTTTTATATAATTAAATCGCCGTTCCTTGGATGGCACATCTATTATGTATGCATGCCCTATCCCAATAAGATAAAGATTTCTTGAAGGATGTGACCAGAAGATTCTTTGACCTAAAAAGGAATCCCTCCCAGCTGCAAAAAATAAAAGGGGATCTATATATTCTATCTGTTTTATATGACTAATCAATAATGGTTGTGAAACAGAGCTAATATGTAATTCATCAAGCCTGGATGTAAGCACATTAATCACTCCATAGGCACAAAAAATGAACCGCTGTTCATTTTTGTATTATATCATATTCATAGATCAGAGGGAAGCAAATAAAGTAGAACTGCAAATAAAGTAGAACTTCTTGCAGGCAATTGGCTGCCTGGCAGATTGGGTATGGTAGATTGGGTATTGAAGAAAATTGACAAGACATAGCATTTGTCTTACACTAATTTAAAAAGATAAGTGGGGAAACACATGAATTTAGAAAATACAATTCTTGAAACATTAGATATAAAAATTGTCGATCTCAATCCTGAGCGTGTTGTATTAAGTATGCCTGTTGGTCCTAAAACCAGGCAGCCAATGGGTTTGCTTCACGGAGGTGCATCTGTTGTTCTAGCAGAATCTGCAGCAAGTATTGGGGCATATTTAAATGTAGATCCTGAAACACAAACAGCCTTTGGAATAGAAATTAATGCTAACCACCTATCAAGTAAAAAAAGTGGTATTGTTAAGGCAATAGCTACACCAATACATAGAGGAAAATCAACAATGGTATGGCAGATTGAGATTGTAGATGAGCATGATAAAAAGATTTGTATATCACGTTGCACTATTGGAATTATTACCAAAAAATAGAATTTATTAAGGAGACTCCACCTACATTATTCCATACCTCATCATCAATGTCATAATAAAAAACTGAGGCCGATTAAATCCACCTCAGTTATGATTTTAAATGCTTTTCTCATTTTACTTACGATATAATTGTGATATAATTATGATATAAACTGACCTGAAAGGTTGATGTTAATATGTATAGAATCATTCCAAGTGCCGATTTAAGAAATAAGTACTCGAAGATTGCTGACTTTGCAAAACAAAATCATGAACCAATTGTCTTAACTAAAAATGGTGAAGGTGACTTGATTGTTATGAGTATTGAATTGTTTCAAGAAAAAGAAATGGAGTTACAGCTTTATAAACGACTTTCAGAAAACAAAATGGATATTGCAAAAGGCCACTTCCAGTCTGGAACAGATCTTTCTAAACAATTAAGTAGATATATTAAAAATGATAACACTAACCTACTCAATGAGCTCAAGGAAACTTACCTTAAAAAGGGAGAACCGACAGATGTATAATGTAATTGTTCCTTCTAAAGTAAGTCTAGAAATTTTTACAGAGCTCGACTTTTGGTCCCAAAAGAATGAAACTTTTGCTGAAAAAGTCGCAGTTGAACTCGATTTCCATCTTACCCAGACTTTAAAACATAATCCTGGGTTTGGTGCCTTAAAAGCTAAGAAAGGTGATCTTTTCTACTACTTAATACAGGGTCAATTCAAGCTTGTGTTTGAAATTGATAAACTTAACAACCAGGTTATTGTTCATTATTTCTTTAATACAAGAAAAGCTATATCTGAATATATTTGAAGTTAACCCAGATGACTATGCAACAAAAATTGATTATGCCATTAGCCTGTTAGCCTCTGAAAAACCCAGAGAGGCACTGCCAATCCTTCAATCTTTACCAGAAGAATTAAAAGAAAATGTTCAGATTATCTCCCTTATTGGTAGTTGTTTTGTAGAGATAGATAAACCAGATTTAGCAATTGAAGCTTTGGAAAAAGGTCCTACTAGAGCTAGAAAAATGGACCAGGATATGATGGTATTTAGATATGCTTTAGGAACAGCTTACAAAAAAGCAGGATTAAAAGATAAAGCACTTAACACAATTCCAGAAAGTTTACGCTGAAGACATGGAGTTTATGGGATACTCCCGCCAAACACAAAAAATGAGTACTCGTTCTATAATAAAAAACTGAGGCCGAATTATATCGACCTCAGCTAATTTACAAAATTTGGTGGAGATAATGGGACTTGAACCCATGACCTCCTGACTGCCAGTCAGGCGCGCTGCCACTTGACTAGAAGATGCGCCCCAATTTTTCACCTTTAGATTTCTTTAAAAGACTCTACGCCTTATTTATTAAACATTTCTTATTAGTCAAAATGGTTATTACATTACAAATTATTTACAGGACTTATGCAGTTGATGGAAAATAACACCAAAGCATAATCCAAAAATATTTTCAAAATGCAACCAGATAATCCCAAAAACACTTGACAATTGCAAAATGTCCCCATAATCGAAATGGATGGTATTATTTACCATGCCCTAACGATATGGGTGATGCAAATGAAAAAACTGTGTAAACCAACTTTCAAAGAGAAGGACCACGGTCAAGGTGCCGGGATTCCAGTACTTAAGACCATCTGGGATTTGTTTGATCTTTCTTTGCTCTTTTCTCAAACAGGAATCCGTAAGCACTCCGGGGTTCCAACATGGCTTTTGGCTTTTGCCTACATCTGTGGTCTGGTAAGTAATGCGAGCTCTGCAAATCAAAATGCTAAGTTTTCAGCGGATGCCCCTTTCTTAAAACAGCTTCTTTCCGGGCAATTAATCTCGCAGAGTGCTTTTAGCCGGTTCCTGTCTAAGCCTTTTCAGTGGCTTCAGTTCTCTATTGGTAGAATTTCTAGACTGCAGGAACGTACAGAGACCCGGTTGACCGACGGTGATATAATTGCCTTAGACGATACTAAAATTGAACATCCTTATGGTAAAAAAATCCCCTTTCTCTGTTGGCTTTTTGATAGTTCAGATAAGCGACATGTATGGTGCATTAATCTTGTATCGACTCTAGCTGTCTTAAAAAACGGCCTTGAATATCCTATGTTGTGGCGTTTCTGGGTTAAAAAAGACCAGGATAATGAAAAACAAACCAAACTCAATCTTGCTATAGAGATGTTAAAAGAGCTACG
>NZ_KK211106.1:0-21503 GCF_000620305.1 Desulfitibacter alkalitolerans DSM 16504 | reverse complement strand
CGCTTTGCAAGGATTATTGATAAATTTTGGCCAAAATTTTTATCACTAAGGTTATGGAACTGGGATTATTATCCTGGAAGTGCATAACTACTGTATTATAAAAAAAATGAGATCGATTAAATCGACCTCAGCTAATTTACAAAATTCGGTGGAGATAATGGGACTTGAACCCATGACCTCTTGACTGCCAGTCAGGCGCGCGCTCCCAGCAGCGCTAGAAATGCATCTCATAGTTCTTGGAGCAAAGCAATTTGATTAGATAATTATTATGCATATTACTTCACCATTAATTTCTAATCAGTTCAATTAATTTAGCTATTGTTTTATTTATGACATCTTCATTAACAGATCCAAACTTATTTAATACAATATCTTGAGAAATACTGTAAATCTTATCTACCCTAATACAGGAATTCACCTTCAATGTTCCTTCAATTAAGTCTTCTGCCGAAAACAGAATAGTGTAGTCTCTTGTAATAATATTAGATGTTATTGCAACAACAACTACATCGCTTGTCCTACTATTGTAGTCGCAATTAGATATTACCAATACTGGACGCTTTTTTGTAGATGATAAATCACTAAAGGGGATTGGCACTAATAATATATCCCCTTGTTTATACATTATTCCATACCTCATCATCAATGTCATTATTCCAAAAATCCATACTGCTTTCACTTACCAGTTCTAAGTCTCTAAATAATTCCCTATCCTTTTTTAGCTTAAGGAAGAGAATAAAGTCTATAACATCTGGAATTTGACTCTCAGGTATTTCGTTAATTAATCTTAATAAGATATTTCTAGAAGTATTCATATTAGAACCACCCCTTTAGCACTAGTATACCATAAATAGTAAGAAAATGTTAATCGTAATAGATAAATGGTCGTTTCACCGTTCTCCTCTAATGCTGTTCACATGCTATCAGGTTGGCTAAAAATCTAAATTTTTTCTATAATAAAAAACCGAGGCCGATTAAATCCACCTCAGTTATGATTTTAAATGCTTTTCTCATTTTACTTACGATATAATTGTGATATAATTATGATATAAACTGACCTGAAAGGTTGATGTTAATATGTATAGAATCATTCCAAGTGCCGATTTAAGAAATAAGTACTCGAAGATTGCTGACTTTGCAAAACAAAATCATGAACCAATTGTCTTAACTAAAAATGGTGAAGGTGACTTGATTGTTATGAGTATTGAATTGTTTCAAGAAAAAGAAATGGAGTTACAGCTTTATAAACGACTTTCAGAAAACAAAATGGATATTGCAAAAGGCCACTTCCAGTCTGGAACAGATCTTTCTAAACAATTAAGTAGATATATTAAAAATGATAACACTAACCTACTCAATGAGCTCAAGGAAACTTACCTTAAAAAGGGAGAACCGACAGATGTATAATGTAATTGTTCCTTCTAAAGTAAGTCTAGAAATTTTTACAGAGCTCGACTTTTGGTCCCAAAAGAATGAAACTTTTGCTGAAAAAGTCGCAGTTGAACTCGATTTCCATCTTACCCAGACTTTAAAACATAATCCTGGGTTTGGTGCCTTAAAAGCTAAGAAAGGTGATCTTTTCTACTACTTAATACAGGGTCAATTCAAGCTTGTGTTTGAAATTGATAAACTTAACAACCAGGTTATTGTTCATTATTTCTTTAATACAAGAAAAGCTATATCTGAATATATTTGAAGTTAACCCAGATGACTATGCAACAAAAATTGATTATGCCATTAGCCTGTTAGCCTCTGAAAAACCCAGAGAGGCACTGCCAATCCTTCAATCTTTACCAGAAGAATTAAAAGAAAATGTTCAGATTATCTCCCTTATTGGTAGTTGTTTTGTAGAGATAGATAAACCAGATTTAGCAATTGAAGCTTTGGAAAAAGGTCCTACTAGAGCTAGAAAAATGGACCAGGATATGATGGTATTTAGATATGCTTTAGGAACAGCTTACAAAAAAGCAGGATTAAAAGATAAAGCACTTAACACAATTCCAGAAAGTTTACGCTGAAGACATGGAGTTTATGTCAGTTATATCCTGCGAATACTTTTATCTTTAAGGTTCAATCCTAAAATCAGGCTTCATCTGTATTGGCACTGAGATGGTAAATACGGCTGCAATAGCTTTTTCTGAGCAGCACTGCGCTCTGGCAATTGATAAGCAGCTATTCTGCTTTCTAAAACCTGCTGAACTTTGTATGCGAGATTAGTTTTCTCAGTATTATTGGCTTGTGCGATACCCCATTTATTAAAGATTTTAGTCATATAATTATCTCGCCTGTAAGTATCCATGGAGCCTATACCAAGAAAAGTGCCTGCATCCATCCCGGCGGCAAGAAGTTCCGGTAGTTTAGGGTCAACTGTCATTTCCACCCCCTGGAGCATCCTGTTGGTATAAAGCATCATCTCTTCATCGAGAATGGCCTTGTGGAAGCTTCCGCATGCAAAGCCAGCCAAAATACCCGGATAACACCATATCTCATTTACCTCTGTTAAGCTAAATGGCAGTGTAGTTGTGAGCATGGCTTCCATTCCTGCCTGATAATCAACTGCAGTTCCGTCACCATAGCTGCCGCAGATCACACAGGGTATGCTTAAGTATTTGCATAACTCGTAATAGATAACCTGTATAAAAATACCTTCAGCGCTGCCATAATTGGGCTGTAAGGTCTGGATATTGCTTATGGTAGAAAACTCACATAGGGAAGTGGGATGTCCCGGGGATTTAAGCTGAATAAAAGCTAACCCCGCCAAAGACATGGCGAAATCATGAATGACAATCTCCATAATACTTTCAGGACCAGTCATAAATCCCAAAGAACAAGGGAAAATGGAAATGGCCTGCTGTTCATCAATTGCAGCACATAGGTTGTCAAGACATTCCTGGTCATAAGCCAATGGAGGATTTGGACATATACCTTGGCTCATAACAGGCTCATCCCACACGTCGTAAAATTCACGAACTAAACGTAATGCCCGCCGAGCACTACCATAGACGTCACCATTTTGAGAATTACTTCCAGTAGCCCGCAAACCAATGCTGGGATATTTATTTGAATACTTTAAAGACATGGCTACCTGGGCAACAAATTGATCCGGGGCATCATTATCAACAGGATCGGCACATCCGGGATTGGTGCACTCGTAAAGGGTAGAAGTCTCATTAATCTGATACAGTTTGACAGCATCATCAATATTGCAGCGACGTATAACCCCAGTATCGTCGTCAAGAATAAAGGGTGCGTTGCTAAAGGGCGTGGCAGCAACAACCCTTTTTTTGGCAGGAACAGTATAATCCTGCTTTGGGGTGGAGTCAAGAGCTTCTTCCATTAAGTTACGGGGAATAAATACCTTGTCACCCTCAACACGGGCATCCCACTTTTTAAATAGTTCCCTCACATCTTCTCTTTCAAAACGGACACCAACTTTTTCAAGAATTTCTAAGACCTGCATGTATGCGCTTTGTATGGTGGCATCATCAATAAATTTCCGCATAAGTTTAACCCTCCAGTTTCTCATCTGTCTTATTCTCACTTATATATCCCTGTTCCTTGTCCCATCACGATGCAAGTGATTCTTTTAGCCATTATCCAAATCACTATTTTTTATTGAATCCCAAAAGAATTCCCATAGCACAGCGATTTTTTCTTTATATGCCTCAGGTTTTGAATAATGAAATTCACTGAACATCCCCTGAATCATACTTAAGAAGACAACAACACATTTATTTACATCCAGGTTTTTTAATTCACCTGATTTTATTCCTGCCATAATTACTGGTCTGAGTAATTCATCAACAAATCTATTCTGGTAGGTTATCAGGTCATTATGTATCTTGTCTCTTAAGAAACTAGGTGGAAACAGAGCACTTCTCTTCCAGAAAATCACTTCTTCATTATGTTCGTATCCCCGATTAGACCAATCACTATAAAGACAAAACAAGCGTTCTTTTGCTGATCCATATCCATTTAATTTTTGCTGAAGCTCCATAATGCTAGCGAGTTTTTCATCCCGCATATCATTAAATACTTCAGTAAAAATTTGCTCTTTGCTTTCAAAGTGAAAATAGATGGATGGAGTTTTGATATTTACTGCTTTTGCTATGTCTGCTAACTTAGCACCTTCATAACCATCTTTTACGAATAAGGATAAGGCTGCTTTTTTTATCTGACCTCTTGTCAAAATATCACCTACCTAATATTAGTTAGGTAGATTATAAAATTCTTTTTTCCTTTTGTCAATCATTGAAACTCTAAAATCATTGAAGCTCACGACCTCCTCACAGCCAGTCACATGCGCCCCCGCAAATCTTGTTACGCGAATGGCACCTTTAAAGCATTATGGGGGTAAGTGGTACCAGTTACTCATATGCATGGTCATACCCTTTGGAGGAATATGGTTTCCCCTCACCTCCTGATTAAACAAACTAAACTCTACTTTCAATTTTGGCTATATAATCCTTCATAGCCTTTTCCTGCTCAGCATCAAGTAAAGATTCAGGCGCATTCATTAACATCTGCCTTACTTTTTGACGAGCAGTTTCCACCACATCCTGCTGTCCGCTTTTTTCCCATGCATCATAAGATCTCCAGTCAGATACTGTTGGCTGCCAACCACCTCTAAAATGCATTAATGTGGACTCACATGTGAGAAAATCTTGGCAGGGCTTTGCACTAAGTAGGTCATCCATTGCCATTGATTCCATATCTGTATTCATCCCATTGATTATATAGCGCACCCTGGCGATCAATTCATCGTCCAAAACAGTTTTTTCCAGTGAGGATGCCATAAGATTGGCCAAAGTACCTACTGATTGACTTGTGAGGTTTACCCCTGCTAATGTTGAGAATAAAAAGCTCTGCATGGTTTCCATGCCAGCTTGATAGTCAATAATCTTGGAACTGGTCACTCCTGTTTGAGCTCTTGCAGGCAAATGGTAGAAATCTTTAAACATTTGGATGGTAGCCCCCAGCATTAAAGCAGTATCAGGGCTTGCGCATTCCCAAGTGGCAAAACGCATATTACCATATGTCAAAGAGGCAGAAGGAACAACCGGAACACCAGGCTTAATCAATTGTGCATATACAAGGCCTGCCAAGGATTCAGCCACAGTTAAAATAACTGTAGAATACATATAAATTGGAGAGGTGATACCTGTCATAGGTGCGGAAACTATAATAATCGGCTGATTATGTTCAGCGTATACTTTTATTCCTTCACAGGCAAAATCTGAGTAAAAGAAAGGTGAGTTAGAGCAGACAGCATGCCAAGTAACATAATGATTGTCTAAATATCCTTCCTGACCGTAAGCAATTTCAAAGAGCTTAAGGCATTCTTCCTTTTGAGTGATAGTGACTAGTTCCATGGGGCTTAAGATAGGCTTGTCGCTATGCTGCATAGAACTGAGAACGCAGTATAAACCTTTCACTCTTTCATTAACATCCATTGGGCTTAGGGGTTGAAAACCAGCAATATTTATATTTTCACAAGCCTGATAAATTTTTTGTAAATCAGAAAAATCTTTTAAGGTAGGAGCACGTCTATTTCCTTCATGGTCTGAAATAAAAACTTCACCACCAGCAGGGTGAATTAGTAATCCTTCTCCTACTGTCACACTGTTTTTGGAATTCAATGCCTCCAAACGAAAGGTTTTAGGACATTGGGCGAGGGATTTCTCCACTAGTTTATTATCCATAAAAACTGTATGGTCTTCAATTCTAGCACCATGCTTACGAAAGGTTTCAATAGCCTCATCAGTTTGAAAGACTATCCCGCGTTTTTTCAGTAATTCCAAAGCTTTTTCATGAACCATATGCATTTCATCCTGTGATAATACTTTTACCTGAGATGCCAAATTCATGGAGTTTCACCTCTCTCATCCTATATTTTTTTAGATAATTCTCGTATATGTGCTTCATTTTCCTCCAGCCAATGTAAGCAAGAAATCATATGCTGCGCATAGAATAAATATTCATAAGGATCTAATGATGGATTGTAGACACAGGCGGAGCTGCACCAGCCAAAAACATAGATAGTTCCTTGGACTATGGCTTCATACAGATATTTTTTCTCTACCTCGTTCATGGCCTCGAGTTCACCAATCTTTGTCAGCTCAGCATTATAGATGTTAATAAACTTTTGCACACGGTCAAGCTTAATCGCACCATTTGTGTCCGATTTCCATGATGCAAAACAGTAGTGAACTGCCAAACCTATTTCAAAAAGGCGAGAATCTATCTTTGCCATATCATAATCATAACTGCCACATACAGCACCATCCTCATCATATTTGAAATTACCCGGATGGAAGTCACAATGACAGGGAATGATAATCATTTTTTCATAATCATCATCTGGAATAAATGAAGCATTACACATTTGGGAGATAAAATTGTAATTCGCATCAAAATACTCAGTATAAACATTCTCATATCCTGCATCTGTATAGCTGTTGCGATAATTTTTTAGAGTTTTAGGTAATTTGCTAATGATATCATTTACTGTGATATCCTCATTGTCCATAATGTTATCCCCATGTCTTCCTTCTGGATCAAAATTCCTAACTGAATTGTGAAATTGTGCCATTGCTCTTGCTGCACTCAAAATTGTTATATCAGCAATTCCATCGTCACCCCAGTTAGGAATCCAGTCATATTTATTTGACCCACCAATATAATTGAAAATGGCAAAATAAAAGTCTTCCTCTCCTTCGGGCATTATCTGTTTTCCCACATGATAGGTTTTACCATCTTTTGCTTCAATAGGAGCAGCACCCAGAGCATATCCGTTATTACGTGCATGGTGGAGCAGCTTATGTTCAAACAAAAGAGATTCCACATTCTTTCCTCGTTTATATTTTCGGAACAACCATGTTTCCTTTTCGCCGTTTTTCTCGGTGTAAATCCCAAAGGTAGTGTTAATATAGCCTCCAAATATCTGGTACACCTCCAGCAGAATTCCCAAATCATAGTAGCCTTCCACAATCTCGCGAATTTGGTGATAATAGAAGCTGTCCTTTGCTGCTTGGGCTAGTGTTTCAATTCTTGATGAGATGCGTAAAGCCTCATGATGCAGATCTAATAAAGTTTGAGCTGTACAAGGTGGGTAATGCTTCATTTTTTGTGTTTCCATCTCACAATAGTTTTTACTTGTCATTTTCTCACCCTTCCTGATAGGATTTTGATGCTGGTTACATTCATTTTAATTTTCTCAAAGAGAATAGGTAAACTGCTATTATTTGATATGATATTCATTTTTTAATTTTTACTAAAATTGATTAGTTGGTATTAGAATTGTCATCTAACTTGTGGACATGAATTCTTCATCTTTTCGAAAGAACATAAAAAGCAGATGGCTTTTTTAACCATCTGCTTTTATTTCTCTATTCTATTTTTTTTGTGAGTCATATGACTATAGTATTTTTTTGTAGCAATATATTGTGATGGTGTAATTCCTTCAATTTTTTTGAAATTCCTGTTTAAGGTAAGTACATACTGATATCCAACAGCCTCTGAAATATCTTTTATTGTCATATCAGAGTTCAATAACATTTCTTTTACAGCTTCGATTCGAATTTTTTGCAAATAGGCTGCAGGCCCGATACCAATTTCTTGTTTAAAGAGCCGGGAAAGATAAGCGGGAGATATTTTAAATTCATCCGCAACACTGAGCATGCTTAAGTCAGGGTTGCTGTAATTGTCCTTCAAATAATCAGCCACACCCTGTATAAGATTATTACTGCTAAATTTGTCATCATCACTAATTAGTCTTTTTTCCAAGGCATGATAGATGGTATTTGCCTTGCTTTGCAGCTCTCCAATAGATTTGCAGTTAGATATATGATATACTGCATTAATATTTAATAATTCATCTCCAATGTCTTTTCTTTCTAATATATTGATGTATAAGGAGTTAAATAATCCAAACACCTTATACTTCATCATCTGGAAGTCCTGATAACGGCTATTCCCCACAAGCTCTAGTAATTCAGCTAATATTTTTGCGCTGCTGTTAAAATCCTCAATGTTGATGCAATAAAGAAATTTTCGCTCTAACTCATACCAGGTGTCCTCTTGATAATTATAACCTTCTTTGTTTTCAAACTTGATGTTATTGTAAAAAATCAAGCTGTTTTCATCATCATATATTTTTTGATATTCATATGCCTCAAAAGCTTCTGAAAATCCATGTTTTAGGCCGGCCAAACCTAAATGCCTGCCGCTTGCCGCAGCATATAAGTGGATATCAACCTTTTCGGAAACTTTTACCTGTGCATAATTCATATAACGAGACATTTCAATCCAGGAATGGTCCTTGTCAAAGGTATTTCCATTTTTGGTGAAACAGATTCCTACCAGTATATTGTCCATTTCTAACATATGAATAATTAAGTTTTCTTTGCTAATATCATTAAAGGATAGGTTACATATTCGGAATGCCTCCAAAGTATTGTCGTAATCATTTTCTGGTACAAAAATTATAATCCTGTACTCCTTGTGGAAGTTTAGCACTGGGTTGTTTTTAAAGTACTCCTCGTAATCTATGGAAGAGTACCTTCCTTTTAACAATTGTATAAGGATATGATCCAGAAGGACCTCTTCTTGAAAGGAATAATTATGCTGCTTATTTATTTCTATACATTTTTATATCTTTACTTTAAACACAGTTTGCTCCTTGACTTCTGTTGCTAGAGCATCCAATGCAACACCTACGCTATGATAACGCACTTTCCATTGTTGTTCAATTGGCGTGTTAGGATCTCCCAATGGATAGGGAATAGAAATAGTTGGAACCATTTTGTTTGCTCCTATAGTCGAAGGTCATAAAAAAACTGAGGCCGAATTAATCGACCTCAGCTAATTTACAAAATTTGGTGGAGATAATGGGACTTGAACCCATGACCTCCTGACTGCCAGTCAGGCGCGCTCCCAGCTGCGCTATACCCCCACTTTAATTATTGCCTTGTCATTAAGATTTCTTAACTGACAAAAAGCATTATAGCATATGAAATATGTTAAGACAAGTACCTTTGTTGAAATCCCCTTGTATTATTTTTTTGCCCTTAATTGGTTTTTTCATTTTCTGGTAGCCCTGCACTCAAAAATTGACAAAAAAATTTTTAAACAGGACCTGGGTCCTATAACCACAGATGATAATTCCTTGGATACAGGTCAAAATGTACCCCCTGAAACCAATTTAGGTATTGTTATAATTAAGAAGAATTGATTGATATCATAGCATGATAGGGAAATAATATGGTTAGGATGTTACTACAAGGAGCTGATGCCATGCAGATTAAACCGTCCGCAAGCATAAGGCAGAATTACAATGAAATTGCGGCTTTATGCAAGTCTACCGGAGAACCTGTTTTTCTTACCAAAAACGGTGAAGGAGATCTTGTCGTCATGGATATAGAGGCTTTTATCCGCCGCGAAAAAATGCTGAAACTGCACGAAGAACTGCTGGCTGTTGAGGAAGACCGTCTGGCAGGGCTTGCAGGAGTTACGCCGGATGAACTGGACAAATACCTGGACAGTATTATTGACGAGATGGAACATGGAAAATGAGCGTTTTCCATTTCTGGAGGCAGAATTTATCCCACCAAATGAAATATCACAAGATTTTCGTAGAGAAAAGGCATTTGTTTTTGTATCAGATCAAAGACCAGATGGTGTATGTTGATTATATAGTTGATTGCAGACAGGATTATGGATGGCTGGTGCGGTAGTTGTACCAGATGCAGACATTCAATAATTAAATTCACCAGCTAAAACCGCAACAGGAGAGACATCAAAGCCTCTCCTGTTTTTTTGTTTTAAAAAAAACTCCTTTAATCCTAAAACACTTTTATGTCTTCATTAACACCTAATACCCTAATACGCCTAATCTATAAGATGCGTCTCAACAGTAGTTCGTTAACTGCGCATTATCCATATAACCTTCATGATAATCGCCAGTTTCTTAGAAAAATGGGCAGCATAAATATATAAATTCTAGAATTAATGCATATAAAATTAGCAGACTAGAAAAAAATGATTTGATTTTAAAAATTGATTATCTTTATAGTATATATTATTAAGGCCCCTGATGCTGCTAACATCAGAGACCTTTATAGCAAGCAGTGGTAATATCGGATTACTGAGATGCCCTGGTTGCGTTACATAATATAGAGTAAAAGTATTATCCCAGAACTGTGCTCGCAACACAGTTCTATTTCTTTTTGTAGCAATTAACTAAAAACCTCCTAAAGGAGGTTTTTAGGAAGGGGGATAACCCTCTCCTGAATGAGGTGGTACCAATGCTTGAATTTCTTCGAGCCAGCACCGACCTTTTAGTCGCCATAACTAAAACTTTGTTAGCAATAGCAACTAGTGAAAGTGATTAAAAGAGTCAACGCCAGACGTAGGAATTAGGTGTTGACACCTTCTGCAGGAGGGCCCAATCCCTCCTTGTATATATAGTATTTTTCGGAAACTCATAAGCGAGTCTCCATGCCGCTTTTCGGCTTGGAGGCTTTTATTTTCCTCCAATTTCTTTAGACAACTTCACATGGAATAAGCAAGAAAAATTGGGACTTGACAAATCCAAAGCGCCCCAACAATCAACTTGAAGACGTTTTTTGTCTTTAGACAAATTAGCGGGGTGATCTAATGCTAGGTTATTGGCGACCACATGATCAGTTTCAAGCTTGGTTAGAACAAAAGTTATTATCTTTCCTCCCTGAACACGAAAAGCAAATCCAATTTTATGCCAGCATCTTAGAGAAGGTCTACATACTGAACTTGGATAACATGGTTACACTTGTGCAGGATGCGGTACTCTTCTACAGGCAGGCCAGCCCATAATCAACCGGAGATATTCAGGGCCCTTTTTGTAATGAATCATTTTAAAGAAAGTGTTACTGACTTCGTTAAAAAGCTTAGGGCCTATCCCATATTAGCCACTATTTGTGGATTTGAGCAAGAATCCGTACCTGGTGTAGGTACATTTTACGATTACTTAAACAGATTCTGGTTAGGTGAAGAGCCGTCTAAGGTGATCCGTGAACCACGCAGTAAAAAGAGCAAAAAGCCAAAGAAGGACGAAAAATTGCCGGATACTGACTCTAACCGTGTTTCCGATCTTGTAGAACAAGTGCTCAATGGGACAACTTTTGAGGACAGGCCAGAAGGTCTGCTGCAAAAGATATTGAAAAAGTGTGCCGTAAAACAATCCTTTGACCTCAAGCTTTGTGGATACCCCCACAAGCTTGTTTTTGCTGGTGATGGTGCCCCTTAGGAAACAGGTGCCAGTCACCGTGGCAAAAAGATCTGCTCGTGCAAAGAACACAGGATCTATAATTGTTCATGTCACAGGCAGTACACCAGCCCCACTGCTACCTGGGGCTGGGACAGCTATCATGAACGATGGTATTACAGACACACTCTATACTGCATAACTGCGACGGGTAGTGCAAATGATCTACCGCTATTAATACACTTAACCAAAGCTTCAAGACACGATAGTGGAACGTTTGTGGTAGCCTATGCACAGTTGCGTGAGCTGTATCCCCATTTGAAGTTTTCAGCTGCTTTACTGGATTCGGCACATGATGCCTACGATATCTATCGGCTACTAATAGAGCATGATATCGAGCCTTTCATCGATCTAAACAAAAGAAAGAGTGGTATTCGAACACGTTCTGCTGTAAATGTTAACGATGATGGAGTGCCTATTTGTATCGCGGGGAAAGAAATGAAACACAGTGGGGCCTGTAAAGGTCGCAGGCGAATTAAATGGCGGTGCTGTATGCACAAACAACCAAATTTATGCGAGTACCAGAAACAGTGCTCTCCATCGCCTTATGGCCGCGTATTCTATACCAAAATGAAAGATGATTTTCGGTTATTTACACAAACACCCCGTGGTTCTAAGGCTTGGAAAAAAGCATTTGCCAAAAGAACATCTGTCGAAAGAACTATTAAAAGAATTCTTGTTGATTACTTATTTTGTCCTGCCCATTTTTTGCTGTACTTCTTGCTATTGCCATATGAAGCTGTCAAAAAACGATTTACGGCCTTTTGACTTCCCGAATTTACCAAATCTCTAATTTTCAGAGCTGGGTTTCCGAGAGTCTACATATAAATAATACCAAATAATTAAAAAATTACAAGGAGGTGAACCCTTGCGGGCAGCCAGGTCAAAGCCCCGTAAGGGGTACCTTTCTGCGCTAGGCAATGTTAATTTTGAAATAAGATGTCGAGTACAGTACCATATCTGTCTAGCATTTGTATCAATGTGAGCCAAAAATTCCAGTAAAGGACGTTGCAATAACAAGCTACGCTAGAAAGATGCTTAAATGATGTAGACCTATCACCCCTGAAAACACTGATTTAAAAAATTAGGATTATAGAAGACAAAGACTACCTAATATCGCTAATAGATTTTTGCAGGAGCATTAGGTATTCTGAAAGACCTGATCGAGATTATTAGATAAAAATAACGAGCTTTATTCTTTTGCAAGTGACACGTCGTTATGGCCCTTCACCTGCAAAAAATAAAATCCTTTGTCTTACAAAGGTAGGCTAGCGAGAAATTATCTAGACTTCCACCAAGCTGAATTAGATGGAGCATTTTTTTATCAAAGCGATAGTGACTTTGGCAGGGGAATACTAGGTATAATATCACTTAGAGAAGAAATTGGGTATCTATATGATATTGCTGATTGGTTTCCCGAAGATGTTGCTGATTTTGAATGGGACACTTATCTAAGTAGGCTAGAGTGGGCATGGTCTATCGTAGAAGATGGCCAGAAGGAAGCATTAAAGGATTTTTCAGTTGAGACAGAGTATGATTTAACTGTTCCATCAGAAATAGTAAAGGACATTATAGATGCTTACCTAGATCCATCTACAAAAGGCTGGCCGTGGGTGCTTGGCTGCAGCTTTGGCAAAGATTCTACCTTAGCGTTAAAACTGGTCTGTTTAGCATTAGAGCAGCTACCCAAAGAAAAGCGAACCAGACAAGTCTACGTAGTTACAGCTGACACTTTGGTAGAAGTGCCTATTGTTTTAAGTCATGTGAGAAAGAACATAGCAGACCTAAGACAGTATGCGCATACGAAGGATTTACCTATAACCGTAACAGTAACAGAGCCTGAAATAGACGATACCTTCTATGTCTGCGTAATAGGAAAAGGATACCTTCCACCTCTGCCTAACGGTTTTAGACGTTGGTGTACAAGTCGTTTGAAGATTAAAACCAACACTAAAGCAATAAAATCAGCTACAATAAACGGTAAGGCAGTATTAATACTAGGAACACGTTATGGAGAGAGCACAACAAGGGCAAGATCAGTAAAGAAATGGTCAAGTGATGGTAGGTATGGCCATACAGTCCATAAAGGTATAATCTCCTACACACCAATAGTCCATCTCGATACAGAAACAGTATGGGGGGGAGCACTATCCAGTAACGGTCTACCCTGGGGGTCTGGATTCCCACTTCTAAAACGCCTATATAGAGAGCCAACAGGTGAATGCCCAATAGTGCAGGACAAGACTACACCAGCTGGATGTGGAAGCTCACGCTTTGGTTGTGTCTGCTGTACCATGGTTTCTAAGGACAAAGCCATGGAAGCCTTTGTGGATAGTGGCTATGATTGGATAGAACCTTTCTTGGAATTCTTGAAGAGCTTCTAAAAGTTCAGCAACAGGTATTAGTGGAAATGAAAGACAATAACATAGAAGTAACAGGAGGATATGAAGTTATTTCCCAAGAACAAATCCAAAGAATAAAGAGCTGGTGGTATCACTTAGATAATTATACGGAAAAAGGTTTCATTCCTGATCCAGTAGTGCCAGTTCAAAATCAGCAATTAGCAATGTTTTAGCCAGTTTATGTCATTCATGCAAACAATTGACTTGTGTTTTGTCCTAAAATATAATAACAGTAGGTATTATAGAAGGGGTGATATAAATGAGCCTCACAGAGATCAGGGATGTAGTAAGTAAAATTGCAAAAAAATATCCCATTTTAAGTATTGATTTATTTGGTTCTTATGCTAGTGGAGAAGCCAGTAAGGACTCTGATATAGATTTAATCGTCTATTTTGATGAAAATGTTGCTAGCCTGTTTGATATGTCAGGTTTAAAACTGGACATTCAGGATGAATTAAATAAAAAAGTAGATATAGTTGCAGGACCTATAAAAGAAGATAGTTATTTAACCATCGGAAAGAAGGTTAAAATTTATGAAGCATAGGGACAGTCAACTTATCAAAAAGATGATATTAGAATGCCTGGACATAATTAGATATACAAGTGAAGTGAATAGAGGAAAGTTTCTGGAGAATGACTTGTATCAAAAAGCAACTGCTATGTCCATTATTACTATTGGTGAACACGCTAACACATTAACTAGAGATATATGGTTAGAACACAATGAAATAGAGTGGAGAAAAATAGTTGACCTTAGAAACATTATTGCTCATGGCTACGGTGAAGTAAAAATGGAGCTAGTGTGGAATCTCGCTCAAAATGAAATTCCAAAACTTTTAGGGCAGTTGGAAAGCATATTAAAAACCTAATATTATATGCTAGGCTCTCTACGGAGGGCCTTTATTATTTATATCATATTGTAATTATTTGGTAATAATAGTATAATAGCTAAAAATAGCACAAGCTAAAGGCTGGTGATATAGAATGATATTTGATGTAATAGATGAAAAGAAAAAAATGCTAGAAGAGAATAGGCCGCTACCACAGCATACTTTAAAATCACTACAAGAGACCATTTTGGTTGAATGGATATATAATTCTAACGCCATTGAAGGAAACACTCTTACTATTTCAGAAACAAAGGTAGTGCTTGAAGGGATTACTATAGGTGGCAAATCAATGCGTGAGCATTTGGAAGTAATCAATCATAGAGATGCTAACATTTATTTAGAAGAATTGGTGAAAAACAAAGAACATATTTCAGAGTGGCTCATTAAAAACCTACATCGGTTAATATTAAAGACCATTGATGATGAAAATGCAGGGGTATATCGTGGGGAGAATGTATTAATAAGTGGGGCAAAACATAGACCTCCTGAACATTTTCTAGTTAAAGAAAAAATGGAGCAACTAATAGAAAACTATAAGAGCCAATTGCAAAGCTTACACCCAATACACAGGGCAGCCTTGCTGCATGGTGAATTTGTAAAAATACACCCCTTTGTGGACGGTAACGGTAGGACAGCTAGGCTAATAATGAACTTTGAGCTTATGAAAAATGGTTACCCGCCAGCAATAATAAAGGCTGAGATAAGGTCTAATTATTATGATGCTTTGGACCTAGCACATACTACTGGCGACTATAGTACATTCATAAAGCTTGTATCTGACTGTGTAGAAACAAGCCTTGACTTATGGTTAAGCGTATTGGGCTAACCATTAGGCTCTCTACGGAGGGCCTTTATTGTTGATAAATATGTGCCACATTGTAATTAACTGGTAATAATAGTATAATCTAATTGCAGGCTAGATAATGTAGAATTAAAAATATAAGATTGTTAAATTCTTTACTTAGGAGGAGTCAGTAATGAGTATTCCAGATAAAGAACTTGAGCACTTAGTAAAACAGTTAAATAAAAATAATAAAGTAGTTGCAAAGAGTTTTTTGTCGTGGCTACTGGAGAAACAACTAGATGAAGATGATAATACCCTAAGCATGGAAGAAATAGAAGCTATTAAAAAGGCAAGAGAAGATTATAAGAATAGAGAAACTATTCCACTGGAGGAACTGAAAAGTGAACTCCAGTTATAAGGTAGAATTTACGAGAGAAGCTTTAAAAGCTCTTAAAAAACTAGATAAACCAACAGTAATAAGGGTTATTCAAGCTATAGAAAGCTTAAAGGATAACCCTTACGAACATCATCAAACTAAAAAGATGCAAGGGTACTCAGGAAATATTTTTCGATTAAGAGTGGGGTCTTATAGAGTTATTTACGAGGTTATTGAGGATGAGCTAGTAATAATTATTGTAAAACTTGGCCCGCGTGGAGGAGTTTATAAAAAATAGAAACAATAGGCTGGTTGATAAACGGTGCCATTAAGCTAAACCCTTTTAAATGTAATAAGCTTATAATCTAGTTATTGCGCATATGATGGTTTATGTGACGCAAACTTTCTTGGCCTGTGCATGATATGCAAAAAAGATTGACCATGGTATAATAATACTTAAAGTAGGGAGGTGCTTGTTATGGCCACGGTTAAAGAAAAAATAGATCAAAAAGGTCGTATTTCAATCAAAAAAATATTAAAAGGGACCAATATTAAACCTGGTGATATGGTTGAAGTTATACCCGATATAAACAGGGTAGTTCTGAAAGTGACCAAAAAAGACAAGCCTAAAGGTGTCGTGGAAAAAGTTGCAGGGAAATGGAAAAACCGCCCTAATTTAGTTAAAGATCTTTTAAGTATTCGAGACGAGGATGATAGGAATGTCCCCAGCCTTGATTAAATATTGTATAGATACAAATATAATTATCTATACAATGAACGGTCTTAGACCAGCAGTAGACTTAATGATTGAAGCTCAAAACCATGAAATCTTCTATCCAGTTGTAGTTGAAGCAGAGCTTTATTCTTCGGCTGAACTAACTAAGGAAGATATGCAGGATATTAGGGAAGTTTTAGACTTAGGAGAAATAATCGAAATTAATTCTTTAATCGGCCTTAAAGCTGGAGAGTTAAGGCGAATAAGCAAAATCAAATATAACAAAAATCTAAAGCTTCCAGATGCATTGGTGGCCGCTGTTGCTTTAAACCAGTCCGCAACTCTGGTAACTCGTAATTACGATGATTTTAAACATCTACAAAAAGAGGGGCTAACAATATATAATCCATTTGCTTAATTATTCATACTGCTGCATAGTACTGTACAACAACCAATATTATTTGGTGTTGCACAATTTATAGATACTGCGAAGCATGACTTTTGACTATCTTACTTGATATTTAATGTGAAGTTGAGCCTATTATAGTATTTTACACTACCCATGGTTGGCTTTTAACTTCACAAACAATTTATGAGCAATGCAAAAATAGTAACATTCTATTTCAACATTTTACATGGGGATTTCATTAGAAATATATAAGCCAGCACTGCTCACGGGGAAAGAGTGGAGTGTTTCAAGAGATTTAAATTATTACGATTATTTCTTGAGAGTTTCTAAATAAGATTTAATTTAATTATCTATATTAGAGGTATATAAAAATATTTTTTCACACTAAATTGCAACTAGCTACATGTATTACATACTTGAGTTTTTCAAGTTATTCTGAACACAATATATACTAATATTATCCATAAGAAAAAGCGACTAAAAATAAGTAACGCCCTATTAGAAATGTATTTTTCTAAAGGAATTATGGAAATAATATACCAACAAAATATCCAAACAAGAAAATATAATATAACGTACGGCATTAATATCCTCTCTTTCATTATCAACATATTCTTAGCCAATTTAAAAGTAAATTAAAACAAAAAAATAAACCATGACTAAAATGTTATATAATAAACTAGTTTTTTAAAGTTCCTCTTGAAATTATTGTTAAATAATTTCAAAGTTCATAGGTAATTGTCGCCTTCCTAGAACACAGTACAAGTATACAAGAAACCATAGCCCCTTGTATACTTGTACAAAAAAGAAATTCTTACTTAGTTAACTATTACAGTAGAATAATTATCTAAAAAGTATGCATAACCATAAAAGTTTAGCGTAACGGATATGTTTGTACCATACGCTTCAATTTCAGCATTTCCTCTAGTTCGTATAGGGTTATTTGCATCACTAACAATTCTAGCTCCTTTAGTATTCACTTTAACAGGCCATACTGCACTGCCTTCATCCCAAAGGTCAATAATGTAACATGGACCTTGATTCATATTATCTGATATATATTCTGTCCATACAGTATACCTAGCCACTTCTATGCCATATACCCTATGCTGATACATTCCATAATCCAAAACATTTATCCCTCTTACTCCTACATCTTCTTTGGAAACTACAGTCCCGTATTCTATTACAATTGAACTGCCATCTTCAAATTCAACAACATACCTTGGATTCTCTTTAGTAAGTACAATGCCTGCTACTGCTTCTTTAACAGTCTCTGGATTATTAATGGCTAAAGATTTATAAGTGGCTACAGCCTTTGGATCTTGGATTTCTAGCAGGCTTACAAACTCCTCAACATTACTTTTTGTTAACTCAAATTTTTCTTCTGATTGACTGATAGATGATTCGGCAAAGCTACTTAAACTAAATCCTAAAATAAGCATAGGCAGAATCAGTATAACAATTAGCATTTTACTATTATTGATGGTATACAATTTAAACAACCCCCTGTCTCATAATTATAATATTTGATAAAACTCCCATTTTATAACCTAAACCCTCATAAGCACCACCTCCCCCAGCCTTTAGTCTCTCCTTTACTTCAGGCTGGGTTAGGTTTAAAATTAACTTAAACCTAACCTTTGCCTTTGGTAAAGGAGGGTATACTCCCGGGCAAAAAGGGCTTTCCAGGTTACCACTAATTTGCCCGGGAAAATTAAAAATTTTATTAGTATTTATTGCATAATAGAATTGGACAAAGTTGCAAAAGGAATTCCCCACTTTTGCAACAATAAATTCCCCATTATTGCAAAAGGCCATTGAAGGCACCACACCAAAATAGTACCCTTGTAATTGGAAAAAGATTACGAGGGGGATTGGAGGATGCTAACAATGACCCAAATAAAGTATATCAGAAAATTATTTCACGAGGAAGGAAAGAACGTCAGCCAGATATCGAAAGAAACAGGACATGACCGTAAGACAGTAAAATACTATCTTGAAAAAGAAGATTGGAACAAAGAAGTACCTACTGCATCACCAGTAGCTCAGTTCCCAAAACTTGACCCTTTTAAAAAACACATAGACTCTTGGCTTTTAGAAGATAAGAAAGCCAAGCGTAAGCAGCGTCATACCTCACAAAGGGTATATGACAGACTCAAAGACAAGTATAAGGAGAACTTCAACTGTTCCTACCGAACAGTAGCAGGCTATGTAGCCCAGAAGAAAAAAGAGATATTTGGTAAGCAGGCTGGATATTTACCGCTAGAGCATATTCCAGGAGAAGCACAAGTTGACTTTGGAGATGCAGAGTTTTATGAAAAAGGCAAGATCTACAGCGGTAAGTATTTAAACCTCTCCTTCCCATACAGCAACAAAGGATACTGCCAGTTATTTAAGGGAGAGAACCAGGAATGCCTGTTTGAAGGATTAATTAGCATATTTACGCATATAGGTGGTGTTCCCCAAAGAATTTGGTTTGACAATGCAAGCACCATGGTCACCAAAGTTCTGAAAAACGGAGAACGCAACCTGACAAATGATTTCATGAGATTCATGGAGCATTACAGATTTGAGGCAGCCTTTTGTAACGTAGATTCTGGGCATGAAAAAGGCAACGTTGAGGGCAAAGTTGGGTACCATCGTAGGAACATGTTAGTGCCAGTGCCACGGTTTAACTGCCTAGCTGAGTTTAACAAAGAGCTGCTGCAAAAATGTGAAAACGATGCCTTTAGAGAACATTACAGAAAAGAAGGTACCATAGCACAACTACATACTGAAGATAGAGAGGCTCTTCTTGAATTGCCAACAGTAGCACTAGATGTTAGTAAATATATAACAGTAAATACCAACGGATACGGTAGATTTTATCTTAACAATAATCTACATGAATACTCTGTATCCCCTAAATATGCTAACAGTAAGGTGTTAATAAGGCTCACAGCAAATGAAGTAATCCCAATGGATGAAAGCCATAGGGCAGTTGTTCGACATGAAAGGTTTTACGGCAACCACAAAGAGCAGAGTATGAAATGGCTGCCATATCTAACTCAACTATCTCGCTTTCCTGGGGCATTGAAATATACAGGCATATACCAGATGCTCCCCGAGTCTATTAATAATTACCTTGCTAGATGCAATAAAAGTGATAAAGGTAAAGTTTTACAGGTAATAGCTAGACTAACAGAAAAGAGTGGGTTTGACAGCGCAGTTGAAACAGTGGCGGGTGCACTACAGTACGAAGTAACAGATACCGACAGTCTTCTAAGCCTCCATAATCGTATTCATGGAAATGTCATTGAACTTGAGCCTATAAGGGTAACAGGAAGCATACCAGAACTTACCCCCTCCACCCCTAACTTAGCCGCTTACGATGCAGGCTTAAAAAGGCAGGTGATCAATAATGCTGACTAGTGACATTGCCGCATGTTGTAAAGAATTACGATTAAGTCGCAATATCGCAGAGATGTCTGAAAAAATACAGGCCCAGTGCAACCAGGAATACCTGCTTAAACTGCTTAAATCAGAGCTAGAATACCGTGATAGAATCAGAAAAGATAAACTCTTAAAGAGTGCTGGATTTTACTCAATAAAGCCATTTGAAGGCTTCAAATTTGATGAAGTCAAGCTGCCTGAAGCTGTAACACCTGATTACCTTAAAAACTGTGAATTTCTAAACACCAATACCAACCTAGTGATGTACGGTAATGTTGGTACCGGCAAAACTTATTTATCAATAGCTCTTGGAGTAGAGGCCTGCAAAAAGGGTATAAAAACAAAATTCTTCAGAACAGCGGCATTGGTAAACAAGCTTTCAGAAGCAAAGAAAAATGGGACTTTGACAACATTTATGAAACAAATATCAAAAGCAGAACTGCTTATTTGCGATGAATGGGGCTACGTTCCATTAGATCGGACAGGAGCACAGCTGCTGTTTGAAGTGGTCTCTGAGTGCTATGAAAAAAAGTCACTAATTATAAACACAAATATAGAATTCTCCAGATGGGTAAACGTTTTTTATGACGAACAGATGACTGGTGCCATCCTAGACAGAGTATTGCACCATTGCCACCTGCTATTGTTCCCAGGGCCTAGTAACCGAATGAGAGAGTCTTCATTAACATAGAAAAGGTGGAGGAGATAGTAATGTTTCTGACCAAAAAACTTTTAAGAGAATACCAGGAAAATATGAGAGCATATATCCCAGAAAAGCTTGCCCAAGAATTATTAGACACATACGGCAGTTATGCTGTTGATAATGAAGGTCGTGAAGTTGAGTATACAGAACAAGATGTTTATGAACAGCTCAGGAAAAGGATACGTGACTATAAGGGTTAGTTCTCTTTAACCAGATATATGTCTTCACTCGTTGGTTTTATGAAGGCATAGGAGGCATAAGGAGTCAGGAGCGTCAAGCTAATGGCTCTTGATTCCTTGCCAAACTAGTCTACTTCGTTTAATAACAGAAGTATTAAGTGTGTCATAAATTTACATTATTGGGAACAGAATTAACCAGTTTCCACTTAACTAAGGAAGGAGGATAGGCATTTATTGTAAAAAAATTCCCCACCGGTGCCTGGGGAAAAACTTTTGCAAAACTGAGGAATTTTCACTTGCAAAAAACA
>NZ_KK211105.1:190811-247701 GCF_000620305.1 Desulfitibacter alkalitolerans DSM 16504 | reverse complement strand
TGCCAAAAAGGCGAAGTAAGGGGTAGTCCTTATCCACATTTTGACAGTATGCGCTTTACAGTAGTACTGGGTCATAAGTAAGATCATCTAAATGATCTGATTCGCCTGCTATCACCTGCCTTAGAGTCATTTTGTAAGTTAGTTCGTGGTCAATTTTTCGTCGCCCCTTCGAGGTCCGCTTAGGTTTTCGATGAAGCTTGCGAATAAATGTACTAAATGCTTCTAATAAGCAAGTGATTAGCATTCTTTTAAAATTTAGCATTAAACCCTGATAGCCAGTTTTTAATTTAAGCAGCATCAGCAAGCAATGTGTTATTAGTGCTATTAGTATCTGGTTTTCCACTGCCTGGGGACTTTGCCCATAAAAGTGCTTAATGCAAAACTGCTGTTTGAGCCATTTGAAAAATACTTCTATTTGCCAGCGATAGAGGTAAATACTACTTAACTCATCTACAGATAGTTCTAGCTTATTCGTTATGATAATTATCTTATTGCCTTTACTGTCTTGTGTCTCTATAAGCTGTAGGGGATGCTCCATTTTTGTAGAGCCATCTTTACCAAGGCGTACTAGCTGATGTTTTGTTATGTTACCAGAGGTTGGATAATCTTCTATTACTTCTACTATTGCATTGCTTTTTAAGCGACTGACGAAGTAAATACCCTCTTTACAGTATGCATCAAATTTCTCATAATCAACATACGCCCTGTCAAAAACATAGATGGTTCCTTGTTCATAGATTATCATATCATCCATCATGTTTTTATCTGCAGGCTTTGCTGGTGTAACTATTGCTTTTTCTGGTATAACCACACCATTGCAGAATTCAAGTAGTAAATGAAGCTTTATCCCTGCTTTAGTTTCTCTGAATTTAGCCCATCTAAACTGGGATAAACATAAGCTTATGGTTCTAGAATCAAGTATTAGCAACCGTCCCATTTCTTGACGTATTCTATCATGACCAAGTTCTTTACCAAGTTGCGTAGTGATATTTTTGAATAAATAAGCTACTACCTCTACTGGTAGATCTCTTAATCTACGAGATATTTGTGAAGGACTAAAGGATTCACAATCAAAAGCTTCGCAAAATTCATCATTATTAAAGTCCTTGCTGATATCTCTTAAGCTAGCTCTTTGATTAATCTGAGAATTGGCTAGCAGTTCAATAAGTTCTACTGTAGATAACTTTTTTAAATACTTATCTACCTCCATGTCTGACAGCAAATTTAAAAATTTTTCATTAATTATAGGACTAAACAGTTGCAAAAAAGTGGATTTTTTGATATCCTTGCCTTGCATTTTATAACTCCTTTATATTAGGGATTTGGCAAGGACTACCTTGTTATCTCTATTATAAAGGATTTTTTAATGCAAATACAGCAAAATATCTATTTTATCTTCTTAATTCGCAGCATTTCTTTGATTATCAAAATTTATTATAACTTGACAAATTCTAAATGTTTTTTTGCAACGTTACTGATACAAAGAATAAAAAAGTAACAGCTTTGTGTTACTTGTATAATCCCATTTCTATTTTTATTCTTTTCTCTTTTTAGGCCATTCCCAGCTTGCATAAGGTTAGAGCAGTTAATTTAGTTTTCTGCAAAAGGCTTTTTCTATAGACAAACTCATCATCCCGGTGATAATTGCCCCCAGCAGGTCCCATTCCGTCAAGGACTGGTACTCCCAGAGCTGCAACAAAATTTCCGTCAGATGCTCCACCTGTGGCGGTATCTGTTATCTCCATACCTAAAATAGATCCCATGTCTTTTACAATGTTTAGCAGATGTTTAGTCCCCTCAGTTTTTATCATGGGAGGACGATTTAATTCACCTTCCAAAATAGCCTGGATTCTAGAATCTGCGGTCTTTTCACTAATTTCTTTTATTCTATCAATAACCTCATGGGCTGTTTGTAGGTCTGGGAGTCTTACATCAATTTCAGCTGTGGCTTTTTCAGGTATAATATTGGCCCGTGTTCCACCACTTATAACACCAACTGTTAAAGTTACTCCATTATAAAGCTTATTTAACTCTTCTAGAGCTAGGATTTTGTGTGCTAACTCTCTAATAGCACTAGCCCCTTTTTCTGGAGATTCACCTGCATGGGCTGGTATACCTAGCAAGGTAAGATTAAAAGACCCAACACCTTTACGTGCTGAAACCAGGCTCCCATCAGCCCTGCCAGGTTCAAATACAAAACATGCATCTGCATCGGCGGCCTCATTTTCATAGATCTGTTTGGATGATGGGGAGCCAATTTCTTCGTCCCCACCCACAATAACTGTTATCTCTTTGTAACTTGTAAATTGAATGCTTTCTAAAGCTTTTAAAGCATAAACCATTGTCACCAATCCAGCCTTCATGTCTGCTATTCCAGGGCCAAGTATTTTATCGCCTTCAATCTTGTATGGTCTGCTTAGAGCAGTACCTCTTTCAAAGACAGTATCAGCATGACCTACTAATAATATCTTCTTATCCCCTGTACCATATTTTTTTGCTACTAAATTTGGAGCATCAGATGTTTTTTTTATGAATACTTGGTAGCCTAGCTCTTTTAGGTTTACTGCAAGGGTTTGAATTACCCTGGAAACCCCTCCATAATCATATGATCCACTATCAATATTAACTAAGGTGCTTAGAAGAAATTCTAACTCTTCAGACTTATTGTTCAAATAACTAGTAATTGCCTTAAGTTTTTCCTGCACACTAACAACTCCTTTAACTCCACTACTATAGAAACCCCTTGGAGTCTATATAGTACTTACTATTACTATTCTATTTCAAAAAAGCCACCTGGTTCCAAAATAATAACTTCAGAGGGAGTTTCTTTTTCTACAATTTCTTTAAATTTATTTGCATCCTGTTCTATTATGGGAAAAGTATTGTAGTGCATGGGTACAACAGAATTAGGCTTAATCCAATGTATGGCAGTTAGAGCATCATCGGGTCCCATAACAAAATTGTCACCAATGGGTAAAAGGGCAACATCAATAGCCTTACCACCTAACATGTCTTTGAGGATTTTCATATCCCCAAAAAGCCCTGTATCACCTGCATGGTAAATGATTATATTATCTATATCCAACAAAAATCCACATGGATTTCCTAGATATGTAATGCCATCTTCTTCTACTAACCCTGATCCATGTAAAGCCTGGACCAGCTTGACCCATCCCCAGTTGAAGCCATGGGATCCTCCTATATGCATGGGGTGATTGTTTATTCCTTTCATCCCTAAATAACTAGCCAGCTCATAAGGTGCAATAACCTGGGCATTATTATTCTTGGCTATTTCTATTGTGTCACCTATATGATCTCCATGACCATGTGTAAGGAGTATTGCTGATATATCCTTAATGTCCTCAGGCTCAACCTGAGCTAGAGGATTTCCCTGTATAAAGGGGTCCAGGATAATCTTCCCACCAGTTCCTTCAATTTCAAAACAGGCATGACCATGAAAAGTTACCTTAACCAATAAACCCACCTCTTTCCAATATTTTAGTTATACCCTTCTCCACTTTTAATTTAAGTCCTTCTAAAAAATATAACTTTAAAGAATAAGTTTGAGTCACATCTTTCTAGATTTAAGACCTGCAGCTTCTGCGAAACTCAAGGCTTCTTGAAATTCCTTAGTGGATATTGGTCTGTTAATATCCTCATATTCAAATGCTTTGTACTCGGGACGGTATTGTTTCATTATGTTTACAAAGGTTTTTGGAGATATTTCTTCAGCTATGAAAGTCATTATATCTTTTGTGCCAGCTAGTCCCCTGGGGAGTACCAGGTGTCTAATAATTAATCCCCTGATAGCGATACCTCTATGGTCTACCTGTAAGTCTCCCACCTGCCTATGCATTTCTTTAAGGGCCAATTTAATAACTTGAGGATATTCAGTAACGCCAGACAGCATTTTAGCAATCTCTGAATTATTATATTTTGCATCAGGCATATAAATATCTATTATTCCATCTAGAACCTTTAAAGTCTCTATTCTCTCATAGCCACCACAGTTATAAACAAGTGGAACATTCAACCCTATTTTTGCAGCTATAAAAACGGCTTCGACAATTTGTGGAACGAAATGGGTTGGAGTCACTAAATTAACATTATGACAGCCTTGGCCTTGTAAATGCAGCATTATTTCTGCTAATTCATGTGGAGAAACTAGCTCTCCTTCTCCACCCCAGCTTATTTCATAGTTTTGACAGAATACACATTTCATGTTGCAAAAAGCAAAAAAAATTGTTCCACTACCATTTGTTCCAACTAGTGGAGCTTCCTCCCCAAAATGTGGTCCATAGCTGGATACCATGGCAGTTGTTCCTGCACTACATATACCTTTTTTCTGGTCCCTGTTAATTCTGCACAAATGTGGACATAGCTGGCAGTTTTTCATAAGTGTATAAGCTTGCTGAACCCTCTCCTCCAATTCCCCTTTATCCAACAAGAGCCTATAACTAGCTTCTTTTTGGAATTTCATCATCGTCATCCAATAAAGAATAAGATTTTTGACTTAAAGCTCCCAGATTTATTCCCCGGGCAGATAACCAGTAGGGATTACGCCTTTTTCTTGAAGTATTTTTGCCATTAAATCCTTGTACCATGATTAAACAACCTCCTTATGTTTTTCCTATATTATCCACATAAAAACGTACTTTAATTCTTTTTATAATAAAAAAGCCTCTGAAAAATATCAGGGGCAAATTTACATTGCACTATTAAAGGATGTTGACCTGGCTTCCTCAAGATAATTATATATTGTGTAACGGGATACCCCTAATATTTTTGCAACCTGGTCTACAGACCCCTTTACTAAAAACACTCCCTTTTCATCTAGCTTTTTCACAACTAGTAGCTTGTCATCCTTTTGCATGAGCTGTTTAGGGGTAGGATAATCTTTTATAGTTGAATGAATAATTTCATCCATAGCCTCATTAACATCATAGAAAAACCTTTCTCCACCCATATATTCATTTTCCTTGCTGAAATTTGTAAAGCTTTCTAGTATCTGCTGGCATGTCAAAAATTCAGACATGTCAAAATTTATACACATGCAGCCAATGATAATATCATTATCATCCTTTATGAATATTGTTGAAGATTTTAAAATCTTACCATCTTTAGTGCTTGTCTGATAATTAATCAAGTCATTGGCATCATTGCCCTTGCTTTTTAAAGTTTGTAAGACTAAGTCTGTAGTTGGTGCACCAGGTTTTCTACCTGTAACCTTTCCAGCAACATAAATCAATGACTTTTCCGGCTTTTGTAAATCATGAATAACTACCTCACAGTTTTTACCGAAGGTTTCAGATATCCCCTTTGCTATTGGAAATATACCTTTTAGTCTAGGATGGATGTTTTTAAATTCACTCATGTTTACCTCCGAAGATTAGGTGTTATTACTAATATATAATCAAATTGTCAACTTGTCATTAAAATTTAATAGTCCCATCTAAATATTTAGTTGGGGTTTAAGTGCAACTATTGCTTCTATCTCTACGTTTACATCCTTTGGTAATCTTGCTACCTCCACACATGATCTTGCAGGAGGTCTTTCAGAAAAGAACCTGGAGTAAGCCTCATTTATTAAAGCAAACTGGTTCATATCTTTAATAAATACTGTTGTCTTAACAACATTGTCAAGGGTAGCACCTGCTTCTTCTACTACAGCCTTTAAATTTTCAAGCACTTGAATTGTTTCTCTTTGAATATCGCCAGTAATGATATTTCCAGTATGTGGATCAATTGGAATCTGTCCAGAGGTGAATAAAAAATCACCTATTCTAATGGCCTGAGAATAAGGTCCAATTGCTTCTGGAGCCTTATCAGTAAAAATTACTTCCTTTTCCACTAACTATTCCCCCTTTACGCATAATTAAAATATATCTATATTCTAATATTCTACATGGCGAAGATATGTCCTGCTAAAATTATTAATAGATTTGAATGCCTATAAAAAAATTTTAAGCAATTTAAAGGAATAAAAAAGACGGTATCATCACCGTCCAAAAAAAGCTGCTATTTTTAAGCTGAAACGTACCAAAGGGTGCTTGGTACTTGCTTTTAGTATTCTATTTTCTTTCCTGAGGTCATGAAATTCTAACTCCAGCATTTCCATTGAATACCTTCGTTCTTCATTTTCTTGTATAATCCTACGCAGCTCAGCAGTTAACCTGCCAATCTCATTTTTAAGTTCTTTTTCTTCCTTTTTGGATTTAGTCATTATTTTTTCCAACTGATGCTTAAGATTAACATTCTCTCTAATTACTTCAGCCTTTTCTGTAGCACTCTTGTCTTTTTGTTGAGCAAATATATATCTTTGCTGCCTCTCTCTTTCAGTTAACTCAGCTAATTCACCTTTTAGTTTAATAATATCCTGTGTCAAATTCTCATTCTCTTGTTCTCTAAGTTTTGCTTTATTCATCCATAGTCTACATTGGTAAAGAATAGAATCGGCTTTTTTCTCTGCCTTTTGTTTTTCTTCTTTAACTCTATATAATTCTCGTTTTCTTAGTGATAGCAACAAGTCTTTTTCTGCAAATCTTTGTATAAGATGATCATAATCTTCCATGTTTTGATTTTTTTCTGCCAGAGAAGCAGCAATTTGCTTTTTTGCTGTATAAATTTCTCTAAATTGCAGTTCCTGAGTCTTAATTCTTTCTGATAGTTTATGCTTTTGGGAAAGATGCTTAAGCTGTTGTCTATGTAAAGTTTTGAGGTATTTTTCTAGTGTCTTCTCATAAGCGGACCTGGCTTCAGTAAAATATAACCACTTGTCATCCTGCTTGCGAAAATAGGGATACTTATGTAAAAGGTCACGAACCGCATAGGGGCATGCCTTTTTCCATATTTCAACCTTATCCTGAATTTCATCATATGTTAACCCATTGGTATTTTTATATAAGACTTTTATTATAACATGTCTTAAACGATAATCATTAACATCAACTTCCCAGTCAGTAAGACCCCAGTTTCCACCCTCCAATTGAATAAAGCGTCCGTCAGAATTAAGATTAGTTGGATGGCTAACAATTTTAGTATTTTTACGGCCTTTTTTTACAGTGTTTGTAGAGGAAAATTTTAATGGCCTCTGATGTTTAAATAACATGTTAAAGAATTGATCATTTTCCCTTAGTCCCTGCTTGTCCATATACCAAATATAGCCATCAGAGGAATTAAAACAAGCACACTGATGGAGGCATGAATTTACAAAGCTTTGGGCTTGTTGAAAGGTATAATCCTGGAGCATTTTCTGTTGAATATACCTTGTTAACTCAATGACTGTAAGGCCTTCTGCAAAATAAAGGTTCTTTTTAAGTAAATCAACCAAAGAATGTAGTTTTGTCACTATTGTACCACCCTTCCAAAGTCAGTAAACTATAAAATTACATATTTTACTTTTCAGGGTGGTTTTCCTGCCAAATTGCAGGAATTTATTCCATAAAATTCCTGCATATTCCTTGTAATATCAACAATTTGTCTCTTTGGCTCAATATGAATCGATCGTAAGTTACTTCTTAGGACAATCTAGGGCAATTTTTTTGTCCTGCTTTCAGAAACTATCACCAATAAATCTGGAAAAAATCTCACATGCTGACTTAATATCTACATTGCCGCCACTAATTATAACACCAACCTTTTTATCCTTGAAAAGGTCATATTCTTTGCAAAATAGTGCAGATAACGCTAATGCCCCTGTTGGCTCTACTATGATTTTCATTCTGCTCCATACAAAGTACATAGCCTGTGCAATGTCTTCTTCTGAAACAGTGACAATATCATCTACATATTTTTTTATAATGTCAAAGTTAAGCAAGCCTAAAAAAGGGGTTCTTACACCGTCTGCAATGGTGGGTGGATTATGAACTTCATGCAAAATACCACTCTTAAATGATTTAAAAGCATCATCTGCAAGTTTGGGCTCAACCCCTATTACCTTACAGGAAGGTAATAGGTTTTTGCTGCTTATGGCAGAACCACTCAGTAAGCCTCCCCCGCCGCATGGTACTAAAAGATAATCCAGGTTGTTGTAATCTTCAATAAATTCCTTTGCGCATGTACCTTGTCCTGCAATAATATCAATATTATCGAAGGGTGGAATGAGTTCATAGTCTTTAATTTCCATTAGATTCTTTGCCAATGCTTCCCTTGTTACCTTATTAGGATCATAGGTGATTACCTCAGCTCCATAATTTTCTGCAGCTTCCCTTTTGGATTTAGGCGCGTTCATTGGCATAATGATTGTTGTTTTTAGGTTAAACATCCTGCCAGCCAGAGCAACTGCCTGTGCATGATTCCCTGAGGAATATGTTAAGATGCTCTTACCCTTTCCCTTTTCAACAAGCTTTCCAATGGCATTATAAGCGCCACGAAATTTAAATGCACCTATTTTTTGGAAGTTCTCACATTTTAGATAAACCTCACTGCCAACTCTTTGATTTAACTTATTAGAGGTTAATACAGGAGTCTTGTGGGCTATCCCTTTTATTCGTTTATTGGCATCCAATATAATATCATACATAATCAATCATCCCTTCAATTTCTATTGGCCAGAAGCAGAAAAAGGCGCCAAAGGGCACCTCATTTATTCTGGTACAGTTCCTACATGTACAGCAACTATTCCACCTGTAAGCTCAATATAATGGGGGTTAATCAGTCCCACATCCCCAAATAAATCTCTTATTTTGTCCTGATGAGGAAAAACCTTTAGTGAATTTGGAAGATAGGTATAAGGGCCATCCTTGCCTATTCCTAGTTTACCCATTATGGGAACTAGATGATTAAAATATAAATAATATAACTGTTTAAACACAGGTGCCGATGGCTTTGCTAATTCAAGGGAAACAACCTTTCCACCAGGCTTGACTACCCTTTTCATTTCTTTAATAGTTTTTTCGATAGATGGAACATTTCTTAAAGCAAAACCAATTGTAGCACCATCAAACTCATTGTCTGGAAGTGGTAGATTTGTAGCATCACCTTTAAGCCATCTAATATTATTCTTGTATTTCTCGGGAGTTTTTTCTAAGGCAATTGCCAGCATCTCTTCACAAAAGTCAACTCCCACAACTTCCCCTTTGCTGCCTACTCTTTTGGCCTGTTCAAAGGCGAGCTCACCTGTTCCACAGCAAACATCTATTCCTCTATTACCTTCACTTAGACCTGTTTTATCAACAGTTATTTTCCGCCAAACCTTATCTCTATTGAAGCTTAGAACTGTATTCAGCAGGTCATACTTTGGAGCAATTGTTGAAAATATAGAGTGAACATATTCTTCTTTTGAGCTATAGCCTTTTGGTAGTTTGAATTCTTTAGTCATGTGATTCCCCTAGCATACTTTACTATTGACTTCCAATATACTTGCTTTAAAGTTGTTCACCATTTGTTGAAAATTAATAACTTTTTCTTTGTTTTTACTTAAAGAGTTTATAATGGGTATTTGTTCTTCTACTTCTTCTATATAATTTAATACCTTTGATACAGCTGGTTTTTTGTCTTCGAGTAAACCAAAAATCAACCCCAAAATAAACCCGATTTCTTTTAAAGAGTTAACAGCTCTATCTGGTGCTTTTGCGAAATTGGCTCCCAGGGCACAGGATATTTCTCCTAATGAAGCACTTTCCTTAGAAATAGTGCTAAGATTACTGCTTTTAATGGAATTATTCTCAAAACGTTCCATACTTCCAAGCTGCATTGTGCTAATGGTTTGTGAAAGGGGACCCAACCACTCTATCATATCATATTTGCAAAGATTTTGGAAAAACATGGAGAATAAGTAATCTCCAACTAGTACAGGGTATTCTGGCTTATCACCTTCATATTTATGAATCTCTGAAGCCAGGTATATTAATTGAATTATAGCTGCCATGCTAATAACCTTAACATTTGTGTCTCTTTTGAATAATGAGTAACTTAAAAGGAATAATTTTGGGTAAAAATGTCTCTTTTTATTGTCTATGTTAAACTGGGTTAAATCCCAGATACACTTATTTCTTATATTAAAATCCTTTAACAGCATCTGGTCGGATAATGTAAGCTGATTGTCTAAAAAATTAATTATTGTGGCCATTCAGCCGCCCCCTACTAACATAATCTTTAAGTAAATATATATTCTCTTAATGAGGAAGGTTTCCTGCTTTATTTATTAAATTTTACATTGCTCCTTAATATAAAAAGCCCTACAATACCATTTTATACGGTACCATAAGGCAAAACTAACCTTCATTGTATTTGATGAATAAAATAAATATCCCTCCTATTGATTTACCGCCTTTTTACCACAGGAGAAGCTATTATCAATACCCCTTAGTACTTCCTTGCATTCCACAGATTGGGCTTTAAACATCTCCGTTAGGTAATTACAGGCATCCCACGGATCAACCGTTTCACCACATGTAAAAACATCCACTGCAGCGTAACCCAACTCTGGCCAGGTATGAATTGCCAAATGTGATTCTGAAATAACCACAACACCACTTACTCCTTGTGGGCTGAACTTATGAAACACTGCTTCTCTTACCTCTGCTCCAGCTTCTAAGGCAGCTTTCACCATAATTCTTTCCACTTTTTCAGCATCATTTAAAATGTCGAATTGACATCCATAGATTTCAGCCAGGATATGGCGACCCAATGCGTTCAATTATCATTCCTCCTATCCAAGATTAATACAAGCTCAATTTTAAACCACCTAAATATTACTGTCAATGAAATTTTTATGATTATTGTACAATTTTCTCGTTATTATACAGTCGTCCTCCAAGATACAATAAGGGTGCAACAGCGTAGATTAACATGGTAGCAGCTGCCACTATGCCAGAGTCATTAACTAGTAAAGCTGCAATACTTGCCAATATAATGGCATACAACCCATGATATATTTGTGAAAAGCTGGCTTTAAGCTTTTGAATTAAATATATAGGCTTAAAGAAAGCAACAATTAGAGCTGCCATGGCCAGGAGGAAAACCCTACTCCATATTGTGTAGCGAAATAGCTTTATATTCATGCCTATTTTCCTAACAATTATCTCATATACTGGTTGAATACCTTCCACTAATACCATGGAAGCTGTTCTGCCAAAATGGGACTGTAGGCTGGCATCTCTCATACTATCTATTACTGCTAGTGACAAAACACAGGCTATGCCAAATGCCCCTGCTGCTGCAACTTGGAAGATTGTTAACCTTTCCAAAAATAATTGATGTATTAAATAACTAAACCCCACCACTGCTGCAATTGTTCCTCCCAGGTTGCTCCCCCATGTTGGAGAGGCAATCAAATAGACTACCACAAGTAAATATACGCTGCTAATTCCCAGTACATATTTATTGTCTTTAAATCTATCAAGAAGACCGCTAATACCTATTATACTTGATCCTATTAATACTCCCACAAATTCATTACCAATTCCATAATACCTGGCACCTGCCAGAGGATCATAACCCAATGTAGATTTTTTTATCAATTGTGCTCCCATATACAAGTCAATCAAGATTGCTGCAGATGTAAAAAGACCTATTAAAATAAATGGGCTGAGAGAATGGTTGTATTTTTTTGTTTTCAAAAGCATCTCCAGCAGCAGAGAAACAGACAATAGGCCAAGGGTCAGAAACAGGCATGTAGTAGTATATGCAAATAGTGATGTTGTAGGAACCAAACCAACTAGAAGAAGCCCAAAAGGTATAGACATTAAAAATAGTAAGGGAAGCCTTAAATACAACAGAAGTCTTGGGATAAACAACATCATTATCATGGCTGCGGATAGAGTAATTATTTGCAAAGAAATGTACCCTTTCACCAGGGTTGGGCGTGTATTATAAATAAACTGCATGGTATGATTCATGTCTGCCAAATAATCTAAGGTTTCATATCCCACCATCTGTGATGTAACAGGTCTGCCTATAAAGTGATGCTTGCTATCCAAATTAAGACTAGAAATAATTGTAGGCAGAATGTCTATATTTGATACAATCCCTTCTCTTCTTGTGCTTGCACTTGTTAATAACCCAGGTTCTACTCCCTTTCCCCATAATATTATTGGGACCATAAGATTACGTAGTCTATTCTGTTCACGAGTGGGTGCTGGACTTAATATAATTAATAAATCTTTATTAGGGTCTAAATCTTGGATTAAATCAGATAGAAACGAGTCCTGCAATTGCACAATGTCATTTTTAGTTTTTTGAAACTGTTTTTCATCGGCCATTTCTTGTACAAGATGAAGTCTGTTCCAATCCCCTAGATCAACTCCAATTACAGAAGCATTACTAGAATTTTTAAATATTGAATGTATTCTATTATAATCACTAATATAGCTTAATGGTCCTAAATCCATCTCACTAATTGTATCAAAATAAGCTGCTGGGATTCTTCCCGTGCTATCCATAAACATCAAAGCCATTTGATTCTGAACTAGACCCATATAACCACTATTTCCAATAAATACCGAGGAAAGACCATTTTCGTTTAATATATTGCCCAATCTTCCCCAATGACGTTTTTCTGAATTTCTAACTTTCTTGGATGATTGTGCAATATCCAGGACTACACCTCCACCATTGTGAGGCGTTTCTCCCACTAATCGCTCATATATGCGGCCTGCCTTCTCTCCATTATATAAATCAGATGTAGAGTATATTAGAGGTGATGCATTACCCCATTGACTAGTTATGCCTGAACCAATGGTTATGAAGCCATTTTCTCTGGTTCGAGGTCCAGCTGTACTGGTATTCATTAAACCAATAGAGCCTTCTCTAATGATCTTTCTAAGGTTGTAAAAGGGGTAATTTTTTATTTCTTCAATAGTTAAACCTCCCAAATCAATAATAATTACTCGGGAGGCACGTATTTCTAAGTCAGCATTTTTAGCAGGAGATGGGCTGTTAATTCCCAACACCAGTAAAATAAGAATTGCTAACAAATATAGTTTATGCAATATCATTCTCATTTGTAACCCCTCAATAGTTTAAATTAGCAGCAGCTTCTTTTTCAATAGTTTCTGCTATTTTTAGACCCTTTGATAATAAAACCTTTTCGTAAATCTTTTCAGTATCCTTGATCATTTTATCTAAAGTAAATCTTTCTTCAACTATCTGCCTTGCCGTGTTCCCCAGTCTTTCAGCCTTTTGTCTGTGAATTAACAGCTCTAATACACTACGGGATAATCCATTAATATCACCTTTTTTAACAACAAGGCCTGTTTCTTCGTTGATTATCAATTCTGAAAGACCTCCGGTATTGTAAGCAACAATTGGTCTTCTGGACGCCATTGCCTCAAGGGCTGTAATAGACAGTCCTTCGCTTAAGGATGGAATTACAAGAACATTTATTATAGGAAGCAGCATAGGTATATCTTTTCTATAACCACAAAATATTATACGGGCTTCAATACCCATATCATAAGCCTGGTCAACTAGGGCATCCCGTTGTGGCCCGCTTCCTATTATAAGAAATTGACAGCCTGGAAGCTTTTTACTTACTGTGTCAGCCATTTTTAAAAAGTGCTGCACTCCCTTTTGAGGTATTAACCTTGCTATCACACCAACTACTGGCTCCCTAATATCTAAATGTAACGCTTCCTTAGCAGCATTACAGTCCAACATCATTTCAAAGTCCTTTAAATTAACACCATTGTATACAACAGACATCTTGTCTGCTGGAATGCTTTCATGAAAACAAACATTGTCTGCCAAAGCTTTGGAAACTGCAATGTAATGATCAGCCTGTGGAATCAACTGTCTTTGGAAATAGGAAAATAGCTTGCCCTTCAACCAGGATGTTGGGAATTGATAAACAAAATTGTGTATAGTACTAACTGTGCAAAGAGTTCCACCGAATCTTTTTGCTGCCAGTCTTGCAAGCACACCAGTCTTAGTTCCATGTGTATGAAGAATATTTGGTTTTTCCATGTTAATAATGTGCATCAGTTTATTTAGAGCTTTTATATCTCTGCCAGGAGTCAGATTTTCAGTTAACTCCAGATTATAAACCTTGCATGCTGTGTCCATTTTTGCAGCAACTGTGGCTGGGCATACCAGTACTGATTCATAAATACCCTGGTTGACATGCTTTAGCAAATTTTCCACATGGTTTTTCATGCCGCCTTCAGCAGGACGCAAAATATGCATTACTTTAAATGTAGTCATTTTAATAACCTCACTTTTCTTTTCATTACTAATATACCCATGATTTTTTAGCCAATATGTATGAAGATTTTTCATTAGTTGTGGTAAAGTTCTAAACATGAAAAAAAAATGCTATGGTTATTCCAGTAAATCATTGATATGACAAACAATTTTATTATTTTAATAATTTAATAATGGCAGAAATTGCAGACACAAAGCTAAAATTTTTAGTTCTGACTAACAATTTTTTCGAATAAAACAAATGTAAGAAAACTGTTTTGGAGGATAAAATGAATAAGAAAAATGAAGAGTTTTATACTGCTCGTGGCTATGAAATCAGTGCAGGAGAAAATGCATTAACTCCTAGCATGGAGGATTATTTAGAGATGATTTATAGACTAAGCCATGACATTGGATATACAAGGGTAAATGAGCTTGCAGATAAGCTTAATGTGCAGCCTCCTTCAGTTACAAAAATGATTCAAAAGCTAAATGAAAAAGCTCTATTAAATTATGAAAAATATGGTATGATCCATCTCACAGATGAGGGTAAAAAACTGGGAAAGTTTTTTTTAGAGAGGCATAATACCCTTAAGGAATTTTTAAACCTGATTGGAGCTAATGACAACCTTCAAAAGGATGTTGAAACCATGGAGCATTATATAAGCTATAATACCTTTGAGGTAATTTCAGCATTGGTAAGCTTTATGCAGGAAAACCATGAATTTAAAAATAATTTCAGTATTTATAAGGAAAAGTTCCTTAACAGATAAAAAAAATTCCTCCTATTAAATAGGAGGATTTACCGTTATAATTTTAACTAGCATGATTGAGAACTAGTTCTTTAAATCTGACAATATATTTTTTAATTGATTTATCTCTTCTTTAGAAAGTGTTACTCCCTTTCCCATTTTTTCATGCTCAGGATCCCATTCTCGAATATCGTATTTTGCCTCCCTGCCATTCCAACTGATCAAATTTAGCTCTTTTTTCCATCCCTTTGCATTTTCTGATAACGAACCCAAGTGTTTAATGATTTCAAATTTAAAATCTGCCATTACTTCAACCTCCTTTCACGAACAAATGTTCTATAAAGATATAATATCAGGTATTTGTAATTTGTAAAGGAAAAATATGAAATTTTTAACCTATTTTTAATCTTTTAACCCTTATTTTTGCAACAATAAAGGTTAAACATGATTGGCATGGTACTCATTCTTTTCTTTAGCATAACACTATCATAATTTTACAATTCATTGAACTTTCATAATATCAATAATATAATTAAACAAACATCATATTGCTGGAGGAAGAAAATGGGGATTTTTACTGATAAAATGATAATAACATATTCTTTTTACGGACTAGCCTTCTTTACAATGTTTATTGTAATTGCATCCCAGGTCAGAAAAGACAGCAGCTTTATTTTAGCTAAACCACTCTGGTTTTTATCATTATTTGGCTTATTTCAGGCCCTTGCAGAGTGGAGTAAAGTTGCAAAACTACTTCATATCTATGGCATTGCCCTGTTAGATATTTTCACACTCCATGTTCTTGATGTTTTAACTATTGGAATTTCTGCTGCTTTCCTTTTTTTATTTGGAATTCACCTAATAATTGCTTCTCGGGGCAAGTTTTTTCAGTTAAAATATTTGCCTCTATTAATTGCAATTTTATGGTTTGCAAAATTTATAGTATTAGATCTAATTATTTTTCCCACAGATAATCTTCGTCTTTGGAATGCTGAAAGTATAGCCTGGTCAAGATATTTATTAGTTCTTCCAGGGTCTATTTTAGTAAGTATAGGCTTAATTCTTCAATTACCTATATTAAAAAGGTTACATTTAAAATCAGCTTATTACCATTGCTTGGGAGCCGCTGTCACATTTATTGCTTATGGTTTTTTTTCAGGTCTAATAACCTTTCCCGTAGACTTTTGGCCAGGAACTGTTTTAAATTCTGTTACTTTCGTAAAACAAACTGGTATATCTGTTCAACACATCAGGGCTGTTTTAGGCTTATTAATGGTCTATACTATTATTCGTACAATAAACATTTTTAATGTGGAACAGCATAGACGTTTAGAAGAAGCTGAAAAGCTTAGCGTACTTATGAAAGAACGGAAACGTTTTTCTATTGATTTACACGATGGTGTTATTCAGTCAATTTATGCAGCAGGTTTATGCATAGAAACCATTCAAAATACACTTAAGCATGGAGATTTAGAAAAGGCAGATCAGCAGCTGGAAGCCGTTAAGAAAAGGCTTAATACTGCTCTAAATGAGCTTAGAAGCTATATTGTAGATTTAGACAAAGAAACTGAGGGTAGTTTACAGCATTTATTAACAAATCTAATTCATGAGTTTCGTAGTATTTCCATGATCAATATTGACCTGATAGATGAAACAAAAGAGGTGCTTTATTTACAACAAGCACAAGAAAATAACGTTTTTCATATAGTCCAGGAAGCCTTGTTTAATGTTATAAAGCATGCAAAAGCTTCAAAAGTAAAGATTATCCTTGAGGAAGGGACTGGTAACAAAATAACTATTAGAATAATTGACAATGGTATTGGTTATGACCCTAAAGAGTATTTGAAAAACGGCCTTTCTAATAGAAAAGGATTAACAAATATGCACTATAGAACTGAACGATTAGGAGGGTCTTTAACAGTTAATACCCAAAAAGGAAAAGGGACAGAAGTAATTCTTCAGTTTAAAAAAGGAAGCTAAAGTGTGTCTGTGTTGGTGTTATCTTTTTTATTCAACTATTAACATATTTTAACATACAATGTAGTAAGCATTTTGTAAGGAGATGATACCTTTGGGTAATGATAAGTTTACACGCACGAAACATCCTGTAAGAGATGACCAAATCCCGCAACCGCCCAAAAAATGTTACGGTCAGCTTTATAAGATAAAGCCTACCCAGACAATCTTTAGTATTGCTCACAAATTCGGAGTAACAGCTGAAGATATTCTTGACGCGAACCCACAGATTGTAAACCGAGATCTTATTTTTGTGGGTCAATTAATATGCATCCCTGCTGGTACGCCTAAACCCAAACCTGTTTGCGATCTCCGTGTACTTACACTAAGTTTCTTGACAGAAGATGGTCAACCACTGCCTGTAGTTGACGGAGCTGTCCAGCTCAGTGCTCGAGTAATTATTCGGCCTACATTCAATCGTCCTGTTTCCCGAGCCTTCTTTTTCCTCGAGCCTACTGGTACTGAAACCTGTGAACTTGCCAGTCTCATCGGTATAGATTGTCCCAGTGCTGTTTCTGGAGTTGCTGAGATTCTATGGCAGGTACCCCCAGGTACTCTGGGTCGTGTTTTTGTTGTGGCATGCATCGATAGTTGTTGTGCTAAGTCCGATGAAGTCCTTGTTGTCCGGAATTCTTAAAAAATTACTCCCAAAAATCAAACCGCAAAGGTAGAGGTGTCCCCTTAATATATTTAACTTAACTGCTGCCCTTTTATAGGATCAATCGTAATACTCTACATCCTACAAGTTCATGAGCAACTTCGCTTTTACCAAAACTCAGCAAATTACTAAGGTAGAACTTGGTCTTAACTGTTTATCATCGCCTGCTATTATACATCTTTGACCTCTATAGATCGTAGGAATTGCATTCTCAAAGTAAATTTACCTATTCACGGTTAAAAGCTTTTTCCGACATATTAAAAAGTTTACTACTCATATCTACAATCAAGTCCTGGAGTTCAATATTTTCTATCCATTCTTTTGGTATAACTTCCATTCCATAATACGCCCCTAGAATATTGCCACAAATAGATCCTGTTGAGTCACTATCACCATCATGATTTACAGCCATAATTAGTGCTTTCTGGAAGTCAGATTTTTTCAATGCACAATACAAAGCGATGGCTATTGCCTCCTCTGCAATCCAACCCTCGCCAAGTTTTTCTATTGCCATTTCGGTGTTTGTACTGTCATTAGAAAGTGTAATGGCATTCTCCATTGCACTTAATGTCTCTTGATGATTAGTATAACTCTTTAATATTTTTATGGCCGACATTGCACTTTCAATTATGCTCTTTCCATTAATTAGCTCTGCAATTAATGCTGCAAGTACTCCAGCCGAGAGATAGCCAGTAGGATGACCGTGGGTAATTGACGCAGTCTCAGCACCAATCCTAAATGCATGTTCTGAATCTCTATGTAGAAATAACCCTACTGGTGCAGCTCGCATTACTCCTCCACAGCCTTTGCTGTTATTAATAGGCTGTTCTATTGTCCCCATTTGACCGCTACTAAGTGCTGTTAAACAGGTATTTCCTGGTGCCCTTTGATAAAACAACTGCTTATAGTCAAGGATACTATCTATTTCTTCATGTGGGTGTCGTCTGAGCCAAAACATATCATCTTCAGTAGGCATTTTTCTGGTTTGAGTGTAGTACCATCTAAGATATGATTGGTATACTCCATTTCCTGCATAAGAACCAATTCCTCTCTGACTACAGCGATCATATGCCCACATTAACCCATCCGCAGTAAATAATGTCATCTGTGTATCATCAGAAATAATTGCCTTACCAATTGCTTGGTTTATTTGTAAATCAGTTATCCCCTGCTCTCCAAATTTAGATTTTATTTCGGCCAAGCACATGAACTCAACACTATAACCAAGAGCATCTCCAATTGCTCCACCCAGCAGGGAAGCTATAAACAAATCTTTTCTATTCCTCATGGATCACACTTCCTTAGCTAATAATTTTATCTATGTAGCAATATTCCACATCGTTTGCACTTCTTGTTATTCTTTAATAAACTTCTGTTTCATCTCCTATTCTTCTTACATGTGGAAAATCCTGCTAGGTCACTATTTCTTTAATAAAGGGAACTCCCTTTTTCAAAAAAATTCAAATTCTTCAACATTATTTGTGATCACTATGTTATCAAGTAACATCTTCTGAGTATTCATAAAAAAAATTCAATAACTATAGCCATTGTAAAAGAACTTTCATCATTCAGATGCCCGACAATGTAATTAATCATACCACGCGTATTGTTCTGGCCCCTCTCCTTTAGACTCGATTATCTCAGGCTTTAATGGAACTGGTCCGGTTTCATCAATTTCAAGGAGAGATATCTTGAATTTCCACATATCGCCAAAGTCAAACAGATAGGAAAATTGTTCTCCGGGATAGAAGTGGCAATCTTCCAGAATAACCTCGTCGGTAAAAGGCCCATTTTCATATCCCATGCTGTTTACTCCACTGACAGGACGTTTACCCTCATTGAGGTAAAAAGCATATAGATGATCGTTGTCAAATTGAAAAGCATCCTGAATAGCCAGGTGCAAATCTTCCAAGGTGCTTTGAGAGGATATTTTGATTTTTCGCCAAATCTTCTTCGTCAGAGCCACCTTGAACATATATGCACCAGCAGTTTTTTTCCTGCGAGCTTCCGACACCGTTTTTTGCACGGCACCTTGCGGAAACAGACCGGCTAGGAGGTGGTAAAATGCAGGTTCGTTTTCTATTTTCTTTTTAGTTGATTCAATATCCAGAAAATGCGAAAAACTCTTGGTATGTTTATAGTAGGGCATCCCTTCCATTACCAGAACATGGCTAATTTTCCGACCCAACTCGGTAGGAATGATTGTCTTTATCATAAGGTCATAGCTGTTTTTAGCTTCTTCAGCCCACTCAAAAGTACAAAATCCAAAACAAGAAAACCTGACGACAATTTTAAAATCAAAAGAGAAACAGTTGCAAATATACTTAGATTTATCGTAGTTGTCATATTCTATTCTTTCCCCAGGATTCGACTTTGCAAAAATAATGAGCAAGTTACGGACTAAATTTATCAAGTCATGTAATGAAAAATCATGGTACGATTTCTCTAAATCGTAATCACACCAGTAGGTTTTTAGGAGAAAAACATACTTTTCATAATCGTTTAACCACTCATAGCTGTCCAACCCCTCTGTTCGTTCCAGGTTTTTTTTGCCCGAGTCATCGACGATTTTCCTGTACAAGTTGCCTGCAAGGGCCAGGTGATACAACAAGTCCAGCGCGTAGTAGTGCTCTTGCTGGTAAGTAGGAGCAGCCACTTCTCTTTTAAAATGCAGCTGGGAGTTCAAGTTAAAAGCATCTTTTTTACCCAGTACTTCTTTCTTTTTAGATAACAGCGGCTTATTATCATCGATAAACCGGCAAAAATGGTCAAAATCTTTGACGATAGCCAGGTTGTCATCATTGTCTATTGTAAATTTCTCTGCATTTTCTTTCTTTGTTTCTTCATTACACAATAGTTCCTGATTTAATAATTCCAAATCGCCATATTCTCCAGATATCATTTCTTCCCCACATTCCCGGCAAACAATTTTGCTGGTAAAGTCTTCTCCGGGGATTTCTTTTTCATATAATGGTCCACCGCCACAAGTAAGGCAATTTTCTACATGCTCCCATATATCCAGTTCCATCTCATAGCACATTTTATACCAGAGGAGCAGCTCAAGAAATCCTTGTCCCAAACCGGTTTTTTCCATGATATACTCCAATTCGTCATCACTGCTATAGCTTCTTTGTTCGTTATCCATCTTCTCAAAAAAGTCCTCTGCACAATCAATTGCCTGGCTCACTGCTTCCGCCAGGTTCATGGATAAATCTTCAGTTTCCGGCCTGCCTCCCATGCGCCGGGTAATATATTGTTTTGCTTCTATGGAATCATATTCTTTTAATTCTTCATTTTCAACTGCTTCACTTAAACCTTTAATGATACTTTCACCTAGCTTCATAATATCACTTCCCTTCCAATTCCTTTGCTGTATTCCTACACCGATATTACACAAGTGTTTACGGTTTTATCTTTAGTAACAATATTGTCAATATGATCGGATAAGGAACAGAAGCGGCATCTACTACTATTTTAACCTTGCTCATACCTTTTCCTTCTCACTGCTTCAACTTCTTTAGTAATATCTTCAAAAGACATTGGTTCTTCCTCGCAGCGTTCGTTAGTCTTATCCAAGATATTATTTAATTTTATGTAGCTTTCCTGTAAAACGGTTAACAAGAACTGTATCTTTAACAGAATAGATTTTAATATTTCCATCTTTAACAGCCTTGCTCAGTTCATTGGAACCAGTATAATTTCTCCCACGACTAACAACCTCTTTATACACAGCTTCTGTTACATAAACTTCATCAAACACCTCCCATAATAAATAGACAGAATCTAATATCGCCAAGCCTATTATAGGGCTTGAATTGCAAACAGCTTTACCTAACTTTTTCATTTTAAATGCATTTCTTTCAGCATCTTATTTGTTACCTTATCATAATGTAATATTATACCAGTTATATTGCTTCTTATAAAAATACCAGAGAACTTCTACAGTTCTGACCTAACGCCTTTCTTCATTTGTCTACCTACATTATTGCACGCTTCCTTTAAAATTTTTACATCATAATTATCCTCTTTCCAGCAAGAGGTGTCAGGTCTTTATGATTCTAAATTTCAGGTCACTATGTTACCAAGTAACATCATCTGGGTATTCAACACCCTGTATACGTATATTTCCCTCACAGGTGCCATATTCTTTAGCTGCCTCTACCACAACCTTCTTTATTTCATTATGGTCAGTATCGCTGCTAAACTCTACAATTCTTTTGGCAATCTTATTAAAGTTCTTTAGTCTTTTTTCCCTATCCATGGCAATATATTTGATATTTAACAAGTCAATATATTGCCCTGCAATATTCTGGATATAAATATAGTCACTGTTCATAAGCTTTAACCATCTTGCAAATGCATTCTCAGAAAGTATTTCTTTAACACACTTCATTACCTCTCCTTGAAATCCTCTAATCGTTGCTATAGTGTCGTCCCAGATAACATTCTTATCAAATGCATCAGTAAAATAACTTTTTGATTTTGATAGCTCCTTATACCTAATTTTAACAAGCTCATTTAAGGCAAGCATCACAAAAAACATCTCAGGGTAAAGGTAATTACACTTGTAATAAACGTTCTTTTTAGGGGTAATGATTGAGTGGAACTTCATTTTGTCTTCGTCCATTTCATTATCTAATAGCTCTACCTCTCTATCACCCTGCAAAGCGTGTCTGACATCATAGCAAAGCCCTAATACCCGAGTTGAAATCCTAATATGCTTTGTATGCTTTTCTGAAAACTCATCAATAGTTATAGTATATAGTGCCTCCACTAATTTATCTAAATCATAGAAATCACCACTTATACTAACACCTGCTAGATTTTCTGTATTTCTAACTATTAACATTATTGCACCTTCTTCTTATATAATTTGCCCCTATAAATATTTATTCTTAAGAAACTCTTTTCACTAAAACATTCAGCCATTGTTGTGCTTCTTCCAGGTCTAACATCCTCCGTCACCCAAATTTTTATTAATTCCAATTCCTCATGTTTATTAAACACTTCACTAATTGTGCCTTCATTATAGTAGTTAAAAACCCTGCCGTTTCTAAACTCTTCTTTACTTCCATGCTTAAAGGAAGCATAAATGATGCCATTTATCTTGAGCGCCTTAATAAGCTTTGAAATAACGTTATTGATATGGTTTCGAGGCAGATGCAGCAGCGTTGCGCATGCCCAGATGCCATCAAACTCTCATATCTAGATAGTGTTTGAACAGTTGCAAAGCAGATATCTGTATTAATCTCTTTGACTGTACCACTAAAATAGCCTAGAGGTGCATAAGGTCTAACTCTTTTAAAGGAATCTGTCACTATAGAATCTAATGTTCAGATTGTCGCCTAACTTATCGAACAAATAGTATATAGCTGACGGCTCTGTTATGGACATGTATGTTCCGGTTATAATCTGCACTTCTGCCCCTCGATTTAATGCATCTTTTAAAAGTGGAGTAATAAGCTTAGTTCCAGATTCCATAAAAAATGAAACAATAATTCTTATTTTATCTGCCTTGGCAAAAGCTTCATCAAGGTATTCAATTAAGTGGTCGCTTTTTCCCACAATTGCATTAGTCATAATGCACCTCTTGCAGCAGCAAAGTCTTATTACTTGCTTAACTTATACATTGCATATTGGTTCAGAGATATTCCTTCCTTTTCTGCTTCAATGGCCAACTTTTTATGGAGGCTTTTAGGTAGTCTAACAACAAACTTTCCGCTATATCCATCATCAACCACAGGCTCAGGTATTGGATCATTATACTGTAATTTTACCTCTAGCCAACCCTCCATTGCTTCTAGTAGATTTTCGTAAGCTTCATTAAACGTTTCTCCTGTACTATGGCAACCATCTAGCTCTAACACCCTTCCGTAATAATAACTTCCACTTTCATCAGTAATTGGTTGTATTATATAATTATACGGTAAACTCATAAAGTACTTAATGTCTTTTTTGTCCATTGTTTCTAGGATGGGAGTTCCTACTTTTCTATTCTTCTAAGAATATCTTTTATATAGACAGCTTTTAAAGGATTTTTTTCTAACTAATTGATAACCATATTCCTTTAAAACTCTAGCAGCTTCATTGTATTTTATCCCGTTAGGCTGCCTTTTCATCTTGTCTATTATACTTTCCACTCCCACCACAAGGTCACCTCCTTGTAAATATAGTATCACATATGATATCATGAAGTCAAATTAGAAATACTACATTCCGCTTCCAAGATTATCGACATGATATTTGAACCACTGTCTCGGAGCCATTTTTCTGAAACTATTTACTATATGCCGAAATGAACATGCACCTAGTCGCTTTTTACAACCACAAGGACATAGTTTTTTGTTTGCAAGTCGTTTTTTCATTCCTAATAAATTTATTGCATCAATAACCTGCTCTGGAGTGTTAAGTGCAAATAATTCACTGTAATCATTAATAATACCAATTTCTCCATGAGCCAGTTTCTTTCATTTCAATAGTTTTATTTTGTTTCATATTCATCTGATACTCTAACCATTTGGCATAACCTTCAGGACTGCTAATATTCCAGTCATTCTTATTGCATTTCTCATCATTGACAGTTGAGCTTGTGCTCTAATCGTGTCATTACCAATAAAAGTGTGGTCAACTGTCAGTTCCCAAATTGATACATTATTACCTAATACGCTAAAAACTCGATCATGTTTAATTCTATCGCTTATGGAAATTACTAATGCAGGTTGATGGCTATATGTGGCTGGTTCCTTAATAATAAACTCAAATCCTTCAGGGTATTCCTGCCATTGCCATGTTTTTGGTTCTCTTATTGGTTGATACACATCAACCTCAACTTTATCTGTAAATAGAGCTCCCATTTGAATTAATAATGGCATTGGTGCTAAAGCAAAAACCGAAAAATGTACAGTATCTAGTTCCTCTATTCTCTGTTTAATATGTATTGAGAATATTGTCTTAAGATGGTGAGTTTCTGTATGCCAGAAATCAGGAGAATTATCTTGGTGAGAGCATGACATTGAAAGAATTATTGGCCGTTCATCTGCGGGGTATCGATTGGGAAACATTGCACTGAAAGCCTCATATTTATCGATGGAAGATTTTTGCTCGCTTATATTACTTCCATAGAAAACAACATAAGACTTTTTATTGGAGGAAATCCCAGTTACAGCTACAACCCTTAGCTCGTGATTCTGTTTCCATTCTTGTAGTAGAGAACTCGAGTATTTGGCTCCTTCTTTATCTTGATCAATAGTTTTATGACAGTCGTGACACATTAACATGAGGTTGTCTATATTATTTAATCCGTTTATATTAGTTTTAAACGGACCCCAACCACGCGGGCCATCCTCCGAAACAGAATAAATGTGAGCCTTTTCAGAAATATTGACTCTTTCTTGCGTTATTGGTGACTTATAAAGCAGACGATTGCATCCTTCAAACTGACAACGTCCTGCTGCACGAGCCCATAATTCTCGTTCGATTTCTTTTTTTATATTCCTAGTTACTTCTTTTGGCATATCGAAACACCTACCTAATATTCAGGTAAACAGCTTAACCAAATAGCTTGAGGCAAATTAAGTTAACCGTGAACATTGATTTATTCTTCAAAAGACATAGCAATAATATTAGTATAATTCTATTACTAATTGATACATTTGATAATACTACGAACGATTGTTTGTTTAAGTATATCAAACACATGTTCTAATTGGAATATATTCTTGATAAATTTTAATAAATGTTACTCTACCAGCTATAAATAACACTATAAATGTAACAGCTTGTGAGTACGCTAGTTTGAGTATATATAAGATCTACCAGTTTTTTAACTCCAATTTATTAAAGGTTGACATAAACAAAAGCGCTTCAGCTTCTTTTTGATGAGCCTTAACAGCCTCTTGAAATTTGTACCAGTTTGTTTCCTCATACTTGCCAGGTTTTTTCCAGGAGTATACATCCTTAAATGAAGTAATTGTATTAGAAATCGAACTCTTAATAAATCTAAAAACTGCCTTTTTCCCCCTCATTCGGAACCCTTTGATATTCTCGTTTACTGCCTCATCCATCCAATCATCCGGATCATATTCTTTTAATTTTATCCTTCCATACTCATTACTTAAAGCAATCTTTTTGTATCTCTCAATTCTAGCATCTCTATATTTATTTATTTGATCTGCTTCCCCAATTGCTTCACTAATATCTCTAACTAATTCATCTCTGTCTTCAGTTATCAAATCTTTTCGGCATTCTGGTTTGACATATAAACGGAGTTCTTCGAATAAACGTCCAGCAGCTTTTAAAAAGAGATCCTTGTTATTTCTTATTTCTAAAGAATTAACTAGTCTGCAGTCCTCCCAGGTAATGGCGGGTCGGTCTGGTTTATGTCCAGCACCAGCATGTCCGATTCTAGGAAGTGGTTTTTGTAGTAAATTCTTCATTGCATTAAATTCATCATAATATCCTGTAAAATTTTGATGGGCCCATGTATCTACAAAAGCATGGCTGGCTATACCAATTCTATAAATATTTCTACTATTGAATGCTAGTTCCAGAATTTTTCTAGCGTTATTGCTATCAGGAGTCGTATTTAGTGTATGAAGTTTACCGTCCTTTCGTCTAGCATTGTCTTCCAAAGGTTCTCCAGGTATAAAGTGAAAAAGAGGATAAATTCTGAACAGTCTGTTTTTTGGTTTGAGAATATTGATTGTTTGACTAATATAATTACTGTAGTAATTAGGGGACCCAATGTTAATCTCAAAAATAATGTCATTGTCATCTACATACTGACTTGAGTAGGCTAACAAATATGAATTCGTTGAACTAAAACCAGCTCTTAATGCTACTAAATAAGTTATATAATAATGAAATTCTTTGTCCATCTTTCTCCCTCCATTCGTATTACCCATTAATCTGTTTACACTTTGAAGCAGTCCAAATCGCTTATTAATAATGGAAGTAAATGTTCCTGGTAGCCTGCTCTGCAGTTTGCTACCATTCTTTCTTTTAAACTAATTAAATTAGGTGAATTAATAGCTTTTAATTTATTCACCCGTGATTGCGTTAGCGCGATATCAGAAAGACAGCGTTCATAATCGTCAACTGTATAGCGCCATAGTTTTAGAGCTGTGGGATATCTCTCTATAAGTCGCTGGGCCATTTGCAGCCCTTCTGGGTCAAAGTCACCTGAATAATAAAGGTCGATTCCGTTTTTAACTAGCTTATCCATTAACAATAGAGCTGCTAACTTAAATTGCCCATGTGTGCATATTATGGGCGGTAGATTTCCATTTTTATCAATAAACCAATCAACAATTTCAGAAAAAACACCAGAGTTTTCAACAATAAATACTGCTTTCTCACTACTGGTTCCAGTCTGCTCACTACGAATAGCAGCACAGTTTCCATAAGTGACTGGAACAAAGGAGGCAATCCTGACTATTTCTCTTAATGGAACGTTTAATACAATTTTATCCTTTATAGCCTCCTGCCACATAGGAATAACCAATCCATCTTTATGCCCCAAAAGACCTGCACAGGTTACAAAATTAAGGAGATCATCCCGAATAATATTAAAATTACCCAAAATCTCCGTCACCTGTTCTGCACTGGGAGTAGAAATAATTCTATATGATTTTTCTCTGTTTGATAATATAATTTGTAAAGCTAGAACAAGTAAACGTCCCCTATCTGAACTCAGGTCAAAAGCATGGGGATCCTTTGTTATTCGGCTTGCAAAGACAGGTAATCTTTCGTATCCCTCCGGCAATTCTTCCACCGCATTTAAAACCGTGTCAAGCAGAGCTTTTAGAAATGAATGGTCCTTATCATAAATCTGGTGAACTCCCCTGGTGCTGGAACCTTTGCTTTGTATGTAATCTAAAATTAGTCTGCTATTATTACCTTTGTGAATTTGTTTTAATTCAGCGAAAAAAGATTCTTTTTCCTGGCCATATTTCTCTTCTTTCTGCATACGTGTTAGCAAATTACCACCTGTAAAAGCGATAAGAAGGTCTTTTAAGTCCAGGTTGGCAAACTTTGTATTATTCAAGGCTTTTTGAAAATCAGCCAGAGAAATAGAAATATCTTCCTGATTACTATAGTCTTTTCCCATAATCCCTGATAAAGCTTCTCTCTCCTCCATGCTTGTTTTAGTGAGCTTGACAGTTCCTCCAATTCTACCTAAACTAATATAATTCTTAACAAAACTATCCATAAGCCTTTTAAAGCCCTCTTCACTGCGAAAAAACATTACCGCTTCCATAAGTAATTTACTCATAATGACCTCCACAACATCTTATACAAGACTAATCTGTAGGTAATTCCTCTTGCGGTCTCAATATTCGCCTAACTTTGCCATTCCAATAGTATCTAATTACTGTGACATAAGGGGCATTTTGAGGTCGAACAAGTTCATTAATTGATAAGGCAGGTACTGTATCATAATCGCCCCAAAGTGATTGAGAGTTAATAATATAGTTAAAGCCGAGACTCTCTGCCAAGTCAAACATATCCCGAATATTCTGCTCATCCACTCCTGCAAAAGCTTCATCTAAGGAGATAATAAATGGGGCATCATCTTTAGCCTCCAAGTAACGGGAATAAGCAGCTGAAAAAAGTGGTATATACATTGCCATAGCCTTTTCACCACCACTAAAGGTGAAAAAAACATGATTTGTAAGTTCTTTCTTTGTCTCCCCTGCTTTCTTATAGTAGAGGGTAAAGGAAAACCAACGTCTATAATCCAACATCTCTTTTATGACCTGGTGTAACGTTTCACCAAACCCCTTCTCAATCATAGACTCTTTGGCTCTCTCAATCTGCGAACGAAAATGCCTGGTGACCCGGTCAATATCATTCCCCCCAAGAAGCCGAGAATCTCTCCTTAGGATTTCAACCAGTTCTAAGGTATCCAATTCTTCTTCTCTTTCTGCCGTTCTTGGCTTCCATTTCAGTGAAAAGGTTAAGCCGTTTGATGTATCTCTTATTGCCATTAGATCATCAATCTGACTAACCCATTTTTCTGCCCTGTAGATGCGTGAACGAATTATCCTACCAACACTGTGCAAAATAATCTCTTCATAGAGTTCCCGATCCTTTTTGCTAAGGATAGTCTCTTGCAGCTCTATATCATTATTCATTTCTTCAAGTACAAAGTATGGGCTTACCCTTTTCCCAGCATATTCTAACATCAGTTGAAATCGACGTGACGTCTGAGCAAGCTGCTTAAACTTCAGTTGTATGGTATCATCATCTGTTTGCCATGAAAGCTCGTCAGTATTAATCTTTAATTCACAAATCACATCCTGGGATGGACGATATTCCACCAAAATTCCATGTTCTTGATGAAAAGTTTTATGCAAGCTATCGGAAACCTTTTCTCTATCTGATTCCTGCAGTAAATGGCCAACTTTTTGTAATAATCTGCCGGCATATTTTAAAGGATTGTCCTCCTTCTCGGTGAAAAGAAGATTCTTATCTTTTATTAGATTTAAACTTACTTCTTCTAAAAACACCTTTTCCCAAATCTGATGTAGTTCTTTTATTATTTGAATTCTATGGTCTTTATCCCCTATATCTTTATTAAGAGTTCCGATTGCATTGTAAGCATTGGTCTTTTTTTCTGTCATTTCAATCATTTCTTTGGGTATTTCCTTAAGTCGCTTTTCCACCCTGTTGATTTCTTCTCTAATCTCTTCTGCACCTAGCTCCTGGAGCTTTTTAAATACTTCTCCAAGCTGCCTATTATTAATCTCTAATTTACCTTGCAGAATATTAAGCTCACCTTTAAGCTCATCAACATCCAATTCTATACCATTCAGATTTTCTCTAGACTGGGCTAAAAGTTTGACACCATTTAAATATTTTTGATAGGAAATCTCAAGGCTTTGGAGATAGGATAAGTATTCTTTCATATGTTCCAACGCATCTACATATACTTCTTCCTTCGGTGACAAGGGCATGCCAATGACCAAATTACGTAATATTTCCTTAATTTCATTAAGCTTATCTAAATCCTGCTTTAGCTTTTCATTCACTTTCTCTACTACACCAATTTGATTTTTTACATTCCGCTTTAAGTCCAGATATGTATTAAATGCATATCTGGTATCCGTATCCATTGGAAAGGATGAATATTCATCCTCCAGCTTCATTTCTCGAACTTTTAAAACATTTTGATTTATGCCTAAAGCATCAAGCTCTCTCATCACCATTGCTAGCTCATCTGTCAAACGAGCTATAACCTGCCTTCGATAACGAAGTCTTGCTTCCTTACCAATGTAAATTGCCTGTTCCTCTCGTGGTGCATGTCCCTTTAGCAAAGATATACAATAGTGACCATTTTTATCCAATGCTGCAGCAGTTGCTTCACCTTGTGCTTCCCCTACTAAAATGCTCCTAAGTACACCGTCAATATCTTCAGCTGTTACTCTGTTATCACCCTCCATAGGAGTGGGATATAGGTAGTCTGCCAAAGTATGAGCAAGTATATGGGGTTTTGGTTTGAAAACCTTATCATGTTCAACTAGTCTCTTGGTGTATTTTTCAGGTATAATTAATGTATCTAATAATCCCATACAGGCAATAGCACCTTCAAGACGTTCTCTAATTTCCAAGGGAACATCCGCCTTAAATTCCACAGCTGCAAAAAACGGTAGATAAGGAACTTTTGCTTCTTCAAGCTGAATCCTATATTTCATAGTATCCAAATGACGTTCTGGCTCTGGATCTTTCTTGTTTTTCCATTCACTTATTTCATTTTCAATTCTGCCTTTTTCCTTTTCTTTCTCTCCGATCTTATGACTTAGCTCAATTTTTTCCTTCTCAATACTGTTTAAACTGCGCTGTTTGGCTTGAAACATAGGACTCCGTGCTTCTTCAAAAGAGTATTCTTCATACAGATTAGTAAAGGCTCGAATGAGTTTTAAAATTTCCTCATCAGTCATTATAAGTTCCTTATTTGCCTTTAACCATTGGTGAATGTTTGCTAGGAGCTTTTCTCTTTCTTCTTCGAAATAGTTATACCATTTCTTTTCTTCCTGTCGCAGCCTATCTAACTCTTTTTGGGCTTCCCCAACTTCTCTGTCTGTATCCTGGTACCTATTCATCGCCCTAGTCTCTTCCTGAAGAACTTTCAAGACAGTCTCTAGCTTCCTAAGATACTCCTTGCTTTCCTTTTTCCAAAGTTCAAAGTAAAATTCTTGTTTGTAGTTCTCCTTAAACTCAGTAGCTGCCGTTTCATGTTCCTGAAATTTTGCTTCCTCCCCTTCATGTTCTAGATCTATGAGAATGTCATTTATTTCCTTTTCAAAACCAGCAGTGCTTTCTTCTTCCTTGTCGATTCTTTTTCGCAGCTCAGTTTCCTTGGATAGCTTATGTGTAAGGGTATTATCTTTCTGCTGCCGTTGTTCTTCCATCTGTGAAATAACTTCTTCCAAACTAATTCGTTCTTTTTCAGCATCAAAGACAGCATGCTTGTTCAGAGCATTGGCTTCTGCTTCTAATGCTTGCTTTTCTATATCAAGTTCTTTTAGTTTATTGTCACATTTTTCATGTTGACGTTCGTGCTCAGATAGTTCTGTAGCGAGTTTTTCTTTTTCCTTCTGAATTTTACGCAAATCTCTATCTGTCTTAATAAAGCCGTCAGCCTTTTCAGCAAGCACAACCTGGTTATATTTATCATACTGGCGGCACAATCTTTTTAATGACTGTTGGTCTCTTTGAAGCTGGTCCAACTGCTGCTTTGTCTGATCCATATTCTCTATGGTATCGGACAAAGGTCTAAGTTCTTCATCAGAAAGGGCGGGCAAAGATTCATTTAGGATATCATAAATTACTGTAGGCCTAAAGTCCTTAGAAAGTTTGGGGCTCCTCAATTGAATCAAAAGCTTGATTAGTTCCTCATAAGCCTCAATTGATTCAAAACCAAATATGTATTTGTTAACTAGTTCCATGTATTCCCCTTGTCCGCGAACTAATCGTCCTCCCTGGCCTATTCGGTTTTCTAATTCCTGACGAGATAATGGAACTTTTACTTCCTTGCCATCTTCCCCACTATATTCAATATTGTAAAGCTGCAGCTGATGGCCAATTCTTCTGTTATCCTGTATAATAAAACCCCAGAAATCCATAGGGCTGTGGCGCTTAGCTCGTAATCCTATACCTGTTGTAATAAACTGCTCAAGCCCCTTGCGCTTGTATTCTAAATATAGGTAACCAGTCCGTTCGTCTCTATTTACAACATCTTTCTCACCTAACAGATAATCCTCCATTTTTCTGGATCTGGAACCGAAGGGATCTAACCTATCAGGTGCTTTACGACCATCTAATAGAACAGGAATGAGACTCTGCATTGTGACAGATTTACCAGAACCGTTGCTGCCCCTAAGAAGCAGCTTTCCATCGGAAAAATAGAAATCCTCCTCATCGTAATACCAAAAGTTTACAAGTCCAGCTCTGTTCAGCTGCCATCTCATTTCGTTATTAACCATTGCAAGCACCTGCCTCATCAAAGTCCTCAGGATAAACTCCTACAATACGCACCAGTAATGGGTGTAAAGAAATAACCTTGGTCTCTTTATCCTTAGACGCCATTTTCCAGCTAACCATGTATTCTAAAAGATCTTTAGCTATTTCTGATATCAAAGCCTCTCTATACTGCTTACTCCACCCTTTTCCAAAACGTTCTTTTAAAACTACTATCCATTTTTCATAATCTGCTGGCATTATATAAAAGGATCCATCATATTGGAGTGGTATTTCATCTATTTGCTGGCGCTCCCTAACATACCCCCCAAACTGTAGAGCAATATCTGCTATTGCTTTATTCTCAGGGAAAAGTGTCAATCTAGCCTTTCTCTCTGGCATAGATAATAATGCCGTATTACGATAGAGCTCAAATTGGAAATCAGTATGTTTTTCAAGGTCTTCCAAAATACGATTACGAAAGTTTCGCAAATAAATAAAGTCCTGGTCATTTGAGCCCGCAGAATACATAACAGGGGAAAGAAAAAGCTGGCGGTAGACCCTATGTCGTCTACTTACACCAGAATTTTCGTCGTTTCCATCCCATTCTGATTTAAATAACTCTTCTTTGCTATTTAGCCTATGTAAGTCCTTTGGATAAGATCGCATAAAATAACGACTAACCACAGGGACCTCATATAAAACCTCATAAGTTTCGGCATAACTGAATCCAGAAATATCACCATCTACAAGCTTTACTACACCCAAATCTGCAGCCAGTTGTAACACCCTAACCAATGACTTCCGATGTTCATAATGAGTCCAATCAAGACCTTCTTCCCCAGGAAATAGGCTTTGGAGTTCTTCACATAAATCAGATAAAAGGAATTGCTCATCAACATTTTTACCTTCTAGAAAAGCCAAGAGACAGCATAGTATGCTGTAGTCTTTTACTTCCTTAAAAGCATCAATACCCATCCATACCTCAGGTTCAGCTGGAATCTTCTCCAGTTTAGCAAAATATCTATGAACAATTAAATGAAGACCTAATTTGTCCATAAAATAGGCTCGAAGAGCATGCTCTCTTTCACGTACCATCTGATATATTTCTGGTTGTTCATCTCTCAGAATCCAAAACTGTTCCAACAGATACTGAGATGCCTCCTTGGCAGTTTCATCAAATTCTTGTCGTCTATTTTCCTGCTTCATTAACTCACCAACTTTATAGGTTCAAACCTATAGAAATTCTATCTGAAAATCTGGTATTTTAATAACCCCATCATTCCATTCTAGAGTGACTTCTTTACAACTTACCTGTACCAGTTTAATTGTGCGGCCATTTTCTGTTTTAGCCATCATATCCTTACTTCCCATGCACTTTCCGATCCAATTCAGTAGTGTTTTACGTATATAAGGATCTTTAGAAGTAATATTCTTTAAATCTATCTTATCGTTATTGACCACTTGGTCAATTAACCTTTGCTCTGCCTCCCTTTCTTGCATAAATACTTCCATTGTTTCTTCCTTTTCCTTTTTACGACTAATAATTGCGCCTGTTCGTGTCTTTTCTCTATAGTTCCGGATGCGTGGTTTAAGGGTCACTTTGATAGGTGGCTCGTCCCAGACTTCTGCATATATGTCTTCAGTTTTCTTGACATCAGCATACAAATGTCGGGTGTGAAAAGATCCAAATACATAAGAGGATAGTAGGTGAGCTTCTTTTATGGTATTACATCGGTAAAACCAATTTGCCAGGTGAAGGTAGTCCTTACGCCTGCTTTTAAAATTATGGTGTTTTTCTCCTAATCGTTGGGCGAAACGGGTCATGCGCCGAATAGTCTCATTAGTGGCTTTCTGTAAATAAGCCATGTCACTTTCCTGCCTTTCTTGGGTCATAAACCATGCTGATATACTCTGCCACTGGTTTAGATACTTCTCTACCAGAATCTCTTTGCTTACCTTTTCCTCTAAACGAGGTATGCTTAGATAATATTCGGCCAACTTTTGTGCCACTTCTTTAATAGAATCCTGTTGGGTTTCTGCAATCAAGGATTCTATTCGAAAAGCTGTTCTCTGTAAAGAAGTCATGAAATTGCGCAGATAATTGGCAACAGAGTCTTTATATACCAAAAAGGCTTCTGTCATCATTATTTCTTCTACTTTTTCACTTTCTAAATGTGCTAAATAATCTGTAGCATTTTCTGCTAACTTGCGAAAATTGTCATACATCTCTTCCCATAAACTAAATAGGTTTTCCAAAGGCAAATCCTTGACTGCCTCTTTTGAAGTAATTTTCATTAACGAGTTAAGCAGGCGATCAAAAAGGGTCTTTTCCAAGGATCCTCCAAACGCATCACCTTTGTCCTCAAGGGAAACAACCATTCTTTCAATCTCAACTGTGTAAGGGGTGCACTGGTAACGAAACTTTTTCCTCTTAAACTCTTCAATTGTAGTAACTCGTCCCATGTCCTGACGAGGAATCAGATTTTTCCACTCGACCAGTTGATTTAAATCCTGCTGGAGCTGTTCCATAGTATATTTATGAAAATACGGATTTTTCTTTAAATGCACATAGACTTCCTCAGGGAATAAATAATGGCGCAACCTTTCATGTTGTTCATAAAAAAACCGCAGAATAGACCGATAGCGCCAAGCATTTTCTGTAGTAAGATAATTTACTTCAATTAGTTGTTGAAAAAGCTTTTCGTCCATAACAAACTCCCCCAAGGCACTTAGTATTACATAGAAGCAAACAGATAGTTCCCAAAAGTTAAAGTTATAAACTAACTACCAAATTATTCCCCATGTTGTTTATTTTAAAGCGATGATTTGACTGTAAGTCATTTATAGTAATATCTGTTTTAAAAGGGAATAAGGCATTAATCATTTCTAATTCAGCACATGGAATATTACTCCTTTGCGATGCTATAAAATAGGCTTCCAGCAGCAAAAGCTGAACTTCCTTATCTTCAATAACAATTCTTTCAATCTTTTTGTATTCGCCAACCTTTCCATTTTGCCCAATAGTTCCCCAGTCTTTCATAGACCATACTACACGGTTAATAGCATAGTCCAAGGTGCTTCTTTCTCCCCATACATCATAGACCCTTCTTCGTACCATATTTAAAGAAAACTCATCCTGCAGGTTAATCAGTTTTCCTATAATTTCACTAATATTAAAAAAGAGGGGATATGCCAGTGAAAGCATGCACCAATGGATAGCTAATCGTTCAGTGCTGTTGCCCGTTTCCCAGAGCTTTAATGCTTTACTCCTTATGGCTATGTGGTCTGTCTCTACGTTAATCCAGCTGTGCATTAATATGCTTATGGCTTTTCTACGATTATCATTACTGGCTATATCTTCTTTAACTATTCCGTCCAAAATATTTTTGATGTCCTTAGAATCTTCTTTGTTTATCAATAGTTCTACTGTTTTATCCAGCCATTCTCTTTTTATCTGTCTATCAAATCCTACCCTTTTTAGCAAGCTAATCTTCCTTTCTGATGTGAATAAACGGTACAATTACTTCCTCAATTGATATACCACCATGGGACATTATCTTCTCTTCTTTTTTTGTGAATGAAAAGCTTTCACTACATAGGAAATAGTGATACTTTTTTGGCAGGCCCATTCCCTTCCATAGATATGTATCGTAGTCCTTCATAATTTTATCACTGTTAAAGGCATAGTCATACACCCTTACCCTTTGGCCTGCGGTATCTACGGCTAAACCTTCCTTGGGAGTACCAATTCCCGTGCTTTCAATATTACCATGATCAGAGGCAATGAAAACCTCATAATCTTTATCCAGCAGCTTTTTTAGCAGGCCTTCAAAACCAACTGTTTGAGCCCAAAACTTTATGCTGTTGTATGTTTCCTTTGTGGAAAGCTGTGCATTATGCAGGATATTATCCACGGCATTAATGACAACTGCAAGTATTTTCAACCTGTCGTTTTCTACTAGGTTAGTTAATCCGTCCTCCTTTAGTGTTCTAATGTTTCTTATATATGCAATACTATTATCCCTGTACCCCTTTTCAATCCAAAACTTTTTCCAATGCTTCTCATCGTAGTTTGTTGAAAATACAGTATCTTCAAAGTGAGCTGGAATTTCCCCTGAAAAAATGGCCTGTCTAGAAAAAGAAGTCACTGTTGGTACCCAGGCAAAGGTTAAATTTTCATTAAAACTTAATCCATCTGCCATTGTAGACTTCATAACCTTCCAGTCATCCAAGGACATGCCGTCCATTACAATTAACGCAATTTTGTTAAGGCCTTTTCGCCTAATCTGACTTTCTAGATGCCAGGGAATTTTATTTACTACTACAGGGGTCTTTATGTAGGACAGAGAGTGAAGCTTGTTATAATTTGCCGCCATCCATTCTTTAAATCCAGATACCAGCTTTTTCTTCAGTTTACTGAAATCTGCTGCAAAATAATAATCCAGGTTATGATCATGGAATAAAACTAGAATGTCACTCCATAATTGGCTAATGACAAACCAATCCTTGTAACTTTGGGCTCTGTGAAGCTTACTCTCGGTAATCAGCAGCTTATCCTGCATGGTATTCCTTAGTCCCTGGGCTGTGTCATATTGAACACCAGCTTCCATCCACACAGGGACATCATAGGCTTCATTAACTTTTACTGGGTATAAATAATCCTCCTGGAACAAATTATCCATATATACTCTTATTTCATGACTTTCAAAATCAATTACTAACTTCTCTTTACAAACAGGATTTTTAATGCTCTCCACATATAGATTCCATTGACTTTGAACAAACTGGAAAAAGCTATGCGGTCCATCTATTAATTTGTGTAATGGATATTCTCTAATTCTGTGGTCTTCCTCTAATTCTTCTATAAGATGCTTACCAATAACATGAGGTATGGACAGCCCTTGATAGTAGATAGATGTAAGCTGCTTTACTAGTGTCATAAAGTCTTCAATTAATTCAACATAGATACCATAAACAGATTTTAGGACATAGTCCCTGGTACCATTATCACCAAGTTCTTGACCGCTATAACTTTGATACACTTTGTAGAGACGATCTATGCAGTCTACATAAATTTCTTTTACTACTGTGTAACTTAGTTTTGGAAAAATATCTCTCAGGGAAACCCTTTCATGATAGAACTGTTCTAGTATATCGTAGGGAACATAAATCTCACTCTTTACTAAGACCATGTATTTACTCATGTTTTCATGGTTTTTGATATCTTTCTCATAAGAATAACGAAAGACTTCAGGGTCTTCATAATGGATAATGTCAAAACCATTATCCATTACCTCCTGAATAATCATCTCATCTTGAAAGAGATTATCTATATCATAGACTAGTATTCTATCGCAGTCCTTTAAAGGAAGCCTGCTTAATAATTCCATTAACATCTTTACCTCTCCAAATAAACAATGTAGATTGGCTTTAGGATTGGAATAATCCTTTCTTTCTTTGCCAGCTCTTCTTTCCAAACCAGTTCTTCCTGCTCCAGTTGTTTCTTCCTGAAGTTCTTAACATGGCTAAGTCCGATCCTGTCAATTGCTTCCTTGCGGAGCTTAAAGGCTAATTCATGTTTTCCCCTCTGTTTGTCCAATTTGTTTTCATAGCTAGATTTAATCTCCTGAAAATGGCCATATGCAACGTCTTTAGCCTTGTCTAAAACAATTTTAAACTGGTCTTCACTAAAAGGCCTTGGTAACAGCGCCTCGATTTTACTCTGGTCATTTATTAGTGCATCCCATAAGATTTTAGAGGAAGGTCCTCTAAAAACCAAATTCTCGTTTAGAAATATTGGAAAATATCTTCTTTCCTTTTCATTTTCATTTATACCGATTTCCCAGAGAGACCAGCAGCCATTATCATAGTTTAGTCCATCAATTCTTAATACGGGAATTGTATTTGTATATATCCAGCTTTCATTTCTATTTAACATCTCTTGAACACTACTGTTGTTGAAATCTAACTCCGCTATTTCAAACAGCCCAACTTCTCTACCCAGTGACAGATGATAGTTTTGATACATTGACCTTATCCAGTGGTCAATGGGAAGTTTATTTATTTTTGCTGCCAAACTTTTGTCTAATACCTTTTCATCCATTAATAAATCCTTAACTTCAGTAATCTTTTCTGTCTTTTCTTTAATCTCTTTTTCTAAGTTGCCAGTATAGAGATTTATTCCTTTTGGATTATTAATGCTCTCCATATAGACACTAGTGAAATCAACTTCAGATTGAGTTGTATCAAGAATGTCTCCCATTTTATCTACACCAAATTGTTCTAGGATAGTGGCCAGTTTTTGCTCTAAGACTTCTTTGACACGATACTCAACAGTATCTTTGAGCATATAATTAAACACTTGAACATCTTCTGTCTGGCCAATTCTATCAATTCTACCTATACGCTGCTCTATCTTCATTGGGTTCCATGGCAGGTCATAGTTGACTACTGTATTGCAAAATTGGAGGTTAAGGCCTTCTCCTCCGGCATCAGTAGATACAAGGATCTGAGCCTTTTCTTTAAAATCTTTTAAAACCACACTTCTTTCTTCTAAATTCATAGAACCATTTAATGTGGTTACATTAAAGCCTTTCTGTTCTAATACATCTTTAAGGTAATTTTGTGTGGCTATAAACTCGGTGAAGATCAGCAGTTTAAACTTTTGCTCATCTATATTTATTTTAAATATGGTGTCAAGCAAGCTTTCTGCCTTGGCATCAAGATACTGGTTTTCTGCTAAGCGTGCTATGGCTAGTAGATCCTGTATTTCCATCTTTTCTTTTTTTATATTTAGCGACTTTGCCTTAATCAACTCTTCAATGGCTTCTTCAGCTTCATTATCATAGAAATCATCCTCATTATATCCAGTTAGTTCCGCCTCTTGTGCTTCAAGAATGCTCCATCTTCTGTCTAAATACTCTCTAATAGCCCTGGTGCTGCTGCTGACCAAACGCTGCATGAGTATCATTAGAAAGCCTAGGTAGTACTTCTTTTCCTTTCTTGCCTTGTCATAACCTGTTGCCACATATTGGGTGACTTCCTCATAGAGCTGCTTTTGTAAATCATGTCTTAGTTCCCAGCCAATGTTTAACGTATTTATTTTACGGTTTTTAAAAAGCTTGTTACCTTCAGCATCGACTGCTTCTCTTTTTTCTGTTCTTATAACATATGGGGCAACTTGACTCCGAACAATTGCTTGTTCACCAGGAAACGCATCTTTATCAAGAAGTCTTATCAGCCGTAAAAAAGGCTCTGTCTTTCCCTGGTGAGGTGTGGCTGTTAACAGCAATAAATAAGGGCTGACTTCAGCTAAGGCTCTGGCCATTTTGTATCTTGCCACATCACTACTGCTTCCCCCTACCCTATGGGCCTCATCAATGATAATCATGTCCCAGTCAACTTTGAGCAGAGATTCTATTCTATCCTTGTTATAGGCAGCAATTTTATCTGCATCCCAGCCAAGCCTCTTTTCAAGAGGCTTGATAGAATCCATTGAACATATCACCTGTGCAAAATTGTCCCATGGATTAAGGTTTCCATAGAGTCTTTTTATGGTATCATAGTCTTCTGGAAGCAGCACCTTAAAATCTTCGTTAAACTTGGTCTTCATCTCGTGATGCCACTGGGTTATTAAACCTTTGGGTGCTACGATCAATACCTTGCGTATTAATCCTCTTGTTTTTAACTCTTTGATAATTAATCCGGCTTCAATCGTCTTTCCTAAACCAACCTCGTCTGCAATTAGATAACGAACCTCATTATTTGCCAAGGCTCTGTTTAAAGCATAAATTTGATGAGGCAGGGGTATGATATTGTCCCCAACTGAAGACAATATACCCCCAGCCAGTTCGTTTTTTATTTTTGCTGCAAGAAGGAGGTATTTTAAGTAAAATAGATTGTCATAATGGCCAATACTCTCCCCAATGGAGTCTTCCGATATATAATAAGTAGATTTATGGATTGGTTCATACACATGGAATGTTCGGTAGTCCCATAATTCATTCACATCAAGTATCTTTACTTTTCGGTTGTTGTCTTTATCAAAAACCCATTGGCCAGTTTGGTACAAATTAATCACCTATTCTTGTGGAGGCATTGTCATAATACATTAATAAAGAACTATCCTCTTGGATTACATTGGCAGGAAGTCTGTTGCCAACAGCTACAATAGTTTTATAATCTTTATCTCTCCAACACTTCTTAAATCCAGTCCTGACGGCTTCTGTTCTAAAGATTTTCAGCTTACCCTTGCCGATTCTATACTCTTCAAATTCTTTGAGTAAATTCTTTTCTCTTAATTTTTCAAGATCGGATCTCTTGTTCAGGTCTGGCGCATACCACTGACCTTTCTCATTTTGTAAAAAGTTTTCTGTGAGTATATCTTTTAATTCAGGAAGTTTTTCATGTTTTATTTGATGAAGCTCTCTTAAAAACTTGGGTTGGATGTCCTGATATGTCTGAGGTGTTTCCAGTTCCTTATACAGCCATTGAATGGTAGTCTTCTCATCGAATACGTATAGAGAAAGCTGCCCGGCTATATCCATCCTAATCCTTTTTTCATCATATCTGTTTACCTGTTCAGGTAAAAAATACATTCCATCTCTTTCAGAAAAACGCTGCTTTAAACCTTTATAAAAGTCAGCTGCGCCCATTGGTATAGAGGCACCTTTTTGAATATGAAAAGCCAGCATAGCATCATAAAGCAGATAGTTTTGTCTTTCGGAAATAATATCAAGCACACCGTTATTTTCAATGACAACAGGAAGCTTTTTAAGGTGTTCTCTAACAAATGCCCAGGCCCCTTCTTCAGTGCCAGCTTCCATTAAAAACTTTTCGACGAAGGATTCTTTGGGTTTATAAGCAGATATGACTAAATCCTGCTTAACTGCTGAAGTTGTTGTAACTTGTTTGAAGCTTCCTTGCTGCTTATCAAGTATTCTTACATTTGCAATTACAAAGCCAGCTTTTAAGATAGCTTCTTGTATTGCATTCCAGACACCACTACTTGAATTATGAAATACTATTGTCATCCAGCGACCTGGTTTTAGTACTCTGTAATATTCACTGAAGCATCTTTCCATAAGAGCCTGGTATTCATATAAGTTTTTTCCTTGCGTCTTATTGATAATTGCTTCAGATTTATTATTTGTGAATACTTTAAGCCATGACTCCCAGATAAAATTCAACTCTGAGTACATTAAGTTATCCCCAAATGGAGGATCTGTAAATATGTAGTCAATGGAGTTGCTTTTCATGTTACTCATATTAGACGTGGATTGTGAGGTTACAATGTAATTGTCATCACTCATATGATTTGTTTTAGAATTGACTATTCCTCTGATTTTACCCAGCATCCAGTCTGTAGCATTCCATTCTCGCTGTAATGATCCTATGTATAAGGTGCCGCTAAGAATCATATTGGGAAAAGAAGAAAACAGTCGGTAACGTTGTTGTTTACTTAGCCCTTGCAATGAACCAGTGAGGACGTATAATAACTTATTACCTATGGATAACTTCTTAGCTTCATTATAAAAATTAGCTAATATTATAAGGGTCCTCTTCCTAAAGAAATGATGTACATTAGTCATCCCAAAGTGATACCCTGCTCTCCAACTATCTCCCCATCTCTCTCCAATCAACATCATTGAATCAATAGGATACCAAAATGGTATGTTTATAGAATCAATTTTTCTTAATACATCAAAGTCGTTAGCATCAGGCCTCTTATAATACTTCATTTTTCCTACATTATAGCTAATCATTACGGGCACAGTCTTCACAGCTTTTATATTCCTTTTCAAAGAATAGTCATGTGCGTTTTCTATACCTTTTTCAACCGTTTTTTTTGTTAGAGTTGCACTACAATTGCTACATTTAAAGCTTTCCAAAACTTTGCCGCTTTCTTTATTAACTGCAACATCCCAAAAAACCACTTCCTCACTGCAACTGGAGCAGATAAAAACATCGGACCATACTATATAGCTTATTTTGCCCTTAATTATATTACCTTTATTGTCGTATTGTGTTTCCTCGCCTAGTGTGTGATGCGTTTCGTACATCCATCCAAATTTTTTCTCTATATCAACAATAATCTCGCTTAATAGTTTTTTATATTCTTTTATCTGAACGGGACTATTATAGTTATATGAAATAAAGGTTGCAGCAGGTGAAAGATCATTTAATATTGATTTTCTTGGTCCCCACTTTACTTTTGGCATCTCATTTTCTATTTGCATCTTAAAATCTTTGTCAGGGTTGCTACACATTTGTGCCCCAACTCCTGTCATCCCTGTGCCACAAAAACCATCAAATACAATATCTTCGGGATTAGTATAGTGAAGAATAAACCTCATGATCGCCTTATGTGGAATTTTTGTATGATATGAATGTGCATTATAAATGGGATTTTGTTTCCCTTCTGAAACATCAGCTGAGTAAGGTTCTACTTCATAATAATCCTCTTCTTCATTATATGGTGTACCATGCTTTTCTATAAAGTCATTTATGAAAGGGTTAGGACATGCTGTATAGTGAGGTGGATCTGAAAGCTCTATAATGTCCTCATCCTTACCAATAGGAAAGCCTTCTATATGTCTTACAGAGTCTAAGATTTCTTTTGTTAGTTTCATCTTCTTCCCCCATTATTTAAGTATAATTCTAACCTTGCTTTCATCTTTACCCTGAATAATTGTATCCATGTACTTTTTGAATTTTTTATGCATATCATCTACTGTAACCGGCCCCTCGCCTGTGATAGCCTGACGTAATGTTTCCAGTTCAATCTCTATTTTTTCTAGGCCCTTTAATAATGTGTTAACTGATATGACAAAGTTATTATCTACTGTTTCAGGTAGACGCCTGTGTTCTAGAAAGTCATTAATTTGCCTCTGTTGGTCAGGTTTTAAGTAGGCAATATTATCCTTAATCATTGGGTCCTCTATGCTGCCTAGAATAATCTCTTTGAAATCACCTTCAAGACTATCGATTTGATTTTCAACATGGTCAATTACACCGTGGACAGGATCTCCCTTTTCGTTGGGTTTGAAATGGCAGTGGGGACAAACAAAACTGGTTTCCATATCTTTATTTGTCAGGTTATAGCAGGTTTTTAAAGAACCGAGTTTAGTTAACACAGCATCCAGCTTATTTATGGGCAGGATACCCTCAACAGCTCTAAGTTTTTTAAGGTTGTCCAGCTTTTTGCCTGCCATAATGTCCTTCTTGCGTGTGTCTTCATTAAAAGATAATCTATGTTTTTTATGAAGCTCTAAATATAAATCAATATACTCACCTTTTAATTCCTGCAGTTCCAAGTTGAATTTCCTGATAAAATCATTATCAATGGCATCTAGGTCACTTATAGCAAGATTTAAGTTTTTCTTAGTCGCTGTCAGCTTGTTTTTCCAATATTCATCATCCATAACGATTTCAGTGTTAGATAAATACTGAACATTACTGTCTACAGCTTCTTTTAACTCCTTAATCCTGCTTAGTTCTTTGATAATACTTTTGGATTTTTGATGTCTATCAATCTCTTCAATTGTAAAGCTGACATTTTTTAATTTCGCCACAGTATTAAATCTGCCTATGCTGTCCAGAAACTCCTTTAATTCCTTAAGTTCCTTCTTATAACTATCCTTCTTAAAGGTTTCTAGAGTGTCTTTACCCCAAATACTGGTATCACCACCTAACTGCTGTTGTGCCAAGATGGTGCTTCCAATCATTTTTTCAGATTCTACCAGCATCTTTGTAACAGCTTCTTCTCTTTTTTGAGAATTGACAATCGTGCCCTGGGGTATCTCTAAGAATTCAAAAAGCTTTTTTAGTACATTCAGTGGAATGTCTTTTGGCTTTTCAAAGTGTTCAAACTCAATTAGGTTAGAGGTGTTCTCAGCTGCCAATTCCTTTAACATGGTGGCATCAAATTTTTTGCCGGAAATAGTCAATGTAATATCTCCACTGTAAACCAGGGAGGCTAGTATTGTCAGCATCCAATGAATTCCCAGCTTAAACCTCTTATCAACTTCAATTTCATTTATTTCTTCAATTATGTCATCTTTATTGATTACCTTACCATGGTCCAGGTTGCTTATCATATCAATATAGTATTTTGCGTATAGGGATTTTTCAGGTTTAATATTTTCATTATCAAATAAGCCAAGGGAATCTAATATTTTGGCACCCTGCTCTGTTTTTTTGCCTGCAAGATAATTTAGAGCACTTTTGAAAAGTTCAATTTGATTTGCCCTAGTTACTGTTAATTTGAATTTAGGATAGTCTTTGTATTTTTCATTGAAATATATGTTGAAGCATTCTGATGCTGCCATATCTATTTGATCTTTTAAGCTCTTGTCAGATAATCTCTTGCCTGCTAGAAGCATTGGAAGTGTTTTTGCTTCACCTTTGTATTTAACTGTGAAGCATTGGTTAGCGTTTTTTCTAATCCAATTAGCAACTTCCCTTTGGTATTCACCTGCCTTTGTCAAATACGCTGGCTTACTTTCTTTTGAAGCAATTTCAGCCATGGACAATGCAGCAGCATACATCTTGATATTTTCTTTAACTTCATCATTAGAGCCATCAAACATTACAAACACTTCATCATTGGCCTTTAAATCATCATACTGAAACGCCCCGTATGGTGGAATAAAGTAAAGATAAAAATCTCTAGGTGGCTGTGCCGTAGGTCTTTCATTTGGCCCACCTAAGAACAAGTAACCTTCCCTTTCGATGTTTTTGCTCTCCCATATCAGTTCGTATTCCCAGATTTTAAAGTCTGGATAATATGGGGTTCTTTCAAACTCCATTGCCTTTAATACTAGATTATGATAATAGGCATTTAAGGATATATCGTCCATTACATCAGCTTTTTGCTGTATCTTTGCATTGAAATCCACGTCTTTTTTTAAGTTTAGATAGTACTGTTCATTCTCCTTATTGTATTCAATAAATTGGCCGGAGACTGTGTTAAAGATTTCTTTCATAACGGTGGTAATTTGGGATATTAGAAAATCCTCTTCAACTTCAGGCAGCATTGGGTCAAATAGGCACAAATCATCCTTCATATTTTCAATTGTAATTCCAATAGGAGCATGGATCTCACCTGTAGTTAATCTATGAACACTTAATGCATAAATAATCCTAAGGGCCATGGGTTTATACTGCGGCCTTGTATATGAATGCTCTATTATGCCTTCAAGAATACTGCTTTTATCAATTACCTCTTTTACATCGGCAACAGTTCTCTTTGAAGGGCTTTCTTTGACAAAGCTCCAGTAAGTATCATAGGATATAACACCTGGTTCATCCTCTGGAACTTCCTTTTCAATAATGTTCTTGATGGTTGTGGTTATAGTTTTTAATACTTCTCGTTTTTCAGCTAGGTATACCTTTTCAAAAGCTACAAGATACTGGGGATGAATAGGATACAAATCTACATATTCTTCAAGTCTATCAGCCATGTTTTTGTATAGAAAGCTAAATTTCTGAAGATGTTCTCTAATCCATGCTTTCTGCTCATCCGTTTTTTGCAGCAGTCTTTGAGACACCACAAAGGATATATCTTCTCTATGTATCATGATTTGTTCAAACCTGTCTTTTACCTTTAGCATGGTCTTGGCAACAAAGGAGAAGTTAGGGTTGTCAAATAAAGTCTCCTGTACCCCGGCAACAAAGCGAAGTCGGCAGTGTTTACTTATTTCTCCCATTTCTCTTAAGAAGCTTAAATCAAATTTTAACTCAAGTTCCATCCTTGAACCTAAGTAGTCTAAAAGCTCGTCTACTACAATCAGGTAACCCTTGTCTAAGTACTGCTCTTCAAATACTCCCATCATCTCAATTATTGACTGTTTATTATCAGTTACTTCTTCTGCTTTAGGAAATTTATAGGTTATTCCCCTGTTTTTAAGGTCCTTTTCAATATTACTTAAAACAATATCCCTTAAGGTCATCCTGCTTGCGCCAATTTCAAATCTTAAAACCTCAAACCTGCCTGCTATTGTTTTTACAGATTCTTTAAATTCCTCATTTTTTAGAAACTCCAGCATGCTTTCATCTTCTGCTATGGATGAAACAACTGACATGAGGTGAGATTTCCCTGTGCCGTAATTACCTACTATAAATACACCTTTATTATCTATGGTTTGATCAAACTGCAGCTGTGGTAAAACAATATCAATCAGACTGCCTGCCATGTGCTGCGACATCACGTAGGTCTTGACAAGCCTTTCTGCCTCCACTTTGAGGTCTGCATCTTTTAATTTTACAATGGATTCAATAGGATCAAACTGAACTAAGTCTTTGTATTTCAATTTATTCCCCCCTAAAAGAGTAGTATCTGCAGCCTAATTCACTTACTTTATAAACAATAAAGTCAGGATGATTTGGTTCTGCATAGGTTAGCTTGTTATTGTCTATCACTCCATTTATAGTAACAACTAGTGGTTGATACCTACTAGCATTCTTTAACATTCCTATTGGATCAACTTTTAAGTGACTTGAAAATAATATTTCTGTGTTATCCAAGAATAAAGGTTGTCCACTGCTCTGTCGCAAAACCACATCTAAAAAGTCCTGAACATAATGGCATCTTTCCATTTTAGGAAGGTTCTTTAGCATTTTAGATAATTCTACATTCAGGTCAGCTACCGCCCCATCTGTGGCTGCTGCTAAAGCTTTAAGCATTCTAGTCTTACCGCTTCCGGTCTTGCCAACCAACAGGATAAGCTTATAATAGTGGGAGTCTAGTTTATTGATACACCCTAATATTTCATCTTTAGTGGCCATATTCCTCCCCCTCTATGCTCTTTATTTTAGAATTCATTTATGGGTTTATATTTCAAATTATATTTTAGCTTGTATCGTAGGTATTGACAAAAAGGTTTTGAAATAAACCATTGGTCAACAATTTGAACAATTTCGCAAAATCTATAGTCCTTCTTTCTCTTAACTAATTGAAAAAGCTGTCAAGCTAGACAACACCTAGAGATTTCTGCACAGCTTTCATAATTTGCTGTATAAATGTGATGTTTAGTAAATCATTCAAACAAATCATTAATAAAGTCAATGACATAGCTACGTTTTAATCTATCGTGGTAGTTTTGATTATAATATCCCCGCAAGCATGTATAGCAGGATGAACCTTTGTCTTCACCACCACAATCACACTGGGCCATAAGTCTAGCTGTCTCTAGTAATACACCTTCCATAGTTTTTTCGTTATCTAAACGCCTAACATGACCTGCACCACCTGGTGTTTTATCATATAGAATCAGAGCATAATTAGGCCGGTGGGTTATATTATTAAAAAAGTAATTTAAACAGCCAAAAATGTCATTTTGCTCAATATACATAAAACTGCTGAAGCCTCTTAAAAAACCATGGAGAACTGACAATGCAACTTCCCGATCCATTAAATCAGGGTTTAAAAACCTCACTTGAACTACATCTGTTTCAAATCTATATCCTAATGCAAATTGTTTCAGTCTGTTTGATCCATCATTTCTACAAGAATACCCAGAAGGTGCACTATGTTTTTCCCGCTTTGTCTTCTTAAACTCTTTATTATCTAAAACTGTATAACCACAGTATTCACAAACATAAAAGTTAGATTCGTTGAGTACAGCCATCTCATCAGCTTTACTAAGTCCTAACTCAATACTTGCTTTTTTGATTTCAAATCTATTCATGGCTATATCATTTTTGTAACCTACATAGGCTATTTCACCCTTATAAGTTCTTACTGGCTTTTTAAGACCAGGTTTTGTTATTCTATCGCCATCTGCTTCAAAGCCAAACTGAGGTATTAAGAAGACTTTTCTTGAAGCTATGTTTAGCAGCTTACCACACTGTTTGTAGCTGTCCAAGTTGGAAAACTCATCATCCTCTGTGTGAGGATCGATATTAAGGGTTTTGCACTCACACAAAATATAGTCATACTGTTTCCAGCTCATATTAGGTATTTTTCTTATGTATCTACTGGTAATTAGATTGCCATTGGCAACAATCTGTGAATCCGGTGCATATTCAGATATTGCCATTGATAAATCTCTTTGAAGCTGAAGACCCAGCCTGGTCTTATTTGTTCTGTCAACTATAGTCATTTCTACTGTGTCCACGGGAAAGCCATATTTGGGGAGTACGTTTTTCCTAGACAAAAATGATAATACGTCCTCGTTTCTATATACCTTTAACCGCTGCCTTAAATTATCAATCCTTCCATGCTCGGCTGCCATGGCTCTCTCAATTGCTTCTTTTAGAATACTAACTTCATATTCATATTCTAGAACAGCCTTTGTAAAAACACCCTCTTCACCACTTTCCTTAGACAGTAGACCATTTATCCAAGCAAATTTATCTACACCAAATCTTTTAGCTAAGCTATTCGACAAAAATGCAGACAAATAGTTCTTTAGGCCAACAGGGTGTGATTTTAGGTACTGTTCAAATAAATCATAACCACTAGGTTTGCCTTCTAGACTCTCAACCATATTTGAAGTTTTTGCAAAATAATCCCGGTATTCCTTCCAAAAGAAACCCAACGCTGATGCATACAGATGTCTAATGGCTACCTTGTCATTTTCCACATTGAATTTAGGGGGCTCAATTCTTCCTTTAATCATTTTTTCCGGGTTTTTAAAAAAAGAAAAATCATGCGAGCTCTTATTGCAAAAAGTAATGGCATAAGCCGCCGAATGCTTATTTCTTCCTGCTCGTCCTGCCCTTTGTGCATAGTTTGACGGAGAAGGCGGTATATTTCTCATAAAGACTGTTTCAAGGGTGCCAACATCAACCCCCATTTCAAAGGTTGTGGAACAGCTTAAAATATCAATTTCTTTAAGTTTAAACTTCTTCTGGTATTCATAAGCCATTTCCTTATTAAGTTGAGCGGTATGTTCTACTACTCTAAGTTCTCTTATATCAAGTTCTTGGTATATTCTATAATAATGGTTGTTGTTAAAAGTTTTTTCAACATCTATTGATTGAAGTTCTCCATCACATTTGAAGGAGGGACATACGTTAAATGCATTATGAATTGTAATTTTTTGGCATTTGGGACAGACATACCAGTCATCATGCCTAGACATTACTATTTTTTCTGCATCAATCTTGTACTTACCATCGCCTGCTTTTAAATACCTCATGGCTAAAAAGATCTTCCATATACCCCTTTCTAACAAGTTCCTAGCCTCATCTTCAGTTATATCATTGCCCGCCTTCTTTAACACCTTTATAAAATAATCAAGCCTTTTATTTGTCATATTTGCTTTGGTTGGAATAAATGAGCGTTTATAGGCTTTAGGATCTGCGTCTGAAAGGGTATAGCTATATTCAACTCCATTATGAGTAAAATATTGCTTGTCAGCAGTGTTTAGGTTGGCGGCATAGGATACTGCTGCATCTGACATAATTCCCAATGCAATTACATTACAGATGGTAGCAACATCATCTGCTGTGAGGTTTAGTTTACTGTTTCCCTGCATCAATTCTGTATTTAATGAAATTCCTACTAAACCCATCCTAAATAATGAGGTATTGCCATTATTATCAACTATTTCATGTAGTGCAGCCTTCCAAGCCTCTTTTTGCGTGAAATCAGTTGATTTAACAGCTATGTTATACTTCTCATACTGATAGATTAGATCCTCAATAAAATCTGATAAGCCCTTTCCCCTGGATAAATATGATTTATCCTTTAAGGTTTCAATAATAAGTCTTTTGTATAAAATATTTTTATAGGTTTGGTCTAAGTAGCTGGAGTAAAATGCTGCAGCCTGTCTATTATCAGAAAAGGCAATAAATTGTTTGGCCATATTTAATTTTGTTTCGGTTGTTATACTACCACTGCCAACAACAAATCCTGTATCATCATCTTCTTCTATGGTTTCAATCTTAATAGAATATGACGGCAGCTGTTCAAATAATGCTGTGCCTATTACGCTGGTAGCAGCTTCGTGTCCTGAAAAAAACATTCGCAGTATGCCAAAGTTATTGGTATTTTCACAAGATAAGCATTTGGTTAATACTTTGCTTGTATTTTCGATCTTAATTTTAAAAACATTAACAAAATAGCTCATTTCGTGCCCACAGCGTTTCTCGTCAGGGGTACCAGGTCTACATAATAAGCCACATCTAGAACAAAGCTCATATTCTTCAGCTTTGATATTTTCATCTTCAAGAGAATGGTCTTCATCTATGTCAGAAATACTATTGCCCAGCATAAATACTGACCTGATATTGTCCTCATCAACCACACTTGATTGTTCAACCCTATTATCTACTATTTGGCCGACTATATAAATGACATGACAAAAGGAGCAGGTAGCTATTTCAAATACTTTGTAGTCTTCGTCTTTTTCAAAATGAACGTGCTTCCTTGTTAAAAATAGTTTTCTGCTTGGATTTAGGGTTATAAAGACGCTTTCAGTGGCTCTTAAAAACATGTGATAACGAGCATCAAATAATCTATCTCCGTTTTTTTCAGCTTTTGACGCAACAGTGACAAAGTTTTCAATGTCCCGTTGTGACCAGTTCATTAAGTCTGCCAATTCTGATACGGTTCTGGTTGACTGCAAGCAGTTTCTTATGTTCCAATAGTTTCCTTCGTGAAGCAGTACATCATATAAGACTTCTTCAAGATTACCTTTATAACAAAGACTAGTGCTGTTTTGGATTTCTTCCACTATCTTTTTCTCATTTTCTAGATTATTAATCATATCTGCAATTTCATTATAAAAGTCTGATGATAATTCATTTAGTTCTTTTGGCACCTGTAGTTTTAATCTCGTTGCCCTGACAATGTCAGCTAGACTGTAGAGAGTTTGCCGGACACGCAGAAAGGATCTATAATAAAAGATAAGAAAGGGCGTGTTAAGGCAATGAGTAAATTTACAGAAGAATATAAAAAAGATATAGTAAAGCTTGTTACAGAATTAGGTAAAAAGCCAGTAGATGTAGCCAAAGATATAGGAGTAAGTGCTACAGCAGTTAGAAGATGGGTCAAGCAATATAGTGAACATGGAGAAGACGCCTTTCCCGGCAAAGGAAATCTTCGGCCAGCTGATGCCGATCAAAAAGCATTAGAAAAAAAGATTAAAGACTTAGAGGTTGAAAATGCAATATTAAAAAAAGCCATGGCCATCTTCAGCAGAGACGTGAAATAAAGTATTTAATAATAAAAGAACTTAGCTCCGAATTTCCCGTCAAGAAGATGTGCCAAATCTTAGAAATAGGTAGGAGCACATACTATGAGTGGCTTAATAGGCCTATAAGTCATCGTGAATTAAACGACAGAGATCTGATTACTCACATAAAAGAAATATTTGATGAGTCAGATAGCACCTATGGTCACAGAAGAATAAAAAGACAATTAAGAAAAAAAGGCATAAAAACAAGCAACCAGCGAGTAAGACGACTTATGAAGGAATATGGGTTAATTAGTGTTCTAAGATCTAGATACAAAGCTACTACCAATTCAAATCACAACTATCCAGTAGCTCCTAACTTATTAAACAAAGATTTTAAAGCTGAAAAAATTAACCAAAAGTGGGTTGGAGATATTACCTTTATAGCAACTCAAGAAGGCTGGCTCTACTTAGCTGCAATTGAAGACCTATACCACAAAAAAATAGTTGGTTGGGCATTAGATAGCAGAATGACAAAACAGCTAACAATTAGTGCACTAGAGATGGCAATAAAAAGAGAGAAGCCTCAAAAAGGACTTATATTTCATTCAGATCGCGGCTCACAGTATGCAGCCTATGATTATCAGGACAAGCTTAGAGAAAATGGCATAAGACAAAGCATGAGTGCAAAAGGAGACTGCTATGATAATGCCTGTATGGAATCCTTTTTTGCCACATTAAAGAAAGACCTGGTTCATAGAAGGCGTTTTAAGACCCGAGAAGAAGCAAGATTAGCAATAATTAACTATATAGAGACTTGGTATAATTCAAAAAGGTCTCACAGCAGCTTAGACTACATGTCACCCATGGAATATGAAAGATATCACAGAGAGACCCAGTCACTAGTAGCTTAAAGAGCCACAGACATTGCAGGCAGTCAAGGGCCGGCTTTAGCCGGGCGAAGCTTTACCCTTTACTGCCACGAAGCCAATACCCTATTGTTAGGTGGTCTTGCAAAGCATGACCACCTGCCTACCGGCGAGGGCGGGTGTGGGCAGAGCCCACAAAATAGATAAAAAGAGAAACAGAGCATTTGTATGAAATAAAGAGAAAAGGGAACTTTATGCGTGTCCAGCTAGGCCTGAGCACTCCAAGCTTCTGAAAAATCACTATTACATAAGCGTTGAGCAAACTGTGCAACTTGAGGGTTGTCATGCTTTTCGCCAAGGGTTGCACTAGTTAAGATGTATCTTAAATTATCCTTTGACAGTTTAGCTTTTAATCTTCTTAAAAGCATTGCAACCTCAATACCTGTTGAACCCTTATATACATGTGCTTCATCCAGAATAATAAACTTCCAGTTCTCAGCATACTCTCCATCAAAGAAAACATTATCATCGGGTCTTAGCATCAAATATTCCAGCATTGCGTAATTTGTTATTAAAATATGCGGTGGAGTATCTTTCATTTGTTCTCTAGAAATTAGCTCATTTTTTATGGGCATTTCCCCGTTGTTAAGATTTTTGTATTCTACAAGTGCATCGCTAAATTTTCCTTTTGTCTGGCCAGTATAGCTCCCATAGGTTATTTCAGGATAGTTTGCTAGAAGATCTCTCAGTCTTTCAGTTTGATCATTTGCAAGTGCATTCATGGGATATATTATTAGTGCACGCACTCCAGGATCTAGTTTATTTTCTTCATGTTGACGGAATAAATAATTAAATACAGGAATTAGAAAACTTTCAGTTTTACCTGATCCAGTTCCTGTAGAGACTACAATATTTTTTTCATTTTGCACTTTAGAAACTGCCTCTTCTTGATGTTTATATAATGGCCTGGTTAATGGCACTTTTAGTTTTTGGAATCCCTTTGCTAGAAGGCCACCTTTAATTAACTCTTCAATACTTCTTCCCTTTACAAATGAGTCATTAACATCTAAAAATGGCCCTTTTGCAAGCAAGTTTATCTTATTAAGCTCTTTGCTAAACTGTTTAGAATAATATTCATCATTAATACTAAATGTTGTTTGTAGATACCTTTTATACTTATCCAGAATGTTCTTAGATGCATTTACTGGTGAAAAGCTCATTTTTTCTCCCCCTACCTAATTGAAACTCCAAAGCAATACAGCTTGTCTATTAATTCCTTACACATTTTTTTATTGAAACCATGTATTCCTGTTAGTCTCTTTGTTCCTCTTTCTACAGCATTTCTAACTGTTAGAACATTGGCCTTTTTAAGGCAATTAAGTACCATCATTGACAGACCTATTTCTGATAGTGGTGTGTCTAGTGGATCTGTATTTTCTATCTCCTCTACCTCCACATTAATATTTTTCGTCATTACAGGGGTTCTGTTAACTGATACTTGCTTTTGAGTTTGAACCTCTTCCTGGTTTGGTTTTGAACTATTAGTATTACTTGGTTTGGATGTCTCTTTATCCTTTATGTCTAGACCTTTAATAGTAAAACCAAGTTCTTGCATTTTAAAAACGACTTCCTCTAGACTACTACGGCCCATATTTCTAATTCTTTGGAGATCCTTTATACTACGCTTATTAATCTCTTCTGCAGTATAAATACCCGCTCTTTTTAGGCAATTATAGGCCTTCACAGATAGTCCCATTTCTTCAATTGTTATTTTTCGTGAGGTTTTCTTTATATCATTATAATTTACTGGATTAGATTGTAAATTCGCTTCATTAATAATGGGCGATTCATCGGTAAATTCAACAATATATACATAATCTTCTGGAAAAAGACTATCATATCTACGATATCTAACAGCTCTTTTCAGACCTTTTTCTTCTTCTTTTACTATCTGGTTTAGGCTGGTGTCATATAAGAATTCTACATAATCATACCCATCATAATATGATATATAAGTTAAATGCAATTTATTTAAATTCATAAATTCTATTTTCACATTGTTAGCAATAAGACTATAACCAGACATGTTTTTAATTAATAGTTGTCCGGTATAATTATTTTTATCAGTATCTTCATGCCTCTTTAAGTCGTAAATGATATATTTGCGGCTTAGCTGAACTTGGAATATACTCTCATGTTTTTTAATTTGTTTAATTGAAAGGCTTTTCCCTTCTAAATTATAAGGATTTATTAGCTGAAGCTCAAATCTTCCTATGGGCAAATAATATGATGCTCCAAAACCTGTTTCATCTTCTTCGTCTTCAAAAACTCTAATTTGATATATGCCACTCGCAAAGCGGCTTTCTACTATAAACTTACCATCTATTACTGGTGTTTTTTCTGCTAATAGTTCTTTTGTATCCACCCGTATTACGTCCACGAAATAGTTTGAGTTTCCAGTAATATCAAGCTCACCAATTAGCTCTCCTGACGCGTAATCTGTTTTGAAGATATGATTGTTGATAGTGCTCTGGGTAATTACTTTGATAAATTCAATTTTGTTTTTAGGAAGATCTATATAAATCCTTCTTATGACTTTTTCTCTACCAAACCATGATTTAAATCGTGTTGTATCACATTCAAACATATCCTTTGATTTGGATTTAGCATAGGTAATTCCTTGTTCATACCTATTATCAAAGTCTTCCTGGGTTTCATCCAAAGAAAGCTTGATTCTATTTTCGTGGTATTTTATATATATAAATGCTGGAAAATCACTATGCCAAATGTCTTGAGGTCTCTGCAAATTCCATTGACCTTTGTCAAACCTCCATTTTAGTGCAGGAATGTAGAATTCAAAGTTTATCTCTAGATTCTTGGGTGTTTTATATTTAAACTGTAGGTAATCAACATCATGTTTTATCTCAAAGTTATATGAATTTTCATCGTTATTTTTTTCCACTAAACTGTCACTAGGATATATGTCTAGTTCTTCATTAAAACTAATTGTTCCCTTTGATTTGAATATGTAAGGAGCATCTTCAAATTGAAAGCTGATTGAATTGATAAGAGCAAATTGCCAATAACGATTGGTACGGTCATTGGGAACATCCACTAGGACTGTATATATATTATCATGGGTGCACCCATAATCCCCTAGATTTACTATATAACCCATTTCACCGCTTCCATCATCTAAATTAATTACTGTTGTTTCTTTATCAAATAATCGATATCTAATGCCATCAATGTCTAGAACTGTACCCGTTGCTCTGTTGGGTAGCAACTTAAGTAAGATGCTTGGCGGGGCATAGTAAATAGGAATCTTATTACCATTATAGATGACACGTGCTCCATTTAGCGTCTTTCTTAGCAGCAACCCTTCTTCTGGTTTTTTCCCAATGGCTATAGTTTTCCCATCTGGAAGCCTAATGATATCCCCTTCTTCAAATTCAAAAAACCACCTTACTAAACCATTAACCAACTCATTTTCAATTAGTGCTTCAGAACGTATGGTTTCATTTTCTGGAGTAAATGCATATACTTCACCTTTTGGCAGGCTACTATCAATATTTAAATAGTCTCCATCTCTATCAAAAAATCTAATGCAGCTGGCTTTAATCTTGAAAAGTTTGAGGCGCTTTTCATTGCATGTTAGTTCGATTAAAAAATCGTTAAAGATATCTTCTTTATCTATAGTTACCTTTAATTCTTCGGTTTTGTAGCCTGTTACAGCTTGATAAGAAACGGCATTATCCTTTAAATGCTTACCATTAAAATATATATTCCATTGTAAATCAGATTGATGGTCCATTTTTATTAGCTGGGTTGGCAAAACTAGTTTAAAGTTTGTTTCTTTAAAACCACAACTTAAATATGGGGAGGCATAATTCTTTTTTCCACCACCAAGTAAATTATGATACTTATTATATTGGACTTTAAAATCCTCAGAGTTCTCCTGCCATTTAATAAATAGCTTGGCAAATCTACTTCCAGAATTTTCTGGGCTAATCTGCTCCCAAAAACATTTATCTATTAACTTTAGTAGATATCTTATCCTAATCTTTGCCCCTCGAATATTTATGCCAATAGCATTTGCCGTCTGCTTTACTAGTAGATATGTTCTGCCGGTATTATCACTTCTTTGAGTAACCTCAATCAGATTGTTCATCATTTCAGTATTGTTACGTTGTAAATCTCTTTCTAAATCAATGTTGTAATACTTAAATAAGAAATCAAGGAGCTCATTAGCATAATAATCCGATACAATACCATGCATCAGAATATTATTAACTCTCTCATTTTTGTTTAGCATGATTTTATTATGAGCTGCAAGGGTGTTAATGAACGTCTTACCAATCAGACACTGGTCAACTGGATTTATCTTTTCAGTTCCTAAGATCTTTGAAACATGTGACCAATAGTTGCCATCATAAAACTTAATTCCTATTTGAACAAGAGCTATTGCAAAAATCGGATCATTTGCAATGCTCTTCTTTGAGCTTATTAATGCCTTGCATCTTGTTTTAAAATAATCAATTAACATTTCATATTCTTGGTCAGTAATGGGTATATCCCCTATAAATTTTTTCTTTTGAAATTGGCTTGTTATACGCTTCTTAAGCTTTTCGAAGGGAGTTATAGTTTTCTTAGGATTTTTTAATGTAACATTATTTTCACTTTTATTTTGCATAGAATCACCGCCCCAGTCCGCATGTGCGATTTCATTGCTCTTGCTATAATAAAATGTAAAACGGATAATCTAAACTGGCTAAAGTTAAAACTACTATATTATCAGTAGTTATGCACTTCCAGGATAATAATCCCAGTTCCATAACCTTAGTGATAAAAATTTTGGCCAAAATTTATCAATAATCCTTGCAAAGC